>CAZNGJ010000054.1:0-16194 GCA_964572615.1 uncultured Bacteroides sp.
TCTGCCTTACAAGCAGAGGGTCGGGGGTTCGAATCCCTCAGCGCCCACCCGTCAAAACGAGCCTTCCCTTTACTAACGCAGGGAAGGCTTTTCTATTGGTAACGGATTATCGGTTTTTTAGCGCGATATAATTTACCACCCTAATTATCACCACCTTAACACCCTATATGCGATGAACGCAATCGGCATAATCGTGGCCATGGAGAAGGAACTCAACCTCCTGCTGCCCTTGATCGACAATCATACAAAGATTACCATAAACGACATAACCTTTCACACCGGCTCGCTCGATAAGCGCGAGGTGGTGGTGCTGAAATGCGGCATCGGCAAGGTGAACGCCGCCATCGCCACCCTTACACTCATCGAGAATTTCCATGTCGGACTGGTCATCAACACCGGCGTAGCCGGTGGCACCGGCAACCGAGCCGGCATACTCGATGTGGTGATAGCCGACCGCGTGGCTTACCACGACGTATGGTGCGGTCCCGGCACTGTCGAGGGTCAGGCTGCCAACTGCCCTGCTTTCTTCGAGTGCCCCCTGTCGATCGAAACACTCGACAGCATACCCGGTGTCAAGCACGGCCTCATTGTTTCCGGCGACATCTTTGTGTCGCGCCCCGAGGATACAGCCCGTATCCTTGCCCTCTACCCCGACGCTATGGCCGTCGACATGGAGTCGGCTGCGATAGCCCACGTTTGTCACCTGAAGAACGTTCCCTTCCTGGCCGTGCGAGTCATCAGCGACACCCCCGGCGCAGAAGACAACATCGCTCAGTACGAGAACTTCTGGGAAGACGCACCGCGCTCAACCTTCGAAGCTCTCGGCAAGATTCTCTCCCTCATTTAATCCAAGCTCCCCTACTCCATCATGGAAAAGATACCCAGTTTCACCATCGACCATCTCCGCCTCGAACGCGGCATCTACGTTTCGCGTCGCGACACTACCCCGTCGGGCGACGTGCTGACAACCTTCGACATACGCATGACCACTCCCAACCGCGAGGCTGCCGTTACGCCGCAGGCACTTCACACCATCGAGCACTTAGCCGCTACATGGCTGCGCAACAATCCCCGTTGGGCCGACCGCGTCGTCTACTGGGGTCCGATGGGATGCTGCACAGGTAGTTACTTGATACTGTCGGGCAACCTTGAGCCGGCCGACATTGCCGACACTATGCGCGAGATGTTTGCCTGGATAGCCGACTTCGAAGGCAAAATCCCCGGAGCGACCGCCAAGGACTGCGGCAACTACACGTTCAACGACCTTGACGAAGCCAAACGAGTTGCCCGACGTTACCACGACGAGGTATTGCTGCACCTGGACGACCATAACACCCGTTATTCCGCCTGAAACAATGACCAAAGACCTGCGAGCACGCCGGGCAGCCGACCTGGTACGACGACTTGTGGCCGAAGGTGAACATGAGAATCAGGACTTCAAGTTGACCGTTAACGACCCGCGCAAGATTGCACGGTCGGTTTCGGCATTCGCCAACCACTCGGGTGGCCGACTACTGATAGGAGTCAACGACAACGGTGTGCCGCGAGGTGTGCGCAGCGAGGAAGACATCTACGTCGTCGAGGCTGCTGCCACCATGTACTGCGAACCACCCTGCACGCCGACCTTCACGGCATACAAAGCCGAAGGTGGGGTGACGATTATCCGCGCCGATATAGAACGAGCCGTGCGTCGGCCGGTTTGTGTGCGCGAAGATGACAACCGACTGCGGGCTTACTTCCGGGTGGCCGACGAGAATATCGTGGCGCACCCGCTGATGGTTAGGGCTTGGCGGCGAAAAGACGACCCGGACAGCGCCGTCATGTTTGACCTCGATGCCAACCGCACCTCGATACTCAACACGCTGCGCGACGCGACAATAACACCCGAAGAACTGTTGCTGCGGGTATCCATGTCACGGCGAAGACTCGAAGACGCTGTCGTAGACCTGGCGGTAATGGGCCTGATCGACTTCGCATACATCAACCATCGCTTCCACCTCGTAGTTAGTAGCTCGTAGTTAGTAGTTAGCTAAGATAGCCGCGTACTGCGGCGTCTGCTTGAAGCGTCGCAACCAGACATTGATGCTGTCGGCCAAGGCACCATCACGACCCGAGACCACCCAGCACTGGAACTGAGTGAAGCTGACAGGAGTCGAGATGTCCAGTTCGGGGTAATACTCGGCCTGCATACGTCGCGCCAGACCGGCATTGACGACGGCACGAGGAACCTCGCCACGCGCCACAAGCATCACAAGATGCTCGGCTGTACGACCCTCGGCAGCAACGATGTGTATGGGTTCGCCTATCTCGGAACTAAGGTTGCGTATCCGCTGGGCAAACGGCGAACCGGCTGCAATCCAGACTGTATCATTGGCAAGTTGTTCGGGCTCGGTGATAAGACGAGAGGCATCCTTGCGTTGCACAAGGACTTCGCGATCCAAATAAACATCGTCTGTCAAGCGGAAACGCTGCTTGAGCGACTCGGTGGATGGCAACGACGAGATGATTATGTCGTACAACCCTTTCTCCATGCCGTTTACTGCCTGTTTGAGCGGAGCGAACGGATGGAACTTGACAGGCCTACCGGCCATTGCCGCTAAACCCTTCATAATCTCGTAATCGAGCCCGGCTATTGTATCGCCTTGCCATCGGTAGGACAAGGGCGAAATTTCGATAGCAACATCGATGGTATCGCCGCCACTCTTGACAGCAGCAGGATGCAACCCGATAGGATCGGTGGCGCGATGACTGCACTTCGACAGGAACACCATGAGAATCAGCACCCCGGCAAGGAGCAACAGTAACACAAAGGGGCGATTTTTCTTGGAGGGGATGCGTTGGAGACTCATGACGGCATCAGTTGGCGAAATCGACGGAAATACCGAGTTGGAAACGACGCGGATTCAGCGGATAACCCGGCATCGAGAAGTAGTTATTGCCCGTCATGCCCTGATTGATGTGCGACATCATGACGTAGAAACGCGCTTTGCCGAGTTTCATGTTGGCATACAGGTTCATGAACGGATAGTTGCCGACTTTCTTGATATTCTGAACGTGAAACGACATGGTTGCCGGCTGATAAAGAGGTGCGTAAAAGCTTGTGTAGTAGTCACAATCGATACCGAACTGCACCTTGAGCGTTGCTATATTGAACAAGGCGTACATATTCGAGTAGATGGCCACGACAGGCAGCGGAAGTACCTCCTCACGACTCGATTTCTGCACCGTCACACTATTCTCCCAGTGGAAAGCACGGTAGTGCAAGCCCTGATTGAGACGCACCGACAGCACCTGAACATTATTATCGGCTGCGGTGGGGATATTCTCGCTGTTCCAGTACAACAGATTGGTGATGTTTTCGACACCGACACCGATGTGGGTATTGGTTCGCGGCACGGTGATGGCGCCACCGAACTTATATCGCTGAGTCTTGGGCAAATCCTGCTGCCATATAAAGTGATTGGACAGATAGTTGGTCAACAGATAAGGCGCATGGCGGTTGTCGAACTCGCCGTAAGCACTTACTGCTATCGAATCGAAAGGCAGAGGTATCTTCGTGGTCAGCTGACCGTTGGCGTTGACATCTCCGGCAGCCGTACCTATCAAACCGAACTCGACACCTGCGCGGTATGTCAGCAGCGAACCGCGTTGCTTGGTCAACTGGCCGCCAACCTTCAGCATATTGATGGTTTTGACATGGTCGATGACGGAAATACCGGCCGGGAACGGGTCGAGGCCCTCGATGCGACCGAGAGTATCAGGAGTCTGGGTGTAGCGCTGCAACTCGTGAGTAACGTAGGCCGCCAGACCAAACTTGGCCCATTTCTGAAAACCTTCGAGCATACTGACTCCAAATGTATTCTTCAACGAAAAATAGCGGGTTTCGTCACGGGTTCCTGACGGCGACAGGTAGGTATAGTCAAAGAACCGACCCGATGCCGACGAGCCACCGTCGATAAACAGATGCTTGCCGTGCGTGTAGTCGAGTGTCCATATAAAAGACATTACCGGAATGTATGTGCTACTGACTATGGTATCTGTCTCCGGGTCTCGGTGATACTCGCGGTAACCGACCTTGTAACGGTTGTTCAGATACAGCTGACCGCCGACATATCGGTTGTGCGCGTCGTTGAGATTGACAGGGATCGACTTTGAGTCTATTGACGACACACCGCCCTGCAGCTTGGCCGGATCGGTGATGTACAGGTCGTCAGTAATGCCGCCGTTCTCCTTGTTGAGCAGGTTGTAATGGTTGTAGAAACCCTGAAACTCGTAACGGTCGCCGAGATACGAGCCGTTGACACCCCATGTCAGGTCCTTGGTGGCCTGATTGGCGTAAGAACCCTTGGAATATAGGTAGTCGAGGTTGGCGCCAACCTGAGCGCGACGGTTTATGTTGCCCGAAAAGATGGCTTTCAGCCTATCCTGGGTGGTCTCGCGACCACCACCGGTGTTGAACGACAGCAGCGTCATGGGAATGCGCGTGTTGTAGAACTTCATCTTGTCGGCAGTCAGAATCCACGGCAACAATGCGTCGCGGAAGAAGAAATCGCTCACCACGGGACGTTCGCTCCATATCTCGTTGATACCCTCGCCACCGAGGTTACCGGTAGTGGTCCACGCGTCTGAAACCAGCGACGGTATGCTGCCACGGTAGTAGTTGACCATCGTGGTGTCGATAGTTGCCGGTTCGCGCAGACCGAGCGGCTCGATAAGACTCCAGGCGTATGACGGCGCAAACTGAAAATGCTTGTGGGCATGCGATCCGCCGTCGGGACGAAACATATTCGTACCTGACTGTTGACCGAAGGCGGCGAGACCACCGAAAACCAACAACGACAGCACTATCAGCGTTAGTGCCGTCACCAACAGACGCGATGAGGGTTGATTGTTATCCTTTTCCACTATATAATTATGTGAAGTTGGCTATATAATTATGTGAAGTTGGCGGTAATAATTCACAAAGGTACAAAAAAAATCAACACCGCAGAATGTCAACCGTTATTTTGAGGCAGAAAGACGAAACAAACAGCTGCAACAAGACACAGGAAGGCGGCAATATGGTTCCACTGCAGTTTTTCGCCCGAAAAGAAGAAAACGGCTATGATGGTAAACACAGTTAGTGTTATAACCTCCTGAATAACTTTAAGTTGGAAGAGTGTAAACGGTCCGCCATTGGCATTGTATCCTACGCGGTTGGCCGGTATCATGAAGCTGTATTCGAGCAATGCCACGCCCCACGAGGCAAGGATGACGAGATAGAGCGGCCAACTCTTGGTAATACCGGCGGTCTGGAGTCGCAGATGGCCGTACCAGGCGAAAGTCATGAAGACATTGGAGATAACGAGCAATAATATGGTAATGATTGAAGCCTGCATTTTACTGATTGTTAAATAATTACATTAGTGTAAGCCGAGAAAGGGGCAACAGTGACCGGGCCATGTCGCGGAGGGCGGCCGGAGAGATATTGGCCAACAAAGATTCGACCTCGGAGCTGCTCAAAGCATGACCGTGCAAAAGTACGGCACGCGCCACACCGATGATACGGTTTTCGACATTCTCCTGACCGAGAGTCAGTTGGCCGCGATATTGCTTGCGGGCAGCAGCCAACCTGCGGGCATCGATGGCTCCATCGGCAATACGTGCTATCTCGTCGCGTACCAAAGCAATACAACGGTCGTTGTCCTCCGAATCGGTACCGAAATAAGTGGTAAACATAGTTGTCGTGTGCCAGTTGGATAGCGTCGACTCGACATTGTAAACCAATCCACGACGCTCGCGCAGAGCGACGTTAAGCAACGAGTTCATGCCGGGCCCTCCGAGGATATTGGTCAGCAAGGCCAATGTCATGCGGTTCTGCGAGTCGAAACGTGGCAAGGCGCACCCCAATACTGTGTGAGCCTGGTGCGAATCGATGTTACGGGACAAGTCGAAGGCGGCCACCCCGGTCGAAACGGGTCGTTGGGCCGATTCGTCCGCTCCGGACGGGATAGTTTCGAGCAACGATGACATACGTTTTATAAACGTATCAAAGCCCATGGGGCCGGCATAAAAAGCCACCATGTTCGAGGCATGGTAATAGCGGGCCAACCAACCGCGACACATCGCACTGTCGATAGACTTGACACTCTCCGTTGTGCCTAATATGTTGTGGCCCAACGGACTTCCGGCATAGAGCAAATCTTCGAAGTCATCGTAAACAGCGTCGGCGGGCGAGTCGAGGTAACTGTTTATCTCATCAAGGATTACCTCGCGCTCTTTGTTAATCTCGCTTTCGGGAAAACGCGAATTGAGGATCAGGTCGACCACAAGGTCTACCGCCCGCGACAGAGCGCCCTTGGGAAAGGTGGTGTAGACCACGGTATCCTCCTTGGTAGTGAACGCGTTGAGTTCACCGCCCACGTTCTCCATGCGGTTTATGATGTGCCACGAGCTACGACGATGCGTGCCCTTGAAGATGGTATGCTCGACAAAATGAGCCAATCCCGCCTCGAGGGGTGACTGCTCGTTACTCGACCCGGCACGTACCGCAACACCGAAGTGAGCCACGGCGGCACGCGGCACGAGCAAGTGAACTACCTGCAATCCATTGGCAAGAGTATGCTGAGTGACAGTTCGATTCATTGGTTTGACTCGGTTTGAGGTTCTGTCCAACGGCCGTCTGCCTTGATAATGTCGACGAGGGCCGGTATAGCCTCGGACGTCGGCAGGTTGCGCCTCACGCACTCCTTGCCACGGTAAAGCGAGATGCGGTCCTTTGCACCGCCCACATAACCGTAATCGGCATCGGCCATTTCGCCGGGACCGTTAACGATACAACCCATAACACCGATTTTGAGGCCCTTGAGATGACCGGTGGCCGAACGGACTGCGGCTAACGTGCCGGGCAGGTCGAACAACGTGCGACCACACCCCGGGCAGGCGATAAACTCGGTGCGCGAGATGCGTCGGCGGGTGGCCTGAAGGATGGTAAGAGCAAGCGAATAGATGGCATCCGGGGTCATCGATGGTGCGATGATTTCGATGCCGTCAACCGCCATATCCGACAACAGGATACGACCCAAGTCAACCGAGGCAGCAACCGTAACTTCGTCGGGTGTCATATCGGCAGGATATTCGGCAACAAGAATGGTACCGGTGCGCTCATCTTCCTCAGCACCAACAACGTATGGCAACGGACCGTTTGCGGAGGATTGCCCGTGCTGCTCCACTCTGACGTACTCGGTACCCGCACGCAGGCGGTCGATGTGCGCAATGATAGCTTCGGCCACAGGTATCTCCGCTTCGGGTGCCTCGCTGAGCGACACACGGATAGTGTCTCCGATACCGTCGGCCAGGCAAGTGCCGATACCGACAGCACTCTTGACTCGACCATCCTCGCCGTCACCGGCTTCGGTGACACCGAGGTGTATGGGATAGGTCATGCCTTCGGATTGCATTGTCGCGGCGAGCAGACGGACAGTGTCGACCATCACCCGGACGTTGCTGGCCTTGATGGAAATCACTATATCCTTGAAATCCTCAGCCACGGCTATACGCAGAAATTCCATAGCCGACTCCACCATGCCTGCCGGCGTATCGCCGTAGCGACTCATGATTCGGTCGGACAAGGAGCCGTGATTCACACCGATTCTTATAGCCGTGTGATGCTGACGGCACAAATCGAGGAAGGGCACAAATGCATCACGGAGTCGATCGAGTTCGGCGCGGTATTCGTCGTCGGTATAATCTAACTGCTTGAACACCCGACCCGGATCGACAAAGTTGCCGGGATTGATGCGCACCTTCTCCACATGCTTGGCGGCTTCGAAAGCAGCTGCGGGATTGAAATGTATATCGGCTACGAGGTCGACAGTGACACCGGCTTTATCGAGTGCCTGACGGATATTGGCAAGATTGGCGGCGTGAGCCACACCCTGAGCCGTCATACGCACCAGCCGCGCTCCGGCAGCCGCGCATCGGGCTATCTGCGCAGCGGTGGCCTCGGTGTCGAGTGTCGAGGTATTGGTCATGGTCTGCACAACCACCGGATTGTCACCGCCGATAACGGTTTGTCCGGCCTGTACAACATGGGTAGGACGTCGAAACTGCGTTTTATTCACGTTGAAGTGTTGGTTTACTTTCTGAGGTTAATTTACTTTATATTTGTAGGTTGTAATATCAGCCAGGTCAAGATTTGCCTTGACTATCTTTTGCGAAAGGGTCTGACACCACAACTCGTAACGCGTCGCCAGGTCTGCATCACCGAGGGCGAGAATTCGGGTAGCCAACACGGCTGCATTCTGAGCAGCATCAATGCCAACTGTCGCCACAGGTATTCCCGGGGGCATCTGCACAATGGAAAGGAGGGCGTCTCGGCCTTCGAGGGTCGAACTGATGGGAAGACCAATGACAGGAATCGTGGTCAGAGCAGCGATAACTCCCGGTAATGCTGCCGCCATGCCGGCAGCAGCGATGATAACACGGATGCCACGGTCGCGCGCACCTGAGGCAAAAGCTTCCACCTCTCGGGGAGTGCGGTGGGCGCTCAACGCCTGCATTTCAAACGGAATTTCCATCAAGTCAAGGAAAGCCGCAGCCTTACCCACAACAGGCAAGTCGCTCGTACTTCCCATAATAATACTCACAACAGGTTTCATATCTTCAAATATTATAAATTAAACTTATGCTTTATCAACCAACGTCCGTTTCTATTATCTCCCTCTCTCAACAAGAGCCCCATAGTCTGCAGCTTTGCCAAATCACGTTGTACAGTCCTCAAAGTCACAGCCAAAAGGTCAGCCAACCGGACAGCAGTAATTATCGGATTTTGACTAATGTTATTCAAAATCAATATATATCTTTGCAGTGCCCGATTCCCGACACTTTTACCGACATTTTTTTCGTTGATAATTACGACATTCTTATCATGATTTACGACATTTACCTCAGCATAATCTTTAATATCAAACTGTACATCAACCATTTGGCGTAAAACATTTACGACATTTTGTTCAACCGCATTTACGACATTTTTATCGACAACATTACCGATATTTTTGCGGCCAGGCGCCATCATCTGTTGGAAAACAGTTCGTTTTATCACAACCTGCACGCCACTAAAATGATTAGCAACACTCGGAACCGATAGTCCATTGCTTGCAAAGCCCGATTTGATCTTACTGTAGCCTCGCCCCCACGTATCGATGAAACCGGCCTTAAACATCACATGGGCAATTTTGGGGTTTCGTGGTAAAGAGGGATGGCTGCTATATAAAGTCTCTTCGGTATAACCATCCGGTAACCGACCGTCGTTCCAAATCTCTATCCTGTCGTTATAGACATGCATTTGTATGGCAGGTCCCATGTAATTTTTATGCGCTATAGCATTGTAGAGAATCTCACGTAGCGCCTCCATGGGAATTTCCAGATTCTCATAGCGCTGCATGCCGTCAAAACGAACCGGAGAAACCAAATACTTGGCTTTCAATATATCTACGACTTTGTCGGCCATTTGAATAATATTACCGGTCACGACATCTTGTACGATAAGATCCGATTCATCCAACCCAAAACGACCTATCTTGAACTCCACACTATGAAAATACTTCGACGGGTCTTTACCAAATAATAGTATTGCTGCATTTTTTAATTTACCATCCGTATCCATCAATTGGAGTGATGTTAAGATTTCTTCTGTTGTGGCACTTGACAAATCTTCAGGTATACGCTGAGACACCAATCCCTTCTTAAGGAAATATTCTATGGCATCGCGATCAATATCTTCAACTGTTGCCTCCTCCAATGTCACATCATCCCATGTGCGGCCCAATTTCCGCAACAGAAAGTCCTGGAGCGCTGTTCCTTTCAATTCCTGCTTTGTACTACCGGAACGATAATGATATATTCCCTTGTAGGAAATTGGAACATTACTTGGTTTAACACCTATTTCCAAGTATTCAACCCCTTCTGTTTGTACCAAATTTACATCAGCAATAATACCAAGATGGGTAACGATCTTATTTGGTATGTCTTCCAATAAGCGCTTGCTATCCTGCACTCCGACTACCTCATGAGAACCGTCACGAACACCTATATAAATTGTGCCGCCGGTTGCATTTGCAAACCCGCAAATCCACTTAAGATATTCATCACGCCAGCTTTCCTTACATTCTACATTCTGGCTTTCGGGCATCTGTATCGTAGCCATAACAAGCAATAATATTAAAGTGGTGATTTAAGACGGGAGGGCTTGGGCGTTGAAGACATGGAGGCTAAGGGTAAGATAGGCCGCGGCGAAGCCGAGGGTGTAACCGAGGCCGACTTGGAGCGGATTGTGACGACCGAGGGCAACCCGGGCACTCCCAACCAAACCCGACAGGAGGATAATAACCAACACCCAGGGCGTGATCGGCAGGTCGGTCAAGTTGTTGCGACCGAGGTAAAACACAAATGCCGTCAGTGCGCCCATTGCCGTGGTGTGACTTGACAGATTAACCCAAAAACCGACCACGAAGAAAGCGAGTACGGCGACAGCACCCGCAGCCGGCATCATGAACAGCCATTCCGGAGCCATCGACTTGTACAGATAAAAAGCCGCAGCAAGAAGGCAAACAAAATTAACAAACGCAGGAACCACACGATGAATACGCGGTTGAGAACCCGGAGCGCGCAACCGCCCGAGACGTACCATGGCAATAAGATATGTCATTGGCGCCAATGCCGTGATAACGAGCACCATTATAGTCGCTCCAAGCCGGGTGTTTTCGCTGATAACCGCCAACGGAGTTATCCACATGGCAATCGCCATGCAATACGTCGGTATAAGGATAGGCAAAAAGAACGTCGAAATATAACGAGCCCAGGTATATGTCGATACCTTACCCTCAACTACACCGCACTCAGGATCCGAGATGTCCGTAGCAACCTCCTCGACAACCTCAGAATCATCCTCGACAATTTGCTGTTCCTCCGAAACCTCCTCCGGTACAACAGACGACTCTTCCTTAGCATCATTGAATGAATCATCTTTCGGCATAAAATCTGTATGATCGTATTTTGTCATTATATTATTCAAGTAATACTTTAATATTCTTTCCGCAGTCGCGCCACGGGTATATTCGCTTTTTCTCGATACTTGGCCACCGTTCGTCTGGCCAGATGATACCCCTTCGCGTTGAGCGCCTCGGTCAAGGCCTGATCGCTTAGCGGATGCCGTTTATCCTCACCCTCGATCAACTCGACCAACCCGGCAACAATCTCAGCAGTCGAAGCCGACGAATCTTCAGTCGGATTATCGCTGAAAAACATCTTAAGCGGATAAACTCCCGACGGCGTGGCGACATATTTGTTAGAAGTAGCTCGCGACACAACCGACTGATCCAAACCGGTCCGAGCCGCCACATCTTTGAGTATCATCGGCCGAATCTCGGCCATGTTTTCGGTTTCAAAAAAACGGTGTTGAATGTCCACAATAGCCTGCATGACAGAAAGCAAGGTGTCACTGCGCCGACGTATCAAGTCCTTGAACGTATTAGCCTCATCCCTTTTGCGACGAACAAACATCTGCGCCGAGGCATCGTCATGGTTCACCAAAAACGATTTTTCTACCGCCAACTCTGGCAAATGCTGGTTTAGAGCGACCGAAAAACGAGTTTCGTCACCCTCAACAGAGGTTACGAGAAAATCCGGAGTGATATGAGCCGCGCGATTCTCCGACGCATCATTCAGACTGCTCCCCGGTTTTGGATCAAGCGTTCGGATTACGGCAAGAGCATCATCCAATGTTTCCTTGGAGACACCTAAAGCCGCCTGCAAGCGATCAAAATGTTTCTTCGAGAAAAGGTCGAAGTTATTGTCGATAATTTCCACTGCTGCACGTATCGCCAATGTTTTAGGTTGCCTGCGTCGCAACTGAATCAGCAGACAGTCGCGCAGGTCGACAGCACCCACTCCGGCCGGATCGAGTTCATTGCGAATTATCTCCATTGCCGCCAAGAGATCGGCGCGCGACACATCGCGACCGGTGGCAATTGTGATGTCATCGGCTATTTCCTTAAGGCTTCGAGTCAATCTGCCATTAACATCGAGATTACCCACGATATAGCGTGCAAACGCCACATCACGCGCGGGAGCTTCAACCATATTGAGTTGGTCGTTCAACCACTCGTCAAGGCTCATCCAGTGCTGATTGCGGTCGAAATTGAAATCCGACATATCATCTCGACCTCGATTGGCAGCCTGGAGCAGATATGTCGGTGTTTCGTCCTCGCTGTTGTAGTCGGCAGCCTGAATCTGTTCGGCCGATTCGCTGAAACCATCCTCGCCGTCCTCTCCGCCAAACGTGGAGTCGGTGGCTTCGAGTGCGGGATTCTCATCAAGTTCGGCGCGCACAGCCTCTTCGATCTCGGGGCCTGACATCTCGAGCAGATGCACAAAACGCACCTGTTGCGGCGAAAGATGCTGCCCCATAGCCTGCTGCTGTGTTTGTCCGAGTCCCGATTTCTGTTTCATATCCACAAAATTAGCTATTTTTCGCGAAACGGCAGCAAATGCCGTGCCATTTTTTAAGAGCATGATTCACAAGAAAAGTTAACGGCGGGGTTGCATATCGCTGAGGGATTTTTGCCATGCGGGCGAGGGAGCATAGCGAGCTACGTGACTGAGCCAAACGGCAAAAAGCACCTGCGAGATACAATCTAAAAGTAATTCTCTGTCGTTCAGAGCGTTACTCTTGCATGCAGAACACAATTCTAAAAGGCACACAAAAGCGGTGGCTGGCAACCTGCTTTATCAACGTCGTAAACGTTGCAAAAAGAATCCATCTCCTTCAGCAATGATTCTTGACAGCCAAAGTAGTCGTTCGGGCTTATCGTCTTCAGAAAAAGGAATTGACGGAAATAAACGCATCAAAGGCATAAAACGCCATTTTGCCTTCGTTAGAGACGGGCTGCCTGTCGAGGCATTTATTGTAGCATCAGCAAGGCGGTGATTGAGAAGTAATTACCATCGCCTCGGCCACTCGTTGGCCCTTTTGCCCGTTCTCATCGGTCATGTAGCTCGCTACACTCCCTCTTCGCCCGAACAAAATGCCTCAACGATTGACCGCCCCACCGTTAACTTTTCTTGCGAAACACGCTCTTAGAGCATGATTCACAAGAAAAGGATTAGAAAGCTTTTGAGACTTGATTTTTTTTTGTATTTTTGTAGCCAACAATCACACATTGCAACCCAAGCAATGCCTTATCGCTTTTCACCTGTCAATTCACCCTAAAAATGAACAAGTTACAACTATATATCACCAAGTCGTTCAACGGCTACAAGGTACTGTTCAACATCAACCCCTCGGAGGAGATAACCCGCCATGTCCACGAACTGCGTGACGTGGTGGAAAAGGTAAATTACGATCCTCTGGAGAAAAACATCTTCTATCACGTTAGTACCGTCCAGTCAGGCACATTCCTGACCGTCATCCGCACTATTCCCTCAGCTCCCGCCGACCACCTGGCTGCTTGGATTTATATCCCCAACGAGCTGATTATCGACGGCCCCACGTTGCAGCATGTTGTCGAAGTTACGACACGAAAGGTGTCGGGCGACCGCGTCACCACCGACGACGTGGCCACGCTGCGCGAACTGTACGGCACAGAGTACCCCACCGATGTCAACGCTCCCGCCATGACTGCTTCGGCCACCAACGGTCGCACTGCGTGGCGCAGTTACAACGGCGAATCTGGTGTTACCCTGACCGACCTGTTCGGGGCCGGTCTGTTCCAGCTGCCTTACCTTGATTATTCGGGCGTAGTGTTTGTCGACGCCGACCTCGGTCTGAGTGTCGACGGTTACGACCTGACGTCGCTGCCTATTGCCGGCCCGGCTGTCATCTCGCCCGTCGAAAAGACACCCGAGCATTTCGTGGCATACGTATTCGGTCGCGCTATCGACCGCCCCGTGCGCGCCACCCTGGACAGCAACGTCGCTTTTGTGTGGAAGCACCCCGGCTTCGAGGATGTAGTTCAGGAAGAGGTGATTACCGAGGCTGACTTCACACCCACCGCACCCGACACATCGGGTTCGCGCAAGGCCGTATCGGCCGCCTCGTTCCAGATTGCCGCCCAGACCGGCAGTGTACCCCTCGAGGATTGCCGCATCGTCGTCAACGGTGTCGATGTCACCGACGAACCACACTTGTTCACCCCCGCCGAACTGGCCTCGGCCACTGTGGTCATCAATTGCGAGGGCTATGCACCCTACTCCGGCCGCATGGACCTGGCTTCGTCGACACGCGCCCTCATTCGCCTGCAGGAACGCACCAAGGTGTACTGCTTCGAGATGCCCGTCAAGAGCGCTGACCTCGGTGCTCCGGTCCGTTTCAAGCTCTTCACTAAGAAAACCATCGACGAGAGTCCTATCGAGGGCTATGTAGCTCTCGACGACAACATCCAGGAAGGCGAGTCGCGCACCAACCACCTGGCTTGCTCCCATTCGTCGACATCGTGGCTGCAACGTGGCATCTTCCTCGGCATCGGCCTTATAGCCGGTATCCTCATCGGTTGGTTGTCCAATTGTCAAGGCAGCCCCTCCATCTCTACTTCCGACACCGAAAGTTCGCGCGCGGTCGATTCGGTACAGGAGGCCATTCTGATGGAACAACTCAATATCAACGCTGCCGTCATCCCGCAGCAACCCGCACCCGCTCCGGCCAAGGTGGAAGAACAGCCCGCCCCTGCACCGGCAGCCGACGTGGCCGTAAACAATGCTGCCGTCACTCAGGAGGCTCTCGCATACCTGGACAACAACAAGGCGTGGACCCGCGAGGAACTCGAAAAATTCCCCGCCCTGAAAGGTCTTTTCGACGATATGAACAACTTCCGTCTGGCCAAACTGTACGGTGACTGGGCCACCAAGCTTTCCGGCTCGAAAACATTCTCCAAACTGGCTACCCACGCAAAGAACGGAAGCATTCCCAAGAAACTTGCCAAATCGAAAATCGAAGGCGACACGTTCCTCAAGGACGGCAATACCAAAATCACCGTCCAGAGCTACTTGAACCGTATCGATCCCTGATAAAATTGATAATACCTATAATCTAAAATGCATAACACACTACGAAACACATTACCGGCGCTGGCACTCGTTCTCGGCGCCATGTCGACCCAGGCCGAAAACCTCGTCGTCAACACCACCGACGGCCATACCGTAACAGTTCAACCCGTTTCGCCGACGGTGGTCAAGGTGACCAACCTTGCTCCCGGTCAGAAGGCACACACATCGCGCGCTTCGGTGCTTGACAACGCCGGCTATAACGGCGGTAAGGTCTCGGTGACCGCCTCCGAAAGCACCCTTAAACTCGGGACGGACATGACTGTGCGCGCCAACGCGCAGGGTCAGGTCACTATAGCGGGGCCTAAAGGCAATATATTGCTGACGGACAACGCCGTGCGCAGCATCGCCGGACAAAACGGTGTAGAACTCACCCTGGCCGGCAACGGATCGTACTACGGTACGGGCGAGCGTGGCCACAAGCTGAACCTGCGTGGCGACACCCTGACCATGTACAACCGCCAGAACTACGGTTATACCGGCTCTGATGCGCGCATCAACCAGATGAACATCACCATGCCGCTCTTCCTGTCGACCGACGGCTATGCCGTGGTATTCGACGACTATGCAGCAGCCAAACTCATCCTGACCGACCCGGTGCAATACATCACCGAGGGCAACGAACCGGTCAGCTACTACTTCGTCGTATCAAAGGACGGTTCACTGGCGTCGCTCACCGAGTCGCTGTCCGAACTGACCGGCCGTCAGGAACTGCCTCCGTTCTGGGCCATGGGCTATATAACGTCCAAATACGGCTACCGCACTCAGGCCGAAACCGAGGGCGCCATCGATACCCTCAAGACGTTGGGATATCCCGTTGACGGCATCGTGCTCGACCTGTACTGGTACGGCAAAGAGCAGGACATGGGGCGTTTGGAATGGGAGAAATCACAGTGGCCCGATGCTCCCGACATGCTCGCCTACCTCAAGCAGCGCGGCGTCAACCTCGTTGCCATCAGCCAACCCTACGTGCTGCGCAACGGCAAGGCGCTCGACAACTATAATTACCTGTCTTCGCAAGGCATGTTTGTGGCCGATTCGACCGGCACGGCTCCTCAGGAAGTCAAGATATGGGTAGGCGAAGGAGGTATGTTCGATGTCTCCAACCCCGAC
>CAZNGJ010000055.1:0-16154 GCA_964572615.1 uncultured Bacteroides sp.
TTGCCATCGCAGCCGACGCCTTCATCCGCTGCCACGATTACCCCCATGAAATCCAGTTCGACATCATCACCGTCATAGGCGACGAGACCAACTACACAATCGACCACATACCCGACGCATTCATCGCCCCCATGCGCACATACTGACCCAGACCTAATTTGAGAGAGGCAAGGAGTGTTGGGGTGGGCAATAATGGGCGGGGATGGGCGTTATGTTTGTATGGTGTCAATCATTATTCCGGTTTATAATACGCGGCTGTATTTGGCGGAGGCGCTGGACAGCGCCATCTCTCAATCTTACTCGGATTTGGAGATTATTGTTGTTGACGATGGGTCGACCGACGGTTCGGCTGATATAATACAACGTTATGCTCTGACGGACAGTCGGATAAAGGTTATCAGGCAGGCTAACGGTGGACTGTCGGCAGCCCGCAACGCGGCACTCGATGTTGCAACGGGTGAGTGGATAGTATTCCTCGACAGTGACGACGTGATGACCGGCGACGCTGTCGCAACATTGTTAGACGCAGCCCGAAAAACCGGCTCCGATATTGCCGTTTCGGCTGTTTATCAGGGATATACTATGCCGTCGTCTCAGCGACCTACCAACGGTCGTCTTAAGGTCATGTCGCCGGTCGAGGCATTAGATGATATTCTTTATCAGAAGTTGATGCTACCGTCGGCTTGGGCAAAAATCTTTGCCAGAAGTATTTTCGAACAGCCCGTTCCTCTGCGTTTCCGGCCCGGTTCGCTTTATGAGGACCTTGACTTGACGTTGCCTCTTTTTACCCGTGCCAAAAATATTTGCTACACTTCCCGGCCTACATATTTGTACCGCGTTAATCCCAATGGTATTACGCATACTTATTCGGCAAAGAGACACCAGGTGCTCGATGTGACGGCGCGGATTGTCGATGCGGTCGAGGGTGTGCCGGAGTTGCGGGCACTTGTGCCGGCGGCGCGCGACCGTCACCTGAGCGCGGCATTCAATATCTTGGGGTTATTAGTGGCCAATGATGCGTTGGGGGATCATCCGGACGTGGCGGCACGATGTCGCGGCATCATCCGTCGCTACCGGTGGGCATCGTTGGTCAATCATCGCGTGCGGCTCAAAAACAAAGCGGGCATCATCGCCACGTACTTGCTGCCGCGACCGTTGATGCACCGCTTGTTCAAATGTAAATATTCTTAATCTCAGCGTATTACCACCTTGGCTGCTGCGCCGGCTGCGCGCACTATGTACATGCCGGCGGGGAGGGCGAGACCGTTCAAGCCTGTGCCGCTATACAGGCACTGGCCTGCGGGGTTGAAGACGCTGACGGGCTGGCCTTCGCAGTCGGGCAGACTGAGTGCGCCACCGTCGACTACTACCTGGAGCGAACCACCGGGCACGACAGGGGTTAGTATGTCGATATTGGCTGCAACGTCCTCGTAGTCAGCCTTGAAGAGTTCGTCTATGCCGGCAAAATCCGTCTCGACGATGTTGGCGCATTGGCCGAAGGTATGGTCATCAAGGTATGCCTGTCTCGCGCCGACGGGCACGTAGAGGGTGAAGTCGGTGTTATTACCAAACACCTGATTGTCATAAAAGTATGAATATGTACACACCGGTCCAGGCTCGGTGGGTGTTGAGGGAGGCGTGGCCGTAAGCATATAAACCTCGGTCAGCTTGGGGCAATTATAGAATGCATCCTCGCCGATCTCTGTCGCGTCGATGCATACCTTCTCGAGGTTGGTACAACTTGCAAATGCTTTTTGGCCAACATCGCCAATGACGCGGGCTGTCGCAAGATTATTTGCGCACTCGAAAGTGAACGCAGCCGCTCCCTGCGTAACAACAAGGTGCTGAGGCTGTTCATCCTTTCCGGGCACGAAGAAGCTGCCTGCTACTGTGATGGGGTTAGCATCGCCATGATGTGAATCCAAACTTGCCTGTCCCCACTTGTCAGGACTACCGATTGTCACTTTCTTAAGAGGCACATTAGAGAATGTTGTTGTTCCAATATTGTGCATCGATGCCGGGATATAAATTTCCTCCAACGAGGTGCATCCGGAGAAACAAGGACTACCTAACGTAGTAGTGCCTTCCGGGAGTATAACCGACGTCAGGCTCGTGCAACGGGCAAATGCGCCAGCCCCGATAGTCTTCAAGTCTGCAGGAAAATGAAAATCTGTGAGTTTATTACAACCGTAGAATGCACTTGATCCGATAGTCGTAACTCCGTCGGGTATATTGATCTCCGCAAGAGCCACACAACCATCACACATCAACTCAGGTATCTCCTTGAAATTTTCGGGCAATACCACCTTCTCAAGTTTATTGCATTCATAAAACATACCATAGTCTATTCTGGCGACCGACGCCGGTATTGTTACTGTCTTAAGACCGGTGTGCCCAAAGGCCATTGGCATAACATAGGAGACTGTCGAAGGAATATCAACTGATTCAAGGTTGGTTCTATTATAGAACGCTTCGTACTTTATCACGCCGACTTCGTACTTCTTGTCGCCGATGGTGACCGAGTCGAGCAGTACAGCCTTGGTTACATCATCGCTACATCCCAAGACCCAGGCTTTGCCCTGGTAAGCGGGGAAGTCGGAGCCGTCGGGGAACACTTCGTACGTAACGCCGTCGACAACCGTAGACGTTGTCTGGGCCGCAGCAGGCCAAGCCATAGCCAGTGCGGAAATGATGAGGAGTTTCTTCATATCGGAAAATGAATGAAGGTTAATCGACGCAAAGTTAACGAATAATACTCGTTTTAGCAAATTTTTGTTGAGGTTTTTTTCTGCCGTCAGTCGGTTTCGTGGTAGCGGCGGAGTGGAGGGGTGGCGGCGTAGGCGGCTGGGTTGTAGCGGTGGCCGAAGCTGAGGTCGATGCCGGCGTCGAGGAGTTGGCGGGCGGCTGTCTCGCCGCCGCGGAAGCCGTGGAGTATCCATTGGTTGGTGTAGACAGGGTTGCGTCGCAGTCGCAGCAGGTGGTGGTTGGTGCGCACGCTGTGTATCACCAGGGGGAGGTTACGCTCGGCAGCCATGCGCGCCTGTCGCTCGAATACCGGCAGCTGTACCGACTCGACGTCGGGGCCGCGCAATGCGTCGAGACCCGCCTCGCTGAGCGCCACGACTCGCGGGTCGTCGAGCCAGCGCTCAAGCCGCTGCCATACCTCGGGGGTAGCCCCGTCGGCATGCCACGGGTGGATGCCCACGCTGAGCAACCCGTCGCCGTCAGGCAGCTCATCAGTCGTCACGGGGTCGACGCACAGCACGGCATCATGCCGCGGCGCGCCCGCATGGGTATGTATGTCTATGTCCAATCTTAGCCGGCCCGTACCCGGGGCCCCACCCCGGCCCTCCCCAAAGGGGAGGGTGTGGTTGTGCATATTAGTCATGGGAGAGAGACTGAGGTTGGAAGCCCTCCCCTTTGGGGAGGGCTTGGGTGGGGCGGGTGGGGGTCGGGGTGGGACCGACGAGTAGTATTGTTGATGCCGAGTGGGCGGTCAGGTCGGGGTCGTTGGTGTTTGTGGCGGTGGCCACGCCGGTGGTGAATGTACCGGTCTGTGCCACAACGGCTTCGTACTCGATGGTGGTCAGTCCGCGGGGCAGCCGGTCGATGAACAACTCGGTCTGCGTGTTGCGCGGCACGATGTAGCACCACGTGCCGTAGCCGGCTGCGGGTGCATACGACGGCATCTGGAGCACCGGTTCGAAGGCGGCGGGACGCAGGTCGGTGACGACCACACCGCTTTGATCGGCATTGGCTCGGAGCGTCAGGCTGACGATAACCTTCTGCCCCGGTACAAGCGTCGTTCCGGCGATGTCGACACGACGACCGGTGTCGTCGGTGGTGTAGATAGCCTTGGAGATGCACAGCTCGGGTGTCTCGGCCGCGGCCACGTCGCTAAGGGGAGCAATGCGGCGAGTCACTACGGCTCCATACGCCGGTGTCAGCGCGTCGGGGCGAGTCAGCGTCAACGTATCGCCGGCAGCCACGGGCATACTGAATGCGCCGCTCAAGGCAGCCGTGGCGGGCATGTCGACGCTATGGCCGTCGACGCGCACCTCGACGGGACGCGCGGGCACAGCCCAGTCGGTACCTGTAGTCACCATTGAGCGCACCACGTATGCCGTTTGAGCCACGTTGCCCCAGTCGTTACCGCGCCGCATACACACAAGCGCCTGACGCACAGCATCGATAGTCGGATTGGCGCTGTTTACGGCATACATCGCCGACAAGTAGTTGGAGTAGGACACCGGTCCCCACAGGTTGGGTAGCACCAGGCCGCGGTCGGGCGTCACGACCGAGTGCTGCGTGACCGACTCGATGATGCGCGCGGCCACCGCCTTGTGTCCGTTAGCCGCCAATGTCATGGCTGCCAGCGGTTTGTCGTTCAGCGATAGGTTGCGCCAGTTCTTGACAAGGTAGTTTATGGTGGCGTCCATCACCTGCTGACCGGCCAAAGTGCCGGGTCGGCCGAACTGCGAGCGAACCAGCGCATACGTCAGGTCCGGCTCAACCTTGCCCCCCTTAGGCACAACATTGGCGTCGACGTAAGCCAGTGAGCGGTCCATAAGTGAGCGGGCATCGCCGTCCATCGTGTCGGTAATGTCTGTAAACCAGCTCAGTACGCCGAGAGTGGTGTACATCGACGACTCACGCGCCCACGAGCCGAAGCGGAATCCGCCGTCGGCACCCTGCATGGCTTTCAGCTTTGTCACGGCAGCCTTGGCCGCTTTTGCGGCCTTCGCGGGCTCCACAACGTCGCGCGATGCCGGGTAGCGGTCGGCTAACTGACGGGCCACTTGCGCCACATAATACGCCTGGGCGTGGGCCGTGGCAATAGGCCACAGATTGTCGTCGATGGCGTTGTCGAGTATCTCCGGCATAGCCTTGACGGCCATCCACAGCGGATTGGCCGTGAAGTCGAGGGTCACGGAGGCCGTCGTGTCAGTCGATGCGGGCACAGCGATGCTCCGGGTGGCCTCGCCGGGGTTCATGTAGAAGGTCTGCGACTCGGTGACGAGCGCCGACGAGGGCAATATGGGTATGGCCACGCGCTTGCCGTCGCCGTAGGTGCCGTTGGATGCGCGCACCGTCAGCGTCAGCGTGTCGCCGAGGGCTATCGTTCCGTCAACGTCAATGGTGGTGGTCACATAGCCCGTGCCGAGGGGGGCCAACTCGGTGCGCGACACCACGGGCACACCCGTGCCGACAGCCACATCGCACGTCACCGTCTGCGCCGAGTCGGTGGTATTGACGATGGCCGTCACGATGTTCACCCGGTCGCCCACGCGCACAAACCGCGGCGTGCTCGGGTTGACATAAATGGGGCTGCGGGCCACGAACGACTTGCTGACATTCACATAGTCCAGGTCCTTGGTCCACGCCCAGGCGCGGACGGCCCACGTCGCCGGATTGGCCGGCAGCAGGAAGTCGACATCCACGCTGCCCGACACGGCATCCGTGGTCAGCATCGGCGCCCACAGCGCCGACATCGCGTCCATGCCACGCACATCCACCCCGCTGGGATCCACCCCGCCAATGTCAGGCTGCCTGACCATTGCCATGGCTACCGGACCGGAGGTGGCAGTAAGAACGGCATCATCATTGCTACTCGAACGCGCGCTATATTGCGCCACTTCGGCAATATCTGTGGCTTTGGATAGATCGTAATCTCCGGCGCCCCTAACTTGTATTCCGGGCACTAACCTAGGCCTCGTAAAGCGCCAACCGGGTATCAATTTATATATTCGGCCATCCTCGCCCAACTTTCGCGAATGCCAAATATATGGGTTTCTGGCCGAAAATAACGACCCGAATCGTGCATAATCATATACCCGTGGTGTACGCTCGATATACGGGGTACAAAGTTGTGCCAAATCGAGCACACGCTTATCGAACACATTGACACCCACAGCCGCAGCTACAGGTTTGTCGTCGAAGCGTGTAACAAGGGTCCAGCGAGTGGGAGTGCCGGGAACAGCAGTATCCGTAAACCTTTCAAGGCTAAGTTTCAGCTCCGGTACTTCCTTCTGACCCTCGACATTGACGTTGTAATTCGTAAGTTTGCCGTCGCGAACTGCCCAAAGGCGCAACTTGGTAACCCCCTCACCGGGACGGAGCTTTACGGTATGGTATCCGCGTTTCAGCAGCATCGATTTGACTTCTGCTGATTTGACGGGCGTTGAGCTCTCGTATGGAATCCACCACATTGTCACGTCGTCCTTATCAGTTCCGACAGTGAAGGACAGAGTACCGTCGGCTGCCAATACATATTTCTGATCAGGCAACCAAATTACCGTTTCCTTAGGTAATTCGGGCTTTTTTGAGTTATATAGAATGACATATTCGTTTGCATTATTACTTGTCGAATCGGCTGTTATACAATGTATGTCATATCTGCCGGCCTTGATGTCGACTAACGACTCGGGGGGTATGACCACCGTCCCGCTAACTGCTTCGCCGCTTACCACTGCCTTGCCAATCGCGTTATCATACAACTCCCACTTGCAAAGTTGTGGCCCCGGATCAGGGGTACTACCGTAAGGTTTTACCTTGATAGTAAACGTCATGCCGTCAGCTACATTGTATTCCATCTTTCTTTCCAACTTAAGTTGGAAATTTTGCTTATTTTCAAAATAGCTATCTTCCTCGGCATGATAGCCGTCGGCCGTCATTACCTCGACAGAATACCTTGTGGACCATGTACCGCTTTCTCTAAAGCGCGGTAATGTGAGATGGTACGTGCCGTCGGCCCCTGTTACTGTATTGAATATCAATGTGGAGTCTCTCCTGACTTTCACCGATATGCGTACAGTCGTATCAGGGCGCGGACTGCCTGTACGGTCGAGAGCTTTGCCAACGAGAGTCACCGAGTCACCCTTAAGAATATAGCTAACATCTGTAAGTGACAGTTCAGGCAGTTTGAAATCGGAGACCTTATACCAAATCGGAGTGCATCCTGATATTAAAATACGCCCGGATCCGAGATCACAATCTTCCGGAAGTACAAACTCTCCCTGAACACGCCCATACTCATCGGTCACCAAACGCGTAATTCTTTGATTCTTATATTTCCTGTCTTGCTTTCCGGGGAACTGTATTTCGCCGGAAGTTTCCTTATGGACTCTTAATTTGTCGTCATCCGTTAGAAAAGCTGTCCAACGTACGGTGTCGCCAGGGCGATACACCGGCAAAGACGTGCCACCGGACTCTTTAGTAATGGACGACTGGTAGTTGTCTTTCTTATACTTACCCCATACGAATACTTCCGTGGTGTAGGGCATCTTCCCGCCGGGATAGCTTACGGTTACCTTGTTGTTTTTTTCGGTAATTCCCTGGAGATACGCGAAACCATTCGCATCTGTTGTTCTCTTGATTTTACTATTTTTCGAATCAGTATATTCTACATTGAGACCGAAACATGGTTTGCCTGTGTTCACATCGAGCACCTGCAAATAGTGCTTATAGTCGTCTCCGAGGCATAGCTGCATAATCTTCCAAGGCGTAGAGCGGAATATACGCCCATTTCCGAAAGATTCTCCTTCGGGCAGTCCGTACCACGTCCCGGCAGGGAGGGTGCAAGTGGCTGTAACTGTGGTATTCTGTTGCCCGGACATGGGGGTAAGACGCACGGGAACGCATTTGGCGTTAACCAGGGCTACGCTATCAAAAGTTTCTTCCTTAGTCTCATTTATGTATTCTCCAACCTGGTACATATTTAGCGTTACATGCTCTGTGTTAGACGATCTGATATCGACCTTGAAAGGGCCGTTTGCAGGTACCATCGCCGGCCAATCGATTTGCCAATTCGGAGACAACAGATAGGTTAAATTGGCTGAAATGGTCTTTTTTAGTCGGTTTGGGAAGTTATAACTCTCCAATTCCTTGTACAAAGCTACACGTTCACTGTCGGCGCCTCTATCTCCCATATTAATCAGTGCTACTACGGCATATTTCAGCAGGTCGCTTTTGCCAAGTTGCCGAATAAAGGCGACGGCCTTCTCGGGGGTGAGGCGGGTGGCGGCGTGGTAGACGCCGTAGGGGGTGGTGAGGGCGAGGACGGGGGCGGTCAGGGTGGTGTCGGGGTTGGAGACGTCGCTCAGGTAGCAGTCGGCGATGAAGTCGCGCACCGTTACGACGGGACTCAGCGCCGCGTCGTACTCCGAGAGGGCTACATTGTAGTCCTTGATGGGCGTATCGGCTGGTACTGTGCGCAGGGTGATGGTGAGCAGTGAGTCGGCGGCCGCGCGCGCCCCGGTGTACGACCATTGGTCGATGTAGCGCATGTCGGGGCGGTCGTAGTAGCCGCGGGTCTGCAGTTTGTAGCGGCATACGTTTGCCGCGTAGGCGTACAGCATGGCGCGCGTGGCGGCGTTGGTCTGCGCGTCAGCCTTGTCGAGCACATAACGCAACGACTGTGTGGCCGACAGGCGGTCGATGCCGTAGTCGGACTCGACTATCTCCATAACTGCCAGGACGGTAGCGCCGGGAGTGGCCTTGGGGTCTTTCTTACTCAGGAAAGCCTCGGCGGCGGCTTTCACGTCGGCCGGAAAGGCGAAGTCGGGCACATAGATACTCAGCGAGTCGCGCGGCGGCGTGGCCGTCACACTGATAGTCTGACCAACAGCCTGATTGCCAACCACAAGCGCAACAACGGCGCTCACCAACATTCGCACAACATACGTCCTGCTCATAATGATTCCTCGTTTATAGAATTATTGATTCACAAAGATATAACAATATAATTGAAAATGGAAAATTTTGAAAGGGGAAATTGAAAATTGAAAATTGAAAATTTAGAATGGAACATTTGGGGGAGGGGGCAAGACAGGATGGTCCAAGACAGGAGGACAGGAGGACCTTTTGTGATAGTCGGAGGAATGGAGTGCGAGAGGTCGGCGTCCTGCGGACGCCGGGTATGGGCATACAATTACCGGGCACGTCTCGCCTGACGGCTCGACGTACCCGGTTACTGAGGGTCAGCGTCCTGCAAGGACGCTTAAGGGGTTATGTAAGGGGCTTACTTAACGATGATCTTGGTGGCCTTGCTGCCAACTACCTTGACGTATACGCCGGGGGTCAGGTTGTCACCCGATACCTGGATACCGTTGAGGTTGTAGTAAGTAGCGGGACCTTCTTCGGCTGCATCAGCAGCGTCAACAGCGATGTCTTCAACACCCGACTGGTTAGACAGCTTGCCCTTACCGGGAGTAGCGATCTTGGTGCCGTTCTGGGCGAGAGCGAAGACATGGTAACCGTCACCACGACCGTAGTAGTGGATGTTGTTGGCGGCGTCGAAGCGCAGGGTGTTCCAATCGGTTTTGGGAACAGTCATATTGGCGTAGTCTTTGAAGACGGGTTTGTTATTGTCGTCAAACGAGAGTTTGAAGACGCGGATGCCGCTATAACCCGCAACAGCAAAGAGGTCCTGAGTAGCGTTGACGGCGATACCCGAACCGCAGTTGGGAATCATGTCAGCAGGCCATTCTGCTTCGTATGCATCCCACAGACGGTTACCGTTGTTGTCGAGGAAGCGGATAGCGGGCGAACCGCTGTCCATAAAGTCGGCGCGAACCTGAGACAGGAATACACCGTTCGTAACGGGAGCAATTTCAACGTTGGTGTTGTTCATTGCCTGCAAGCCCCAGTCACCAACGGGGGGAGTAGTGATGGTGCGGTTGTCACCGATGTTATATACGGCAACGTGGTTCTTGAGAAGGTCTTCGTCGAATGTGAACATACGTGCCTTTTCGCCTTTACCCTGAATAGCGACACAAGGAGTACCGCTACCGATACCTACACCATTGTACGAAATCAGACCGCTGCCGGCCATGTCGCCTTCGAATACCGAGTAGAGGTCTTCGTTGGGATCAAGAGGATTGAAGGCGGTTACGCCATGAGCACTGTCACCCCATGCAGCAACGAGGGCGTGGCCTTTATGTTCGGCACCACGGAGGGGATCAGACTGATTGAATTTAGCACCGGGCTTGTGGAGGAGTGCGTGGCCCTTATGAACGTTTGTGTTCACAAGAACGCCACTGGGATCGTAGATATCGAAACCATCTTCGACGTTGTGACCGATTACGGTGTAACCGAAGGTATCGTATTCCGGGTCGGTGAAGGTGATTACCGAGCCGCGAACAGTTTGCGGGGGAGCCATTGCGAAGACTTCGGCGGCGCTACCGTTGGCGATAGGAGTTACCTTAACTTCCCATGCGTAGTCTGCGCCTTCTTTGAGTTGCGACTTGTCGAGAGTGTAGGTGTGTTCACCCTTGGTCGACTCGAGAGGCAGGGTAACAACGTCGTCACCGGCAGTGAGGACGAGGGTAGCGTCGGCAGCGTTGTCCGACAGAGCGTACGAGATTTCGTATGCGTTGCCGACAGCGTCAGCCTTAAGGCCGTATGCGAATGCGGCCTTGGCAACGGGCTGCTTAACACTCTGGGTGGTAACCTTCGAGATCTTGCCGTCGCGCAGCAGGTAGAGGTTGATCCAAGCCGAGGTGTAGTAGTGGTTGAGGTCGTCGTAAACATAACCAACTTCGCCGGCGGTTGCTACGTTCTGAGCTTCAGCAGCGGCGATAGCGCTACCGCTGATGGGGGTAGCAACGGCGTTAGCCACGTTGTCGGTGATGTTCACCAGACGCAGACCGGCGTTCTTGCCGTCCTGGCTTTCGGGAGCAACGAGGTAGCTTGCACCGGCATACTTGAACATGCCTACGGTGCCGGGCAGACCGGTAAGTTCGGCGTTACCTGCAGAGAGGTCTTCCTGCTTGTCGTCCATGACGAACTTACGCTCGTGAACGCCGTCGTTGGGAGTTACGGCAAGGAAGTTTTCGAGGTTAACGGGGTTGGTGATGTAACGATAGCCTTCACCATAAACCTGCTCG
Organism: uncultured Bacteroides sp.; assembly: GCA_964572615.1. GTDB lineage: Bacteria > Bacteroidota > Bacteroidia > Bacteroidales > Muribaculaceae > CAG-873. The sequence goes on from CAZNGJ010000055.1 coordinate 10,887, forward strand.
CCGGGGGTGGAAGCGGGGTTGAGGATGTCAGCCGCGCCGGCCTGCATGCCGTTAGCTACAGTGAGAGCTGTCCAACGATGGTTGTAGGTAGGAGCGGAGATGGTGGGCATGGGGATGATAACCTTACCGTCCTCGATGGTGCCTTGGTAAGCGAATGTCGGACCGGCGTATGCACGGAACCAGCGACCGGACTGCTGAGTGCTGAGCCACTGTTCGGGGTTGCCGGTGGGCAGACCCTTTTCGTCATTCTGCCACTTATAAATGTAGAAAGTACCACGGGGCTCTTTCTTACCGTCGGGGAGGTTCTCGAGGTAGTCAGCGCTATACTGGGTCTTGGTCTGGTTGCTGGCCAGCAGGTAGCCATCGGCAGTAACCTGAATATCCGAGATGTTTTGGATCGAACCGTAAGCACCTTCAGTCGACACGTTAGCAAGTACTTCCTTCTTGTCCAGGTCGTAAACGAGGATGGTGGGAACGGGCTTTTCGTCGTCGGGAACTACCTGCGCGTATGTGGGCAGCTTGTCGATAGCGAGGATGTACATCTTGCCTTCCTGAACGATAGCACGGCGTACGATCTTGCCTTCGAGTTCGGCGATGGGTTCGTCGGTGTAAACATCCGAAACGACGTATTCGCCGGCGGGGTTAACACCGCTGAGTTCGGCAGCGGGGTCGGGATAATCGACATAAACCTTTGTGGGAGGTACGTAGTTCACGCTCTCCAGTTTCACAGAGGGATATGACACGGAAGCTGCATTAACGACTACTTCGACGGGGTCGATAGCCTTGTAGTCAGGGTGCGAGAACTCAAGGGTATAAGTACCGGGCTCGAGACGGTCGAATACGAAAGCACCGTTGTAATAATTGTCGGTGGTGTATTCAGCGATGATGTCGGCACCCTTTTTCAGAACTACCTTACAACCGTTGATGGGCAACCACACGTCGTCCGAAGTGGGATTGGGTTTGTAGTACTGGTGAACGAATTTTTCGCGGAGGTCGCGAACGACACCGTAGATTGTTCCGAATTTTTCCTTCTGTAGGCCGAAGTAGTCGGCCAGACCGTGAGCGTATGCGATACCTTCAATACGGCTAACGTCCCAGTTCATGGCACGGTGACGTGCGGGCTGATAGGTGTGGAAGTAACCTTCGACAAGGTAACCGGGAACGTGGTGTTTCAATACGCCAAGCCAACCATAAGCTCCTGTCCCGCCTGTACCTGCACCTGAAGCACCGTTGAAGTTGATGTCACCGCGAATGTTTTTGTTCGAGTTGGAGTAACTGGTCCAGGGCGTGAAGGGGTTGTCGTAGGCGTAGGGCCAAGCGAGTTCAGCCATTTTACGCGATTCCTGCTGATGTTCGGCAGTCAGACCGGTAGTGGCGTGCATATCATCGTAACCACGATATTCGAAAAGGAGATAGTTGGCCGTTGTACCATCGGTAGCAGCATTCGAGTGAATCGAAATGAACATATCGAAGTTATTGGCGTCAACTTCGGCGCAGATTTCCGGCAGGTTACGGTTGTAGTAATACAGATTTTCAGGAACTTCCTTACCTTCCTTTTTGAACTGAGTTTCTGTGCCGTTGTCCTTGTTATACGGGCCGCACTTAACGTGGCTCATGACGATGTTGTTGCTCAGATCTCGAGCGGCACCGATCTGCCAGCGTTCGCCGGTCTGATTGAGGGTGCGGTCGAACTTCAAGCCGTAATCGATGAGACGTTCGAGCACACCGAAACCCTTGCGGAGGTTGGTGTTCGACTCGAAGAAGTTGAGGGTATCGGTGTTGGTACGCGAATGTTCACCATGACCAACCAGAGGGTTGGGGCGGTCGTTGGGAGTCCACGAACCGTGACCGGGGTTGATGTAAACACGGAGCTCGTCGGCTGTTTTTGCTCCGGCGGTAAGAGTAGCAGCTACCGCCAATGCCGATAAAAGTATAGTCTTTTTCATAATTGTGTAGCTGTTTTATTATTTGCTGAGGTTAACGAAATAAAGTTTGCCATCGGGGTCGGTAAAAGCCACGCGGGTAGCGTTAGCATCGACGCTGGGATACATGGCAACGACCGTTTCGGGAGTGAGAACCTGTTTTTCGCCCGAGTTGAGGTCAACTGCAACGAGCGACGAGGCTTCCATAACCTGGTTGTTGCTTTCCTTGTTGTCCATACCGATAATAACATCGTTGCCGGCCCATACGGCTGCGCGGAGGCCGCCTACGGGTTGAACATTGCTACCATCGAGGTCGCATACGAAGCAACCGCGATAAACGAGCCAATAGACGATTTTGGTTCCATCGGGACTGAGCGAGGGCCACAGGTAGCTACCTTTGCCCTGCGGGTCGATATTTTTGCCGTTAACGGTGAGATGACCATAGTTGATGGCTACAACGGGACGTTCGGCAACTTGGGCTTTGCTTAGTTGCTTTTTAGCTATTTTGCCGTTGTTGAGACCTACAACTTGTGCATCGGTAAGTGCGACGCCGGCTGCAAGGTTGCGAGTGGGTTTAACAACTGTCCGAGCTTCTTTCGTTTCGAGGTTTACTGTCTCGAGCGATTTGTAGCTCAGATGGTTTTTGTCGAATGTTTGCTGAACATAGGAAACGGTGTTGCCGTCGGGGCTGATAGCCACGTGCGACAATCCTTCGCCATTGACGATAAGTTCGGCTGCGCCCGAGGCGAGGTCGATCTTGTGAAGACCTTTGACGCCAGGAGTCACAACAAAACTTCCATCTGCCGCTATAACAGGCTGGTCGACAACGACGTCGTTCACCTGGTGAACGTCACCAACGGTGAACACCTTGGCGTTGAGCGAAAGCGCAGCCAGTACCACAGCAGCCGAAATGAAATTTTTTTTCATGCTGGTTGATTTGGTTGGTTAATTATTAAGGTAAAAATATTTTGGTTTTTTAATTAGATTTTGCAGTTTTGTTTCTTGGCCTAAGTTTTTCATCATCAACGGTTCAAAACCGTTACTCGGGTGCTATGTGTGATAAATCATGGCAGGTCTGACCCAAGGCCAAAATAACAGTCAAAGGTACGCCAAATTTCGACCCCCGCCAAACTTTTCACAACATTTAACCATTGTAAAAACCCCGAGTTGGCTTCCGGCAGGACGCCAACTCGCGCAGTACCCCCTTCCCTTTGGGGAGGGATGGGGTGGGGCCTTAAATCTGGAGGTTGAGGGGGGTGTAGGGGAGGTTCCAGGCTTCGGCGACGGCGGCGAAGGTGACGTGGCCGTCGACGATGTTGACACCGTCGGCCAGGCCGGGATCCTTGGCGCAGGCTGCTTTCCAGCCCATGTCGGCCAGGCGCAGGGCGTAGGGCAGCGTGGCGTTGGTCAGGGCCAGTGTCGAGGTGTAAGGAACGGCGCCGGGGATGTTGGCCACGGCATAGTGGATGACGCCGTCGACGGTGTACACGGGGTCGGCGTGGGTGGTGGCGTGCGAGGTCTCGAAGCAGCCGCCCTGGTCGATGGCTACGTCGACCATAACGGAGCCGGGAGCGAGCAGAGACACCATGTCCTTGGTGACCAGATGGGGAGCCTTGGCGCCGGGGATGAGTACCGAGCCGATGACGAGGTCGGTCGAGGGCAGTTCGGTCTCGATATTATGGCGGTTGGAGTAGAGGGTCTTGACGTTGCGGGGCATTACCTCGGCCAGGTGACGCAGTGTGGGCAGCGAGATGTCGGTGATGGTGACGTCGGCACCAAGTCCGGCGGCCATCAGGGCTGCGTTACGCCCAACGACACCGCCGCCGAGCACAAGTACCTTGGCGGGACGGACACCCGGGACGCCGCCGAGCAGGATGCCCTTGCCACCCTGGGGTTTCTCGAGGAAGCGCGCTCCCTCCTGGATGGACATACGGCCGGCAACCTCGCTCATAGGTATCAGCAGTGGCAGTGTGCCCATGCGGTCGCGCACGGTCTCGTAGGCGATACAGGTTGCGCCCGATTCGAGCATGGCCATGGTAAGCTCGCGGTCGCTGGCAAAGTGGAAGTACGTGAACAGCAGCTGACCCTTCTTGACCAATTTGTACTCCGGCTCGATGGGTTCCTTGACCTTGATGATCATGTCGGCGATGGCGTAAACATCCTCGATTGTAGGCAGGATGGTGGCGCCGGCCTGACTGTACAGTTCGTCGGCAAAACCGCTGCCTTCGCCTGCGGTGTGCTGCACATAGACGGTGTGGCCGTGGGCTACGAGTTCTTTGACTCCGGCCGGGGTTACGGCTACTCGGTTCTCGTTGTTTTTGATCTCTTTGGGTACTCCGATAATCATGGTAGGATAGAATTTAGGTTATTTGGGAAATGCTTTAGTCTACGGTAAGGATGAAATATTGGCCGGGCAGCAGCGACTCGGGGATGCCGTCGTAGTCGGTCTCAGCGATGACAGCCTTGGCGCCTGTCACGTCGGGGCGACGTCCGGTGAAGGTGACCGGCGAGGGGAGTTTGCCAAGGTTGACGCCCACGATGGTGCGGGGCGACGAGGCGCCCGTGCGACGCTCGAATACCAGCACATCGGGCGACGTCGTGCGGTAGACGATAAGGCTGGCTGCCGAGGCATCGGCGCTCAGCTCCTTGCGGCTGTGCTTGAGGGCGTTGAGCTCGGTATAGAAAGCCGTCCAGTCGTTAGGGGTCCAGTCGGGAGCCTTGTCCTTCTCAAAGAACTCGAAGGCGCGGTTCATGCCTGTCTCCTGGCCGGTATATATTAGGGGCATCCCCGGCAGGGTATAGCTCAGCACTGCGAATGCAGGCACGAACATACCGAGGCGCTCGAACTCGGTGCCTTCCCACGAGTTGAGGTCGTGGTTGGTGACCATGTTCATCAGGTAAGCGCCTATGGGATAATCGGCTTGCTGCGTCTCGACGAGGGTGGCGATGTCGGTGGCGCGTGCAGCCTCAAACTTGGGCTTGTCCTTGCCTTCGGGGGCAAAGGTGTACTGGCCCGAGCGGTCGGCGATGGCGCTGAACAGGTCCTTCATCGGCCAGTTGTAGGCCATGTCGAAGGCATGTTCCTCGAGAGCCGGCACACTGGCCTCGGCCAGCATGAACAGGTCGGGCTTGAGCGCCTGAAGACGCGGACGAGCCTCGTTCCAGAAGTCGACGGGCACCTCCATGGCAACGTCGCAGCGGAAGCCGTCGACGCCCACCTCGGTCAGCCAGAACGACATGGCGTCTATCATGGCCTCGCGCGTGGCGGGGTTGGAGTAATCCAGTTTGTACGTGTCGGTCCAGTCGAAGGGGCCGTACATCTCTCCCTTCTCGTTGCGGGCGTAGT
>CAZNGJ010000056.1:0-15757 GCA_964572615.1 uncultured Bacteroides sp.
TCTCGGATATTCGGTTTGGAGTCATTGTTTGGGTTGGTGTTATCGGGTTGTTGGGATTGTTGTTGACGTTGCTCGGAGGCGAGTTTGAGCGAACAGGAGTTGATGAGGTGTTGGCGGGCGTCGGAGATGTCGCGATGGGCAGGTAGCTCCAGAGCTTCCCATTCGGCGAGGACAGCGGAGGCGAGCCGTTGGAGGTTTTCGATGGTGCCATATCCGCGTGCCATGCATAGCTGCTCGAGAACGGCGCGGCGTTCGGGGGCGAAAAAGTCTTTATAAAATCGCGCGCACGTTATATCGAAGACTACTACGTAGTCTTTATTTCTTATATTCTTAATATTCTTATTATATATAGCGCTGGTCACTTGTTGGTCACTTGTTGGTCGGTCGCTGGTCACTTGCCGGTCAGTTTGTTGGTCACTTCGTTGGTCGGTCGCGTCGGACTCGCCTTGGTATTTGTCATAATTACAGATGGTTAGGAGCGTTCCGTGGCTGGTCGTTTTGCCGGTCACTTCGTTGGTCGATTTTAGCCGATTCAGGCAAGTGCGAATGGTTCGTTCCGAGATACCTGTTTCGCGGGCCAATTCCTCGCGGGAGGTAAGGAGGGTGCCGCGTTCGAGAATTTGCCCCTTTCGACGGACGGGTCGGTAGTTGGCGCGGAGAAGCAAATGGACGAAGAGAGCAACCATATTGGGGTCGCCGTACCACTCCCAATCAAGGAGTCGGTAGAATAGCTTGAGCCATCCGTTTTGAGGGGTGTTTGACATTACAGACATAGTTATACTTCGGAGATCGATATACCGTGGACGTGGAGCATTAGTTTGCGCTTGATGATATATTCGGGAGTGCGTACGCCTTTGGTGTCCTCGACGACGGTTTGGCCGTCGCGAGTGTAGACGAAGTCGGCGCGATAGGAGCATTCACGTTCGAGCAGGCTGCCATCCTTGTCTCGTTGGGTGGGAATAAGGACGAACTTGACCTGTTCGCGCAGATCGGAAATAAGGCCGGCTCGCAGCCACAGACGCAGCTGCATGGCGCGGTCGTGTTCACGACGGGAGTCGTAGCCGCCTGACTTGACAGCGCCGTATTTGTTACGGCGACCTGTGGAAGCAGCGAGCATAGCCTTATATTCCTTGAGGTTCATTAGAGTTCGAGAGCGTTGTACTGATAAACATCGACAAGTTTAGTCTCGGAGATGGCCTCGATTTCGTAGTCGGCCAAAGTACCTTTCATGCCTTCGATGAAATTGTCGTAAGCCTCTTTGAAGCCGGAAGCCTGTACGAGGATGTAAGAGGCGGTTCGTTTCTCAGTAGCGGTCTTTTCATCGAGCGAGATGAAATTAACCTTGACCTTGTAGAAACGATCGCCGGTAGCATCAGGAAAAACTTCGTTTATCTTGGTTGATGTAACGGAAGTAATGCGGAAGTCACCGCTTACAAAGGGAGTGAGTTCTTTGGTGACACGAGCCTCGGCTTCGGTGCACGAGAGAGCATTGACCAGGTAAGGTTCGGTAACCTTCTTAACAGCGCCGTTATCGGTGATCTTGTCATAGCGAGCGCGTACTTCAATCCATGCCATAGTAGAGATGTTTTAGTTGAGTTAATAAAGTTATTTAATGCGGGTTTTGAGTTTGATGACGAGTTGTTTGATCATGTGTGCCCGGCACTTGCACTTCTGCATGGGGAGGGCATCGTAAAGCCGGGATGCATCGTCGAGGTAGGATATGACTTTGAGCATATCGGTTTTGGAGATGTCGGCCATAGGGCATTACGGTTTATAGAAGCCCTGGAAGCGGACGGCCCCGATGTACTCGGGCGACTTGATTAGGCCGTCGCCATGGCCGGCGAGGGCTTCGGCGCCTTCCTCGTCGAGAACGACCTTGGAATCGATAGCTTTGGGGACGCGGAAGCATACCTGGACGGGGAAGTTGACCTTGGCATCGCCGGTGATAACCTTGGTGGAGGCGCGTTGAGTAGCGGCCACGATGCGGTAACCGAGCGAGCGGCCTTTCTGCAGGAGCATCTTGAGGTTTTCTTCGAGTGATTTATCACGGCCGACAACCTTGCCGAAATCGTCCTTGATGTCGAGAGCCTTGCCGGAGCGGGCCGAGTTGACGGCGTCGGCGAATTCGTCGAAGACGATGAGCGTCTTGTAACCGAGGCCACCTTTAGGAGCGGAGGCTTGCATTTCGGCTACGAGCTCGGCCATGCGTTCCTCGATAAGGTCGATGTCGGCAATGACCTCGCAGCCGTCGAGACGCCCGATAAATTCATATTTGGGGTCGAAGACAATGATGCGGGAAATGCCGGCGAGGCGTGCGTAGGCGATGGTGCTCTTGATGCACACTGACTTGCCCGAGCCGGTAGCGCCGCAGATGAGCATGTGTGGAGTCGAGGGGTTGTTGATATCCCAGAAGACGGTCTGGCCGAAGTTGCTTACGCCGAGGGGTATGCGGGAGCCGGCGAGGTATTTTTCGTCCCACAGCAGGGTCTCGCCGGAGCGTTGCGGTGCCTCGACGCAGAGGTATGCATGGCCGTCGTACACGGTGAGTGTGGGCAGGATGCGTACCATGGGGACGTCGATAGCGTTAGCTATGTCGAGAGTGTGAGAAGCGATGTTGGCAATCTTGACGCCGGCGCCGATCTCGAGCAGGTAGGAGACGGATGAGTAGGAGCCGAGGACGTGGGCCACGCGGACCATGATGCCGAATGAGCGGAGAGTGTGTTCGATTTTTTCTTGAGGTGTCATATCGTCGCGGAGTTCGTAGGTGATAAAAGATGCCGCATGGGAGCGGAACGATCTGATTACTGAGGGTGAGATGGATGCTGCCGAAGCGTCGCGGATTTTGCGGCGACGCATGGTGATAAGGTCGCGTTTGCTTTCGGGCAGAAAGATGAAGTCGTCGATGTCGGCGATAAGCGTCTTGGCCCAGAAGTCGTAGAGTTCGGCCTTGTCGACCATGGGGTCGGCATCGTTGATGGTGTAGAGGTAGTTTGGGTCGGATGTGGCCTGTATCATGCGTCGCAGAGGCTCGTATAGGATAGCCTGGTAAAGACGACGGGTGTCGGCGTTGAGAGCGATTACGTTTTTGTGCAGCTGAGGCGAGCTGTCTTTGTTACGGCTGTACTTGTTTTCGACGTACCATACTTCGTCGACGGGCAGGTCGGGGTGACGGACGTTCCACTGCAGGTCGTAGACGATGGCTTGTTTGGCACCGGTGTATGCGATTTCGGCCTCGTCGGTGTAAGCAGCTTTAGACTTGTGGTCGATGATGGCGCGACGGCCGTTCTCGAGTTCGACGACGAGGTCGAGTTTGGAGTGACACGGCAGTGGGATGTCGACGCCGTTGACGGTGAGCCATCCGTTGATGGACTCTTCGACGGCGAGGATACAAGCGACGCCGTCGGTGTAGATGCTGCGTTCGTTGTAGAAGTTAGCAAGCAGAGCAGTGGCCAGGCGAGTGGCAGTGACGATACAATCCTCGACAGTGGGGTTGGTCTTGCCGAGCTTCCATGTGTTGGCCGTTACTTTGTCTATCTCTTCGTAGGCGCGCTGGTGGAGTTCGGGTAGGGACAGTTCGTCGCCGTCGCGCAGGGCGGAGAAGTAGAGTTCGAGGGCGGCATGGTAAGCAGTGCCGGCGACAGTGGATGGAGAGCGTCGCGACGGTTCGTGATAGATGTATCGTCGCTCGAACTCTTTCTCGTTCCGTGCGAACGTAGACACACCCGAGTAAGACCACGAATCGATTAGGAATTGAGAGAAGTGTTCCTCGAGTTGCTCGTCAGAGTAAAGCGAGTATTTGTTTACGTGGGTGTTCATGGCATATCAAAAGTTGATTGGGCGGGAGATTCGGAAGCTTTTGCAGGTGACTCGGCGGTAGCGGTCGCAGCATCGGAGGACGCACGGTTACGAAGACGTTCCTTGGCCGATTCGATATTGGCCGTGGACTTCTTGGCTTTGGGAGCCATGAGTGAGACGGTGGACGTTTCGACTTCTTCGTAGTTGACGTCCTCGATGTCGCGCTGCTCTTCCTCGGTGCGCAGGCCCATAGCCATCTCGGGAGCGAACGCTGAGACCCAGAATGAGGCGGCGCGATAGCGCAACATCTGTTCGGTCATGGTAGGCCACTTGGAGCCGTCCTTGGAGTACCAGCCCTCCTGGACGGCCATACGAACCGACACAGGAGCGGAGGTGAGAACGTTGCCGGTCTTTAGTTCGGTTGCGTAAGCTACACATACGAGGTTATCGAGATCGGGGCGGTCGAACTGACGGAGAATTTCGTGGTTCTTGCCGTCGCGATCCTTCTGCCAGGTCTTGTACTTGACATCGCCGACACGACCGTCGAGGGTGATGCGGTAGTCGAGGGTGGAGTAACGACCACAGGAGTTGACGCAGCCAATGAGGAAGCGTGACTTCCATGTGGGGTTGCCCTTGACTACGCAGAGGTTCTGCATGACCGTGAGGGGGAATGTGCCGAGTCGGGCTGCCATCTCGACGGCGATAATACAGTCACCGATATTTCCCTTGTAGGCGGCGGGCACGAAGTTGGACTCGGACAGCGGTTTGGCGAGCCGTTGGTAGGTCTCGAACTGACGTTGCATAAGGCCTGCAGGTGAGCGGTTGTACTCGGCAGCTGACTGGAGTTCGGCAATCTTGAGTCGCAATTCGGCCTTGCGGACGTCTATGTCGATGGTAGCCGGTTCGGCGGCAGGTGACTGTGTGGGGTTCGGAGCAGTTTGCTGATTGGTGGTGCACATGGTGATTATTCTTGAGGGGTTGATGATTCAGTGGTTTCGTCGTCGGGGTTTTGTAATGCTCTGGCGAGATGATGTCGTTTAGCGTCGCCGACTGATTCGAGGATTTGGTCGAAGACCATGCCGGTATGGACGTGCTTGATGAAGGGGATGCGGAGGATGGCCTTAAAGGCTGCTTCGACGGAGTCGTTACGGCCGTTTGTCATCTGATTGCCAAAGTTGATGTTTTTGTTCATAGCGGAGACAACACCGACAAGGATAGAGCAGTTGTACTTCTTGCGGTGAGCGCCGATGAAGTCTTCTAAGTCGTTGATCTTTTCGGTCAGCTGTTTGTGGAATGCCTTGAAGTCGGGGTCGTCCTTGAGTGCGAGGAGCTGCTCGTCGGTCATGGCGTCGGCTTCGGTGCGGGCTTCTTCGGGGATTTCGTCGCAGTCGTCCTCGAGGTTCATCTTTTCGACAGCTTCGGCAATGGCCTTTTCGAGTTCTTTAGGATCTTTGAGGTTTTTGAGTTCTACAACTTGTACTTTTTTCATAATAGTGGTGGTGTTAATGGGGTTAAAAAAAGAGTAAAAAACGAGTAAGAACGAGTAATTACGAGTAAATTACGCGTAACTACGCGTGGAAAAAGGGGTTAACATCGGGCGGTTGTCGGCTCGGTTGGATAAGGACTGCCGGGCTATGCGGCCCGACAGTCCGGGCACCAATCATCGAGCATGAACACTTGCTCCGATATTTGGTGGGAGCGGAGGGTTCGACCCCTCAACCGTATCATCGACGCGCAGTGCCTAATGTTACAGCCTTGCGGCTACGCGTTATCGTCGGCGGCATTTCCCGACTGTTTCGCTCCCGTAAAGGCCCCCGGGGATCCTAAGTGTAAATGAATATGAAATAATCCTGGATTGAAATCGATTATCCATCCCCGGGGGCGGAATTAACAATCACATTTAATTGTCATACCTTAAAAATCATGTAAGCTTTTGGCGCCTCTGCGCGAGGGGTCCTCACGGATTACCCTGTCTTTGCGGGTCCCCCGGACGCTGCACCGGGGCGTGGAGCTTGATTACTCGCTAACCCTGTTGGCCACCTGCACCCACGCGGGCTCGGGGCCAGGAATTAAGCTTATGAATATGAAAGATCTCTTGCTAATCCAGTTGTTACCTCCGTGCGCCCTCGCGGGTTGGTCGGGGGTAGTCTCAATCGTAGTTGAACTCTATCTTGACAATTGGTAAATCTACAGACAATAATCAATTAACCTTTCGATAATATCAGTTTTGCGAATGTTGTGCCACAGGGTGCGGAGGCCGGTGTGTGGCTTGGGGGTCACGCCGAGGCGGCGTTGGTACTGCCGGTACTCGGCGATGGCGTTGCGCAGCAGCAGGCGGTAGCCGCTGAAGTAGGCCAGGGCGGCGAACCCAAGGGCGGGGAACCATTGGCCGGCGATGGCGCTGCGGAAGGCGTAGGCGGCGCCAAAGGTGTAGATGGCCAGGGCAGCAACGATCTGTCCGATGAGGTATGTTCTGGTAGCGCGGTTCATGATGGTTGGTGGTTAGATGGTTTCGAGGGTGCGCTCGTAGTAAAAGTCACTGAGGTCGGTGAGTTCTCGGCGAGCTTCTTCGGAGTCGGCGACGTAGCGGAGCATACGAATAAGGTCGTACTGGTAGCGGCCAAGCTTTTTGGCTTTCTCGATGAGTTGTTTGTCAAATTCTGTCATGGTGTGGTAATTTTTAGATGTTTAACTTTATTGCTCCCCCGGCTGCATCGAAGCAGCGCTCAGCGCTTTTCGGGGGATTTTCATTAACTTTGTATTGTCAAACTAAAAATTAATGAATATGAGATTGTCAAAGTATTTACTTGAGCCTCTTGTAGTAGAGTTTAACTCGCGTCCGTGTCCTTATTGCGGGGCCTCGCATCGTGTCGCCATTTCGAATAATCCGGTGGTTTATCTTGAGCCGGTAGGCGAGGAAGGATGTGCCCGATGGGTCAGTGACTTAAGGGAGAGGGCGAAAGCTATTCTTAGCGCCGCCCAGAACCCGACATCGGATTTGTAGCGACGGAACCAAGCGGCTATTCCGCGTAAGGTGGGTATGACGGCCTCGTTATTGAGGTTGAAGAACCTGCCTCGACGAGTCATGTACATGTATGGCGGTTTCTCTTTGCGCATGGTGTGGTTTGGGTGTTAGTTGATTATTGATTTCCAGGAGGAGAAGTCCCAACCGGTGTTTTCGTCGTAGACGGTGACGCCGCTGTGGGTATGAAGTTCGTAGGCTGTTTCTTCGTCGGCGAGGAAGTAGAGCATAAAGCGTTTGCGCTGGTTGCCTCGGCGGTAGACGAAGGGGATGCCATTGTTGACCAGGAAGGCGATGGCCTGACCGTTGGGGATGCACGAGCATTTGTTCTTGTTCATGATGATGGGGTGTTGGAGGAGGTTATTTAAGTCTTGTTATTGTTTGTTGTCCGGAAACGGTAGCAGTCTTCCAAAGGCCTTTGCCGGATTTCTTAAGTTCAGAGCATGTCTTGACGACGGTGGCTTTAGTGACATTGTCAGGTGACATGCAAGTTTCGCCAATATCCATTGACATCAAAGCTTCGCCAAGGCTTTGGGTTATGAGTTTGCGGGTTGCCATACTTGCAGTTGCGAATACTTTTTAGTAACTTTGTAAATATTTAATTATTTAATTACAATTGAATTTTATGATTACTCAGTGTCAATTAGAAGAGTTAGCATCAAAGATGTCTGCTTTGCCATGTCCTGAATGTGGACGGACGCACTCCGTAAGTTTGAATTTGGCCCATTCTTCTTCGAGGGAGCGGCCAGTGGTGACGTATGGTTTTCCGGATCGTGATACTTGCGCGGGTTTCCAAAGGAAGGCCACTGCTTTTGCCGAGCGCTTTATTATGTCGATGAATCTCGGGCCGTTGCCATTCGACCGTATGTAGGAGAGTGCGAAATTGAGTCGCTCGTTTAATGTTGGCTTCGGTGCCGGTGGACGACCTAACCAAGTTATCTGCGGTGTCGTGGTATCTATCAGCCAACAGCCGTTGTTTGGATGAGAGTTCTTGTTCATGATGATGGGGTAGGGGGTTAACGGCGTTTGTGAGTGGCGGTGTAGGTGACGGCTTGTTTACGAATTTCGTCATTAGTGGGGATGCGTGTGCCCAGGCGCCATTGTTCGATTTCGGATTTGCGGAAGGCGAGGCTTCCGTTGGGTAGTTTGTAGTGGGGTATTTCCCGGTCCATTACCATGTGGCGTATTCGGCTTTCGGATTTGCGAAGCAGTATAGCCACTTCTGTGACATCCAATACCTCCTTGATGCCGATGAGGGCGATGGCCTCCATGCGTGCGAAGTGTTCGTCTTGGCTCATGGTGGGTAGGTGTTAGTTTACTTCTTGGCGGGGAAGAGTTTCTCGGGGGTGGTGTTGAAATGTTTGGCGAGGACGGCCTTGGTCAGGTCGTCGGGTTCGCATTCGCCGGCGAGCCATCGACGTATTGAGGGCTCGCTTTTCTTGGTGACGGCGGCCACCTCGCTGATAAAAGCGAGAGCCGGCGGAAGCTGTCGGGGCTGATTCTTAGCCTGTTGGTAGCGTTCGATAAGAGTCATTTTATTATGGTATTTTGAGATTAATTGCTTATCTTTGCGACAGTGTTTCGCTATCGTGATGCAAAGATAAAGCAATGCCTTGAATTAGCCAAATTATTCAAAGCAATATAACAAACATTAACATTAACGCTTTGAAAATGTCAACAACTGTAAAAGAAAGACTCGTTGAGTTCTTAGAGCATAAAGGAATAAATAAGAGTGAGTTTGGGCGACGCATTGGCGTTTCAAGCGCATTCGTCACCTCAATGCGAAAATCTATTCAACCCGATAAGATCCATGCCATACGCCAAGAATTCCCCGACCTGAACATCGACTGGTTATTAACCGGCGAAGGTGAGATGTTGGCAAAAAAATATATTGTTGACGAAATTACGATACCGACACAAGAAGAAGTGGATGCTCTGCGTGAGGACATCGAGGCGGGACGCGCTACCGTTATCCCGCTGCTACCTGTCGAGGCGATGGCCGGCACGTTGAGCCATTGGGCCGACCAGGTGGAGCTGCGCGACTGCAAGAAGATAGTGTCGCCCATTCCGGGGGCCGACTTCGCGATACAGATTTCGGGCGACTCGATGGAACCCGAGTTGCACAACAATTCGTACGTCTACATCAAGCGCATCAACGAGCGAGCCTTCATCCCCTGGGGTCACTCTATGGTGGTCGACACCGTCAACGGCGTCGTCGTCAAGAAACTCTTCCCCATCGACAACGACGACACGGCCATCCTGGCCCGCAGCGTCAACCCCAACTACCCTCCCTTCCGCATCCCCACCGACGCTATCCTCGGCATATACCGCGTCCTCGGTGGCTCGTTCGTGGTGTCGACGATGTAAATACTTCCTTGAAAAAGATTTTACACAATTGCCCGGATAATCAATATGTCTGTACAACTACCAGCATTCTCATCAAGACTATATTTAGGCTTGTTAAGGCAAGCTCTATGCGATAGTTTCGGGTGGTACTTTTCTTTTATTTTTCCAGTTGGCGTATGGGTGCTATCTTTTGTAATTGCACGAGTGTTCGAACTAAATTATATATATTGTGCTGTTTGGTGTTTGTTAACTGCTCAGATATTCTGTTTCTTTTCTTATCTTTATGATGAACTGAAAGTCTATATTAACAAGGCAGGCGAACAGCTAAAAATAAAGGAAGGAAATTTAGAACGAGAGAAACTTGAACATCAAAGAATCTACGAAACGCAACTATTGGAGGTAGAGACCAAGGAGAAAAAGTTACGTAACCTTGTTAACACTACGACACCATTCAATAAAACGGCGTCGATGTTTGCTGACGTAGAAACTTTAATTTTTAAGGACTGTGCAAATTATCTTAAGTATAAGAAGCACCCGGCCCGCGGAAGTGCTAAATATATTGAACGTGAGTTAGCTGTAAAATATAACGAGACCGTAAAGGAACTTAAGGAGTTAAGGTATAAGTATGACTACATACTTAGCTCTTTCCCAGAGATATCGGATTTGCGAAGCAGTATAGCCACTTCTGTGACATCCAATACCTCCTTGATGCCGATGAGGGCGATGGCCTCCATGCGTGCGAAGTGTTCGTCTTGGCTCATGGTGGGTAGGTGTTAGTTTACTTCTTGGCGGGGAAGAGTTTCTCGGGGGTGGTGTTGAAATGTTTGGCGAGGACGGCCTTGGTCAGGTCGTCGGGTTCGCATTCGCCGGCGAGCCATCGACGTATTGAGGGCTCGCTTTTCTTGGTGACGGCGGCCACCTCGCTGATAAAAGCGAGAGCCGGCGGAAGCTGTCGGGGCTGATTCTTAGCCTGTTGGTAGCGTTCGATAAGAGTCATTTTATTATGGTATTTTGAGATTAATTGCTTATCTTTGCGACAGTGTTTCGCTATCGTGATGCAAAGATAGTATATGTATTCAATATATGCAATATTATATTGCATATTTAACACTAATTTAACAATATGGAACTAAGCGACCGTCTTTCAAAACTACTTGAGTACTCCGCAATGAACAAATCGGAGTTCTCTCGATTTGTAGGTTTTAAGACTCCACAAGCACTACGAGAACTTCTGAAAGGGAATACAAAGACTCTTTCAGATACAGCTCAAAAGAAATTATTGAAAGCATTCCCCAATCTGAATAGTAACTGGTTGTTGAAAGGAGAAGGTGATATGTTTATCGATGCTGAAGAGGAAGAAGTTCCGTCTTCACCCAAGCGTCTTATACCATTTTATGACGTCGAAACTACAGGTGGCTATAATGGCACAGTGTCCTCGTCAGATGCAGGCTCCTTAATTGGTTATATTCAATCAGGTGATTGGTTTGATGGTCGTGAAACTGCAGCGATACGTCATGTTGGAGATTCAATGATAGAGTATCCAAATGAATGTGTATTAGCAGTAAGAGAAGTTACTGACCGCCATTTGCTTGTCCCAGGCCGCAACTATGTTATCGAAACGACAGAATATCGTGTTACTAAACGAGTGCAACTTGGTAGTCAGCCTGATAGGATTGCCCTCTATTCGACTAACCAAGAGAGATATGCTGACGGAAGACTAATTTACGAACCATTTGAGGTTGCCTTCTCGGATATACGCAGGATTTTCAGTGTGCTCGGTTATGTTGTAAATCAATCTGGAGAATTCAGAATCATTAACCCGAAAAATCTTTGAATATAAGAGGAGAAGTATGCTCCAAAGAAAGACAAAGGATTAACTTGTAAAGTAATAATATCATGGATGAGCTTTTCGAACAAGAAGAAATAAAAGAGATTGAAATAACAATGGATGATATTTTGTCAACATATAACAAAGTATCAGAACAAAGAAGGATGGCTGATATAAAAGCCGATATTGTTCAGAAATATTCAAATGATGATCATAACTTGTTCGACAACTTAGAACTCGAGGTGGAAAAACAAGTTAAGTCTTTAATCGCAGCCGATAAAAAGCTTGGAGATGAGTCAATGTTAGTCTATACAAAAGGCAAGTATCGTCAGCGCCGAAACAAACGGGTTGTAGATTGCTATACTTTGCAAGCTAACGACTTCACAGGTCGAGCCGGAGAATGTGCGGTAATGTCAGAGTTGCTATATCGCGAATATAATGTCAATCACATGCTTGTAGATGGTGGAATTGATTTGGTAGCATTCAAAGACTCGTCATACTATTTCATTCAAGTTAAAACAGTTGGTATTATAAATGGTACAATTCGCGCCAATATTCCTTTGATTAATTATGAAAAGAACAAGGTTTATTCAACGCAGATGCGTTATTTCATTGTGTGCCGATGCATTGACAAGGATGGTTCACAAAAGAACCTTTTCTTCATGTTTACTCAAGGAGAAATAGAGAAGATGATGCATAACCGAAGTATTAAGCGAGGCGAAGCAAATATCGTTATAAAGATAAAATTTCACCCGAAGACTGGCGAACCTATCCTTTATGACGAAAATACCGAAGAAAAAGCCGGCTATCATTTCAATCGATTCGATTTGTAGCAGTTAGGAATAACGCAATCTTGGGCATCTACCGCGTCCTCGGCGGCTCGTTCGTGGGATCAACAATATAATGAGAGATTATTGGAAAGATGCGTAGAATTATGAAGCGAGAAAATAACACTTTATTTTTAGTCCTCATCGGCTTACTACTACTATCCCTGTACTCTTGCGCTCAGAAAGAGCCAGAACATAACGCAATAGAGGAAAGTAAAATTGGTAAATATATTTATGAGGATGACATCGAGGTTTATCATATCGACCCTCATTGTTATAAACTTCGCCATGGAACAGATAGAGGAGGTCATCAACTTCATGGTAAGCGACCTATAGATACCGCTGATTTTGTAATAGAAGACGAAAGCGCATTTCGTGTTTGTGTGAGGTGCGTTGACGATGAAAGCTATAATCGATTACACGCCATAAACAAAAAGAATCGCACTGAACTTGCAAAACAATGGTTGTACGACAAACTGGTAAGCGCGTACTATGATATGCCCGATTATGAAACGTATCATGAAGCATTATCGAGAGCCGAAATTCGTAAACATTTATTCGAACTTGCTATTGAAGAAAGATGGAATTTAATATTTTCCAATAAATGGGGTGTAGATCTAAACGAAAAGAATTTTTCAGAATTACTCGGATTCCCGATGAATTGATAGCGTCCTGGGTGGCTCGTTCGTAGTGTCTACGATGTAAGTAAATTATGAACTATTTACTAAATTTGTATGTTGAAACCTAAAATCACTAATAAACAGATGAAGACAGCGAACCACAAACAACGTGCCCTGCAGAGCAGACTCAACGCCTCCTTTCTCCGAGGCGTCGGCAGCGTACTGTGGCTTCGCGACGGTTATAGCTCCTTCCGCGCCATCCCCGCTTCGCGTGATGCACAAGCCCTGGCCGGCGACTGGCGGCGCGTAGGCAATCAATTATGGCGCGCCATCGAAAACAACCGCAGATCCGACAATACCCACTCATAGCATCCTCGGCGGCTCGTTCGTGGTCGACGATGTAAGTTAATTCCCGAACTATTTACTAAATTTGTACAAAACAAAGTATAAAAAAAATAATGTAGATACGGTTATAATTAGTTTAGATTATGTCAGATTCTATTCTTGCAAAAATAAAGAGAAAGGTGTCTCATAGTAAGGAGGAAAAGCTTATCAAATGTGACTATCGTTCTGAAAGCGAGTGCCCGTATACTTCGACCAAGCAGTGTAAGTATGATAAATCCAATTGTCACATAGTCAATAAGAAGAAGACGAGGGTCAAAAGTTATAAGTCGATATCGTCAATAGTGATCCTTGCACTATCAGGTCTTATAATTTACATTTTGGCGACGATAGCCTCTTTAGATCCGGAGTTTGCCTTCAAACATAGTAGCTATGTATATTCAATCGTGATTGGACTGGCTTTATCACTTGTTACCGGTTCTATTTTGGCCGTTGTGATTGATATTCCAACGCGATTGAAGGATTATGAATTATCATTTGTAAATGCTCTTACTTCAAATAATTATCTGAAGTCGTTGGATGAAGAGAGACTTACAAATTTGAGAAAGGACATAACCAATCAGTTACACAAGGCGGAAGCTCCGGCGATGGCAGCAGGATTAATAGAGATTGATCAACAAATTTGTGAACTTCTGCGGGAACCGTATTATTCGCGTTATCGTCACTCAGTGGTCTGTAAGTATGACAAGAATGAGAAGTATATAAACAAGGAGCATTCGATAGAATATCGGCTTGTTAATCCCTATAGTGTTAATCGGTCATCTGTAGAATACATACAATTTACCAATCATATTATAGATGATGAAGGCAAAGCTGATGGCTCAATTTTGGGTCTTACTTTATTATGTAGAATCGATGACGGCGAGGAACTGAATTTTTCTGACAGAATTAAGTTTGAATACGAAGATGTAGAACATGAATTCTATAACAAGAAAATTACAATTGAAGAAAAAACAACAGAAAAACGAAAGAAAAAGGGCATTAGGGTAGAGTTCAAGAAATATATCGAGGTTAAGCTGCGATATACAATTAAGGTAGATATTAAAGACCCATGTTTTACTAAGAGGTTGCAGCATCCGGCTAAAAACTTTCGTTTAGATTATGCCTGTTTAGATAAAGAAGAAAGTGAAATAAAATTGTATGGGCAGATTTTTGGAACTGGTATTAAGCAGTCAGATGTATCCGTAAAGTATTCTCCGAATTCAATCAGTTTGGAGACTTTCGATTGGTTGCTTCCGGATAATGGAGCCATGGTTGTAATGTTAACAAAGCGTAAAAACGACCAAGTCGAGCAGACTAAAGAGTGATTTATTTCGTTATATTAGAAAATCTTAGTATTTTTGTTGCACCAAATCTCTAAAATATTATACAATTATGTACGCAGAAGAAGTAGATGAGTAAATCTCATCCCAAAATGAGCACAGGAAGCTTTACTTGCACACCAATTATCTGTAGATATGAATATTAAAGCAAGTATTGTGGATCTACAAAATCAAACCATTCTAACTTTTGTTTGTAACGTATTAAACGAGCCGTATTACATTATGTATACGGCTTTAACTTTGTGTGGTTCCTAATTCATATACACCTATTGTTTCGGGAAAACATAGCGCACCGCCTACCTATTCCCAAGAAGGAAAGAATGTAGGCGGTACTTTTTATTAGTAGGAGGAAGATAGATTAAAAGATTTTGGGGATATTGTCGACGGCTTCCTGTTTCTTGGAGTCTACGATCTTAGCATATATCTGGGTTGTCTTGAGCTCGCGGTGTCCGAGTAGCTTGCTGACGGTGTAGATGTCTGTTCCCAATGTGAGCATTAGGACAGCGAACGTGTGTCGGCCACAGTGGAAAGAGATGTGCTTGTCGATACCTGCCCGAGCTGCCCATATCCGGAGTGAGTCGTTAGTATCAGAGGGATAACGGATGTCTCCGAATACGTTGTCGCTTGCTGCGTGCTTTCCACGTACTCCAATCAGATCGGCAGCTTGGGGGGTGATGTCAAGGTATTCTTGGCCCCCGGTCTTCTTCTGGCGAAAGATAAGTCTCGTTCGTCCGTCGAGCTTAGTAACCTCTCCCCATGTTAACTTCTCGATGTCCGAACGGCGCAGACCCGTAAGACATGAGAAAAGAAAAGCTCGCTTGACTTCCGGAAAGTCGCAGTCAGCCGCCGCCATAGCGCGGACTTCTTCAAGTGTAAGATACTCGCGCGTTCCTTCCTGTGTAGAGAAACCGGTGATACCTTGCATCGGGTTCTTAAGAATGACGCCGTCCTCGTAGGCCTGACGAAGACATGCGCGTAACTTATTGAAGTATGACTGTCTCGAGTTTTGGGAAAGAGGGCGTCTGTCTCTACGCTCCCGACTGTCACAGCCGAAAGCCTCGGCCTCCTTCTCGAGATAGTCACGGAAACCACGTACCCATTTCGGTGTAATGTCGGCAAAGGTGATGTTCTCGCGCGGTTCGTATTTCTTGAGGTGATGGAGGCAAGATGCCCAGTTGGAGAAGTTGCCTTTACTCTCTTTCTTTTTGCGACGTTCAGTTAAGGCCTGATAGTATTCGAAAAATAAAATGTCCTCATTGCGCTCACTCTTAAAACCGTATGTGCCATTCTGTATGTCAACGGTCCGTTGAGCCTTGATTGAGTTTGCCAATGCGAGAGTTTGTTTATTGCGCTGTTTAGCTTCTCTCGATGTCTCCGGAATGAGGTATAGTTTTAGAAATTCATATTCTCGAGTTCCATTCCAATAGATGTCGAGGTATAACGAAACATTGCCGTTTGCCAATTTTTTGTGGCGCAATCGCACCGGTTCTTTGAAGTCTTGTTTGGTCATATCATTTGCATTTTTGTTACTCGTGTTACTCGCATTGTCGCGAGTAACAAAATAGTACCACAAATTTAGCATAAATATGGCATAC
>CAZNGJ010000057.1:0-15673 GCA_964572615.1 uncultured Bacteroides sp.
TACAAAAGAACTTTGATGACAAAATGGCATTATTAAATTATCCTTAGTATACGGTTTCCCTATACCTAAAGTCAATCCCCATTCATGTTTATATACTGCGTCTCCAAAAATAACATCAGGACTGGCTTCTCCAATTTTATTTATCACTGATGATAAGGTATCTTTAGAAAAAAAAGTATCACCAGAATTCATAAAAATTATGTAATCCCCAGTAGCAGCTAATGCTCCTTTATTCATTGCATCATACACTCCTTTATCAAAATCACTGCAGTAAAAATCTATTTTATTTATATGTTGGCTTATAATTACATTTGTCCTGTCGTTTGATTTCCCATCAATGATAATGTACTCTTTATTATCATAATCTTGATTGATTACCGAGAGGATAGTATTCTCTATCGTTGACTCAGCATTAAAGCATATCGTCACAATTGAAATCTTCGGATTTCTCATATTAGTAATAATATAACTGTTTATTCTCTGATTTTTTTGCAGCAATCAAAAAAAACACATATAAGATTAATGGATGGTAATAATTTGTATGATAGGGTCTTTGGAAATACCCTAAAATAAGTATAATTATAGCAAACATTAGCTCCTTCTTCTTCTGAGCCAATGGAAATAACAAAATTAACGGTAAATACATAGTAATAGTTCCAATGATGCCATCAGCTGCTAAATTCTCAAAAGGATTATCTCCCATATAATCCATTTGAGCCAATTTAGTTGCTCCTGTTCCAACAATAGGGTTTAATAAAAATTGAGTCTTTGCTTTATACATCATTTTTGAACGAGTATCTCCTTTTAGATCGCCATCGTCATCTTGTTCAAACCGTGAAACGGTTAGTTTGTATATTGCTGCGTATTCACCATCCTTAAGACTATATATTCCAGTACATAAAATAGCAGCCATCAGTATAAAAGAAATAAAAACCTTTTTGCTCTTTATATAATAAAAACATAAATAAAAAAATAATTGAATATAATATGCCATAGAAAAGGTAAATGACAATGTTATTATCAATCCTATTTCAATTTTTTTATTTTTTATATATAGTTTATTAAATAATATTGCAAACATTCCCCAATAAGCCATTGCTCCAGGCTCATCGAATATTCCAGAGTACCTTATAAAATTTAAAATGGTTGCATTAGTCGCTGATAATCCATACCAATATCCGGGTCGGGTATCGAGATTTTGATATATGATTAATGGCTCCATAGAAGTAATCGCCACTATAAAAAAAGTAAAGACACCACAATAACCTAAACTTAATAAGATGATATCATAACTTCTTATGAATTTCTTTAATCCTCCTACTGAATTATAGATACATAATATTGAAAGGTATGCTAATCCTATGTATACGATTCTTGTAATGTAAGACGAATCTCTATGAATATAGAAATAACACATCCATACGATTATTTGTACAGTAACTATAAAATTTATACAAGAGGGTAACACTTTAATTTTTGATTTCAAAAACAGCAATAGAGAGAATAAGCAAACCATAATTATCGCCATTGCAATTTCTCCAGGAACTGGTAAAATAAGAGGAAGAACAGAGGGATATGTGAAAAACATGTATCCAAAAACAAATACTAGACTTGTAATTGAATATATTTTTTTCAAATCTTTCTTTTTAAATATTTTAAACCTCAGGTTTGTCATCTTTCAAATTTTGTAAACTTCAGATGCACTGATTTTTTATATACCTTTAGAATAATCTTCAGTTTCTATTCTTATATTGGTGTAGTCGAAATGTGGATTTTATATAATTGAATATTTTTTTAATTTTTGAGAAAATATTGAACTAATTATACTTATAGGTTTTGAAAAAAGTATAAGTCTAATTTTATCATATAAAATTGAAAATATAAATATACATAAAACTGTTATAGCCATTACACATACATACTCAAAATAAGAGTATTTTTGAATTGCATATACATCCCACTTTTGTAAAATATTAGACATGGGGGTAGTAATATGACAAATATACACAGCCAGTGTGCTTTTACTAATCCAATTAACCATTTTGTTGTAGTAATTATATTGTTCGAAAAACAAAAAAAGGCTCACTGCCATTATTACATTTATTGGATTAGTATATGCAAAGACAATTTCCTTCGGAAGAATCAGATAAAAACCAACTATTAAGAAAATCCCTATTAAATATATACCTATTCCCAAAGCTTTTGTAAGAAATATATTTATCTCGTTTCTATACGATACCAAAGTTTGACCTAAAATATACATAAAAATAAAGTGTGTTAACATGTATCCATGCCCAAAGGCCAAACATTGATTTTTAAGTATCCAATCAAAAATAATCTCGATTAACCAAAAAGATATTGTATAAGGAAGTAATTTTTTGCCATATCTAATAATTGCAACATTTAGAATGGGTGACAAAAATAAGAGCATTAGATAACATTGGACATAATAGTTCTCAATTGGTATCGCTAATAGTTTATATATAAACTGAGTGATTGAGAAATTGTGAAGAAATAAAACTGTAACTATATAAAATGGTATATAAATCCAAACAAGAATCGACCAAATAGTCCATATATGTTTCCAACTAAATCGCAATCCATA
Source organism: uncultured Bacteroides sp. (assembly GCA_964572615.1). GTDB lineage: Bacteria > Bacteroidota > Bacteroidia > Bacteroidales > Muribaculaceae > CAG-873. The sequence continues at coordinate 2,606 of CAZNGJ010000057.1, forward strand.
CCATCCTGTAATAATTAGAAAACAATTAACACATGGTATTGAAAAAGCTTCAATAAAAGCTTGACCAATTCGTGAAACGCTAAAATCAATAAGTTTATCAGGCATCCCACCAGCATATATACCATTTATATGAACTATCAATACCAAAAAGGTTGCAAGCATTCTAAACACTTCTACTGACGAATTTCTTTTCGAATTTGAAATTTGACTATGCATATCAATAAGAACTTTTCTAAAATCAATTTTCTGTAGAGGAATTTGAGTATTCCCTAATTAGTATATTGCGACTTCTTTTTAGGAATCTATATTTAATTATTGAATAAAGGAAATAAAATACTGAAAAAATCATTTGATAGAATTTTGAATAAGCACAAATTCTTCCAACTTTTTTAAAGTCAAAATTACTGTATGTTTGGATTATCGCCTTTTCCCATTTCTCATATATTATATCCTCTGCTAATTCTGAATTAAATAAAGATTTAGCTTTTTTCCCTTTTTCTTTAACTACTGACACATCGTCTAAAGTTTTTTCTAATAATTCGTCATACTTAACAGGATTTCCTGTATCTGAAATTGAATGGACAATCTGATTTATGTCTTTCTCTGGATTATCTCCCCAAAACCCCCATGAATATTTCATTACAGGCATTTCAAAGCCTGGAATTACAGAAGCCTTCCCATAAGCAGCTGCTATTAATAATGTGGTTCCCATCCCAATATACATTAAACAATTAGCATATAAGGAAAATAACTCTTTTCCTGATAAATATCCTTTCAAAATTACTTTATTTTTGTTATATTTTTCATTAACTTCATTTGCTAATTTTTGTATATCTGAAAATAAAGGCCCATCTCCTACAATAATAAGTCTATAATCAGAGTTCGGATGCTTTTGTAAATATTTATCATAACCCTCAATTAGATATCGAACATACATCTTTTCTGGACTCATTCTACAGACAGATAATATATAATCACCAAATGCCTCACTCAGCTCCATCTTTTTGATTGGAATATTTATGATATTCGCACTTAAAACAGCATTACATTTATCTTCAATATATTCGTTCATTTTAGACGTTAAAGTAAAATACAATCCATGTTTTGATAGTCTTTTCGTAAGTTGTTGTAATATCCGATTGTGCCTAAAATCTAATTCTGATAAAACATTATAATAAAACGGAATTTTATGCAAACTGAAAGAATTAGAAATATGAATAAAAGGCCAGACACTATTCGTTTCTATAATTTCAATATTTTCTTTTTTTAAGATCTCAGTAATTTCGTAGTATAATTGTTTTCGCTCATTGTTCGTTAGCATGTAGGGTGGTATCATAATATTTCTTACCAAGAAATGCTTAACACCTTCCGGTAAATTTTTCACATTACATCCTCCTTGCGAAAGAACTATTACTTTATGACCTCTGTCAATGTGAGCTTGAGCTCGATTAATAATATATGTTTCTACTCCCCCTATCAGTAATCGTTGAGTGACAAAAGCAATATTCATATTTAAAAAAAAGCAATTACTAGAAAAAACATGATTAATAAAGTATTATCTCAGATAGAAGTTGGGCTTTCATAATAATTCTTTCTTTGCATTTTAATAATGTCAAAATTTTCCTAATCGTTGCACCTCAGCTTTTTTTGATAGAATTTTATATATTATTACATATTTTCATTTGTAACAATATCCTAGACAAATTCTTAAATTTTTTCATTATATTGATATTTTTTTTAATATTTTTTTTATCTCATTCATTTCTCTAATATTAAAAATTATAGAAATAACAACGTATGTACAGATACCAATCAAAATTCCCAAAACTAACTTTATTAGGTCTGATTCAAAAAAGAGCATACCTACATAAGAACTTATGGCCATAATCATTGTCGCAATAACTATTTTCCAAAATATCTTTAGTTGTGAAAAAACACCAAATCCAAACAATCTTCCTGGAAGATATGCATTAATAAAGTAACAAATAAATGTCGTAATAAAGTTACCAATTACAATTGCCTTTACACCCATAGGAATAGTAATAATCATAGTTATGACAATCAAAGGTATTTTAGAAAAATCTAGTTTCATAAAAAGATCACTTCTTCCAATAGCATTAAGTATATTCATATTGAGTGCACTGATTGGGGTAAAAATTCTAGCAAAACAAAGCCATTGTAACAACTGAACTGCAGGTAACCACTTATCAGTTAGAACAACTGATATAAATGGAGAAGCAATTACTGCAAGTCCTGTCATTATAGGAAATATGAAGAATGCTGTCATTCCAAGCATTCTACTATATACATCGACCATCTTTTTTTCATCATCTTGTAGGGAACTTAGGATTGGAAAAGTTACGGCATTAATAATATCATTTGTTGTTATCGCAACCATATCCGAAGTCTGTACAGCACGCGTATAATAACCAAGTTCACTTGATTTATAAACTTTTCCGATTGCAACAGAGTATATTTCACGTAATATAGTTGCAATTAAACCTGTAGCAAGTAATTTACTACCAAATCTCCATAACACCTTGAAAGAGTCTTTAGAGAAACCTGTTTCTGGGTACCATTTTCCAAACAACCAATATACAAATGTAGATACTCCAGTTGAGGACATCTGCTGACCAACAAGAGCCCATACCCCATACCCGGAATACGCCATGTATATTCCTACAATCCCACTTACAATTACACCTGTCAAATTAACAAATGCAATGGTTCTAAAGTCAAGCTTTGCTTGTAAATTAGCACGCTGAACAGTTGCAAAAGAAGAAATGACTATATTTAATCCCAAAATTCTCAATACATTCCTAAGAATATCAACTTGATAGAAACGAGATATAAGTGGGGCTGAAGAGAAGAGAATCAAATAACATATTACCGCTACTACTATGTTAAAATAAAAAGCCGTAGACATATCTTTTTGAATTCGATTCTTTCTCTGTACAAGAGCTTGACTCATTCCGCTATCTATAAAAATATTTGCGATAGCTATGAATACGACTATCATTCCGATTACACCATAATCGGAAGGAGAAAGAATCCGTGCTATGACAATACTTACGATAAAGGACATAGCCTTTACGCCAGCTTTGTCAATGCCACTCCACAAAACGCCTTTCAATGCTTTACTTTTTAACTCTCCCACACCTCTATATATTTATATATACTTATACTTAGATATTTTAAATACTTTTGCTCTATGTTTAAGACTGTTTTCGACACTAGTATCATAAGTTGAGATATATGTTTCTGTTTTATGTGTTCTATAATGCAAAAATACTCTACTTTCTTCATTAAGATCATAAACTCTTATTTGACCTTCTGTTAATATTTTGGCAGGTACACCTCCAATGGTTGGATATTTGTGAGCACTAAAGTCCTTCGAAACCAAACTATATGAAGCAACTATAGAAAAATCAGGCAAAACCGTTCCTTTCATAATCGTTGATCTATTTCCTATCCAATTTAGCTTTCCTATTATCACCCTTCCTACAGGAGATGCTACTGTACGATCTTTCAAATTTATAATACAATGAAAATTGGTATCGAAAACTTGGCTTTCTTCCACAATTCCACACCCATCTCCAATTTCCGTATATCCGTAACAACGGATTTTTGCTCCAGATCCCAAAGAAACTAGATTCCCTGTCTCGATTGTCCCGTCTATGGTAATCGTCACTCCATTTGATGCTTGAAATAGTCCGTTACAGTGCCATATGCCAGATAAAGATAGTAGCGATCTATTCCTGTTAGAAAAAAAATCCGTATTTTTTCCAATAATTATTGTACCCGTTTTTATTTTACATCCAAAAATAAGTTGCCCTGATAAATTGGATATTCGCATCTTTCCATATATCCACACAGGAAATTTAACAGCATCCTTAAATTTCTGAGTCTTAAAATTTACATATAGAGTTTTAGGTATATTAAGATTTTCAAGAACATAAAATAAACTTCTTATCTTTTTAATTATGTTCCATAGTATCTTATTTTTTCTTAATATTTTTCCTATTATACTCATTAACTTTACCATTTATTAATAATCTGGATTACCTCTTCTACATCCTCATCTGTCATAACTGGAGACATCGGCAAGGATAGTTCTTCTTTAGCTAACTTCTCTGTGAGTGGAAAGCTAAGAGCATTCCATTCCTTGTAACATTCTTGCTTGTGGGGAGGTATGGGATAGTGTATTATGGTCTGAACTCCGTTCTTTTCGAGATAGTCGTGGAGTTCGTCACGCTTCTTTGTTAGTATTGGGAAGATATGGAATGCATGAGCTTCAAAATCTTCAACTTTTGGAAGGATGATGGAAGGATTCTTGATTCCTTCGATATATTTCTTGGCAACTTCCTTACGTTTCTTATTGTCCTCATCAAGATGCTTAAGCTTGACATCTAGTACTGCTGCCTGAATTTCATCAAGACGGGAGTTGCGACCTATGTATTTGAATACGTATTTCTTAGTAGAACCATAGTTTGCGACTGCACGGATTACTTTTGCAAGTTCTTCATCATTAGTTGTAACAGCACCAGCATCTCCGAATGCACCAAGATTCTTGCCCGGGTAGAAGCTGTGTCCTGCTGCATCACCAAGGGAACCTGTACGTTTACATTTGAACTTACACCCATGGGCTTGGGCATTATCCTCAACAAGCTTAAGATTGTATTTCTTGCACAGTTCTCCAATCTTTTCAATATAGGCACACTGTCCGTAGAGATGGACGATAAGAATAGCTTTTGTTTTTGGTGTTATAGCCTCTTCAATCTTTTCAGGATCGATCTGGTATGTGTTCATATCAGGCTCGACCAATACTGGGACAAGACCATTTTCTGAGATTGCAAGGATAGAGGCAATATAGGTGTTAGCAGGAACGATAACCTCATCACCAGGTTTCATAACGCCCATTTCTACATAGGCTCTGAATATCCAGATAAGGGCATCAAGTCCGTTTGCACATCCAACACAATATTTTGTACCGATATAATCTGCAAAATTCTTTTCGAACTTTGCGTTTTCCCTACCTTGCAGATACCATCCAGAGTTTACAACTCTAGATATTGCTTCTTTAATTTCGTCACCATGACTTTCTGTGACTTTTTGTAAATCTAAAAACTTTATCATAGCTTTCAATTGATTTTTTTTACAAATTTTGCAGGATTTCCAATCCAAAGTTCGTTTTCGGGAACGTCTTTCGTGACCACGCTACCTGCTCCTATCATTGCATTTTCTCCAATAGTAATGCCTGGAAGGATTGTCGCGTTTGCTCCTATCGTAGCACCTTTCTCTACAATAATTCCTTCTTGCTTCCAGTCAGGATTTTTAGAGCGAGGATATTTGTCATTGGTAAATGTCGCATTCGGACCGATAAAGACATTATCACCGAGTTTTACACCATCCCATAACTGGACTCCTGACTTGACCGTCACGTTATCTCCTATTACCACCTCATTCTCAATGATGACATTGGCGCATATATTGCAGTTATTGCCGATAACTGCGTCTGGAAACACTACGCAGAACTGCCAGATATTAGTATGGTATCCTATAGTCGTTGATTTTACGTCAGCAAGTGGATGTATCATTATTCCTTGAATTTAATAAATTCTTCGTAATTCCTTATATAGTCATCCTCTGAATAACGTTCAGATGCAAGAACCATACATACAGCTCCTGAAGAGAAGTCATCAAGGGTCCGCCATATACCAGGTACCACCAAAAGCCCTTGATATGGACGATTGAGATTATATGTCCTTTTTATACTACCATCATCAAGTGTAACAGAGAAACTTCCGGATACCGCGACTATCAGCTGATGTAATCCTTTATGAGCATGACCTCCACGACTTTCACCACCAGGCACATCATACAGATAGTATGTGCGCTTAACATCAAATGGAACGGAGAGATCATTTTCCACTACACTGAGATTACCTTTGCGGTCGCTGTGGTGTTTGCTCAGCTCAATCACGCTGCAATCGTAGACTGTTGTCATAGCTTATTCTTTAGTTTAAGGAATTCGTTATAATCTCGGATGTAGTCTGTGGGCTCATATAGGGTAGGAGCAAGAATAAGCCCAACTGAGTTGGTAGAGAAATTAATCATCTCTCGCCAATATCCTTTGGGAACGTACAAACCATAGTATGAACGATTCAATAGAAATGTATCTTTCTTATACCCATCATCTAATACCACCTCAAATGCTCCCGATAGAGCAACAATAAATTCTGCAGTTTCTTTATAAGCGTGGCCTCCACGTGATTCACCTCCTGGCACATCATATATCCAATAAGTACGTTTGATTTTAAAGGGGATATGCTTGAATTCTTCAATGAACGAAAGATTTCCTCTCTGATCAAGGAATTTTGGTAAATCAATAATCTTTGGTTTATCTAACAAGTCCATATTTTTAATCTAAATTCTTATATCCTGTTCTCTGTACTTCTTCTACCACTTTTAACAAGTACTGTCCGTATTGATTCTTTAACATCGGTTTTGCAAGCTCGACCATTTTTTCTTTGCTTATCCAGCCTTGACGGTATGCTATGCCTTCGAGGCAGGCGATTTTTAAGCCTTGGCGTTTTTCAAAAACCTCAACGTAGATGCTGGCTTCGGAGAGGGAGTCGTGTGTACCGGTGTCGAGCCACGCGAAACCTCTTGGGAGGGTCTGGACTTTAAGTTCGTCGTCTTTTAGGAATTCCTGGTTTACGGTGGTGATTTCTAATTCGCCTCTTGCAGAGGGTTTGATATTATGGGCTACTTCAACAACCTTATTGGGATAGAAATAGAGGCCTACTACCGCGTAGTTGCTTTTGGGGTGTGCGGGTTTTTCTTCAATAGAGAGGCAGTTGCCATCTTTGTCGAATTCGGCTACGCCATATCTTTCAGGGTCATTGACCCAATAGCCGAAAACTGTGGCTTTATTCTCTCTTTCGGCAGTCTTAACTGCTTCCTTGAGTACTTCGGAGAAGCCCGCACCATGGAAGATATTGTCGCCAAGGACGAGACAGGCAGAATCATCACCTATAAATTCCTTGCCAATGATGAAGGCTTGGGCAAGTCCGTCGGGCGATGGTTGTTCCGAATAGGATAGATTGATACCATAGTCGGAGCCGTCTCCGAGGAGGCGCTTGAAGCCAGGGAGGTCTTGAGGGGTGGAGATTACGAGGATATCCCTTATTCCGGCAAGCATTAGGGTAGAGATGGGATAATACACCATCGGCTTGTCAAAAATAGGGAGAAGCTGTTTGCTTACGCCCTTCGTAATTGGATATAGGCGTGTGCCGGAACCGCCGGCTAATACGATGCCTTTCATTTTATTCTAATTTAGAATTTCCCGTTTTCATAAGCCTTAGTCTTGATTGAAAACTAAAATTTCTGAAATCTTAAGTCTTATTGCTTAAATCTTTATTTCAAAAAGCGATGGCAGGCCGGAGGCGAATATGTGTGGAATGTGTGGATATGTAGGTACCTCCGAGCTTGCCAAACGCGTATATTAATTAGCTATGCCCAAACTGAAGCAATTCATAATGCTTAATGCATAATTTTTCTGCTTTGGAGAGATAAAAAGAATTTTGGGAAAATGGATGCTACCCTATTCTATTGGCAATGATTCAAGTCGGGGCTGGAGATCAATAAGTTGTGACCAAACATCCATTCTTGAATATTGACTATGATTTAAGATATTCTCAATAACCACTCTAATAGCATCTGATAACTCATCGAGCTGACGTTTTGCTTTCTTTGAAACGTCCTGCTTAAGTCTTAAAAGTTCTATTAGTCTGCAGTATTGGACCAAACCATTGATTATCGGAAGTTCGTATTTTCTATCAAGGAATGCATGGTCGTTATCAGCAATCTCAATAAGCTTTTCAAATGAACGATGGGTTTTCATAATCATCTCTTTTATGAACACATCTTTCTGTGAAAAGTCTGAAATAATGGAACATTCATTTTCTATGTAGACAGATGATACATGCATAAACAACTGATGATTGGATATATATTCATCTATATCCTTTAACCTATCCGCCATCTCACCATCTGATTTCTTTTTTAAGACATATTGCAATACAATAGGAATTACTGCTCCGAAAATTGCCAAAATAGCGATCCAAAAACCAAGCCACGCATTAAATTTATTTATTATATTATTTGATTCTTGACGCAAATCGCTGACTGTACTCTCCAGTTGATGTTCAACTTTAGACAATCTATAATCTAAATTTTCAGAACTCTTATCCTGATATAATTTTTCTACTTTCAGTCTTTCATCCTTATAATTGCTGATTTGTTGCTTGCTAAGGGAATACATTTCAATGCAGGCTCCAATCAGAATAATAAAGAGAAATCCTGCTCCCAATAAGAAAAGCAAATGAGAAAACTTGAAAAGGTTATTCGCTAAATATTTTTCCGGAAATTTAGCCATTTAATGTATAGGAGGGGAATAGCGGATTATATCTACCATCTGATAGAAACAATATCTTTGCTGATTAATTTCTTGTTTAGATGAAAGACAATATTTAAGAATTTTGTCTTTCTCCTCATCGATTGCCTCTACAGGAAATAATCTTGACAATATTTTCAATTGAGGTATGAGGTGACATTTTTCCTTTAAAGAGATTCCGTCAAAGACACTTCTTCCAATAACTTCATCTTGGGTAAAAAATATAATCTGCAGAGGTCGCTCTGAAATTTTAAGCCTATTGAAAAGTGAATATATTTTCTTAAAATAATCTTTTGTACTCAATCTATTCGAAAAATCACTACTGTCAAAAATGTCATCAAATATCAGAGGAAAATCGAGTTTCCTACTTTTCATGATAAAAAATGATATTGCTATCCGAATACTTATTAAATACAATTTGTATCTGAAATTATTGTAATAGTCATCTGGATTTATCTTTCTGGACGGATCCCTTTTAAGTTGCAGTCTGCCATCGAACACATTGTCTTCTGTGCTTAATTCAACATAATCATCAACATAATCTTCTAATAAAGCTGCTACAATTTCTTGGGCATCTTTTAAAACAGATGAGGATATTGTCTGTCTTTTGGATTTTAATAACTCTTTTATTTCGTCAAGAGCATTAAGAATTGACAAAAGACGTTCTTCGTAATCTTGGTCTTTAATATTTTTATTCTCTGATTCCTCCGGAATGGGGTCAAACCAATCATTGATTATTTCAGATGCTTTTTCTAACTTTTTTATAATATCATTAATCGCATTCAATCCTATTTGTTCATCCAAATACTTTTGAATGTCATGGGTGCGACATTCAAATATTGCTATATCACTTTCCGAACAAAAGAAAGGTCTCAATTCTATATGTGAGGCAATATCAAATTCATCGTTCTCTTGAAATACTCTACAATCAGATTCTCCTTTGAATTTGACCTTTATTTCAAATGCCTCGTTTGATATTATATTACGATAGAAAGAAGTTGGTGCTTTTTTATTGCCATGGTGCTTCTCGCAGACCGAAGTCGATCCTAAACAAACCAATTCCAATGCACTATATAAAGAGGTTTTTCCAGTACCGTTTCCTCCGAGTATAATCATTGAGTATGGACTGGCTCCATCTGCAAAATCAATACCATATGCTATGGATTTATCCAGATTATTAATAGGGATACCCCTAAAACCCTTGACACAGAACCATTCAATTCTCAGATCGCGATCAAACCAATAATCGGCATTAAAATCACCTTCATTGTTCTCAACAGACAATGCCGGATTTAAGATCATATCTATATTCTCTTCAATTCTTAAGGCCCCCTTAATTATCGCATGCCAATTGTCAAGAATAAAACCGGCAACAATGTTACCGTCATCTAAACATTGACGTAAGACCTCGGCTACTTCGTATGGAACTTCGCTATTCAAAGTATTGGAAGGGTTACAATTGCAGAATTTGATACTAACAGAGATCCGTCCGCTTGACGATTTATCCGAATCTGAAGCCAATTATTTGTAGACGTCAGATTAAAATATTCAATCAATATCATATAAATCCATAGATTGAATATATCAGAGTCAGAATTTTTGGGTCTTATTAATCCTTGTGTAAATATGGCAGCATTGACCTGACCAGCATATTGACTATCAAGAATAGATAGTTTTTCTGCCACTTTTGTCTTGAAGTCATCAAATGTAACAATTTCATTTTCAGAAAACAATTCCACCGAAATGCAATATGCAGCTTTGGCTATATCAGTCATCAGATCTTCTCTTTCTCCAGCCCTGAAATATCTTCTCCAGATTCTTTTGCCAAGTCTATTTACTGTGTACTCGTATTTTGGAACCACAATACCGAGATCTATTCTTGAGTCAATCCATCGATGTATTTCCTTTAGGATATCCTCATGCTTATAAAACATACGGATCGCTTTATACAAAGAATCATAAGTCTCTCCTACTCTTACACGATCTTCTTTATTGCGATTTGGAATTAAGCCAAATAGCTGCCACATATTATTGAACATCAAGGCAAGCGCCGCATTTGTACTTCTACTAAAGTAGACATCGAAAAGATTTTTCTTTTTATATATATCTGACTTATCTTCCGGAACAAGCGGTTTATGTAAAAACTCTTCACTAAACTGAGATCTATTTCTTGAAATTTCCACACCTTGCTCAGGTAAATCAATAAGAGGGCGTAGTCTGTTCAATAAAATTGAACCCATGGATTCACCAACCAAAAGCGTCAAATCATTTTGAAACAAATCAAGCCTCACATCTTTATCCAAGGCCTGACTAAGAGCTTTCTTAGTTTTATCTTTAAGTTTTATCGAATTGACAAAAGATAAAAAATAGTTGGACAAGATTACGGCTGAAAGTTCTTTCCTTATTAATAAATCCTCTCTTATCGATGTTTTCCTATGTTGTACAGGTACAGGTATATCTATGGCAGATGCACCTACATCAAGAATAAAGTTCCTGACATTTTCCCAACATTCTTCTACAACGGTTGAAGAATTGAAATGCACAGTATCTGCATCCAGAATATCTCCCTCCCATATATTAGGAGCAAAAGATACTATTTCAACTTGATTAGGGCGTATAAAGAATCGCAGTTTATTGAAATCGTTATTGATTCCTTCTCCAATGTTTCCATTGAAACATACCGATATGTTGAATAGTGGAGCGGCGTTGCCAGGAATATTATGTACTACAGAATAAACGTCAGCTTCAGGGAAACATTCTTTCAATGATTTACAAAGACGAGAATTGAGATCCATTTCGGAAATTCCCTCATATCCGACTTTAAGGATGGTGTGCTCTAAATCAATTGGCTTTTTTAAAGACAAAATTTTCCAACTGTTTCTTGCCGTATATGCAGGGATATCTTCTTTACCGATAATATCGGAGGAACCCGGCAATGGATATACCAACTCGCCCCACAAAAAACTTTTGTATATGCTGTCGTATGCTGCAATAGCTATGATTTTGGGTCTTATGCCAGTAAGAGCGAAAACGTTTTGGGCTACGGTCTCAACGGTATCGCCAAATACAATGAAGTCATCAACAATTATAACTTGAGTATCCTTTGGGTTCTTTCCATTGAGACAGAATGGCAATGCATGTTCTGTAATGATTTCATTATGAATGTCATTAAAACCATTCTCAACTTCCAACAGACGACTATCGATTTCACGATAATATTCATAAAGGCGTGCCATCTTTCGGGCAATAGTAACTATGAAGACTTGTTTGAAATCTTCGTTTGCCCTTTTGGTCTCTTTCAATAAAGAACTAATCCAATTATCGGATGCGTTGTAATTTGATATGTAGGGTTCTTTGGTTGTTTCCACTGTCGACTTTTTGGAATGCCAAAGTTAATGATTTTTTTCTAAATTTTAAAACCTAAATGTGATTTTTTCTGTATTTAACCAACCAATACTCTCTATTAGCCAATTTTCAATGAATATTTAGTTTTTCTGCGCCCCTCCGCCAGTTCCAACTGCCGTCAGACCATAAATAAGTTCCGCGCCCAAAAATCCACTTCCCCCAACCGTCCTATCCGCAATCTTGACTCTTCGGCGAAGGCGTTACCGTTTGATGCAGTGGAAAAGGAGGGTGTTGGAAGGGCCGGAAGTACATTGGATGATATGTCTGTCATCCAGACTTGCAACACGACTATATGAACTCCCTTCTTTTCTGAATTTTAGATTCTTCAGGCGTTTGTCTATTTCAGTACCGGTTTCAGAGGTCTTGACTATGACAACGGGATGTTTGTCCACGGCCTTGGGGTCCTGGAAGGAATATCTTATCTCATTGCCGTTGGGAGACTTCATGACTTTGAAACCATCCTCGATGGATTGAAACTTGTAGCCATAATAGTCAAATTCTCGTTGCACCTTGACACTGTCGACTTTCTCGACGATAGCAGCTGCCAAGTTGACAGGATTGGCATTGATCGTCTTCACGGCTCCGGCTGGGAGGGCGGAGATAAAGATTAAAAATAAAAGACTAAAGATAATTTTCATAAAAGTTTTGTGTTTTGCGTTTTGCGAGACTTCGCGACGCGAGTTTGCGCTCGCGGATATAAAGACAAAAGATTAAAGACTAAAGATTAGATATTTTTTCTTGTTCTTTGGCTTTTTATTTTCACACTGAGGGCACACAGAGGTATTCATTTTACACTTTAATTCGCAACAAAGGTTGCGGGCGGAAACGGCTGCGCGACGCTTAATGACGCGCACGGAGCATGCTTTGCACACTGTTTGTCGCTGGGGGGAGGGTATTGATTTCGGACTTACGTCCTCAACACAGTGCTGCTTCGGTGATCGCTATGATTTATATGATCAAATGCTTTTTGGAGGATGGGGTTTTACAAGGCGAGGATCGACCGTAATGCGCCATTCGATGCCGTTATCGCCTATTATAGATAGTCTGTAGATTGTGTTTTGCGTGATGTGTGGTGCGTCTTGCGAATTATTCTCACGCAAAGGCGCAAAGTTTTTTTTGTCAAGTACGGATTCTTCCGGAAGCGAAGAGTGCGAGCGGCTTGCTGCGCTGGCCGCCGACAACGCATTTTTTCTTTGCGACTTTGC
>CAZNGJ010000058.1:0-15477 GCA_964572615.1 uncultured Bacteroides sp.
ATGGCCGCTAAGTCGGTGACGGCGAGGATGGCGGCGTTTTCCGCCTCGTACTCGGCGCCGGGGAGAATCGTGGGTATGCCGGCGATGATGCGCGAGGGGAACAGGTTGTCGTACAGGGCCTTGCTCTCGCGCAGGAACTCGGGGAAGAATAGCAGGTTGAAAGTCCGGACGCCCCGCGAGGCATATTTGACATACAAGCTGCGGCAGTAACCTACAGGGATGGTGGACTTTATGACGAGAACCGCCGTTGGATTGACGCTGAGCACGAGGTCGATGACGTCCTCGATGCAGTGGGTGTCGAAGTAGTTGCGGACGGGGTCGTAGTTGGTCGGAGCGGCTATGACGACAAAGTCGGCATCGGCGTAAGCGGCTGCGCCGTCGAGGGTAGCGGTAAGCTGCAACTCCTTCTCGGCCAGATACTTCTCGATGTACTCGTCCTGGATGGGCGATATGCGCCTGTTGATCTTGTCGACCTTTTCGGGGACAACATCGACAGCTACGACTTCGTTATGTTGAGCCAGGAGAGTGGCTATGCTAAGGCCGACATATCCTGTTCCGGCAACGGCTATTTTCATCTTATTTCAATCTGACGGGTTATCAATCGGAGCGAGAAAATCAGGGTGAATGAAGGGCAGCAGCACCATGCAAACGCCCTCGATCTTGACTACAACGTGTTTATTCTTCTTGACGCGGACCACGCTGCCCTCGTACCCTTCGAACCGGCCACCCGTAACGCGGACGTGCTGATGCTCGCGGAAATCCTTCTTGCTGAATATCTCGCATTTGGTGGTGTCATCGGCCGTGAGCAGCCGAAGCAGGTGGATGGCGCTTTCGGGGATAGCCCGGATGCGGTTGTCCTGAGGGTAACGGTAAATCCAGAACTGAACGGCACTCTCGGGCTTTTCGCGACCTTCGCGCTCCTTGTCGAGGAGGACTTGGCTATCTGTGCGGACAAATAGTACGTGGGGGATGACGGCGCGCATGCGATCCTTGCCGCCGGGGACGCGGACCACCTCCTTGAGCGACAACACCTCGCGGCAAACGGGGCGTAACTCAGCCTCGGCGCGCGCCACCTGTCGGGTACGGATGGCAAACCATTCGTCGGCCGCTTCTATGTCAGTGCTCATTGCGTTCATTGACGCAAAGGTAACAATAAAACGCGGCCCGACAAAATAATGCTTTACTTTTCGATGGCGGAGAGGATGGTGTCGGTGATGTGGCGGAGGTGGGTGTCGGTGACGTAGGGGCCGGCGGGGAGGCAGATGCCGGTGGCGAAGAGGGCTTCACTGACGCCGTTGGTGTAAGCGGGGGCGCCGGCGTAGACGGGCTGGCGGTGCATTGGTTTCCACAGGGGACGGCTCTCGATGCCGGCGGCGTCGAGGGCCAGACGCAGTGCCTCGACGTTGTCGTTGGGCTGGCAGTCGGTGGTGGCCGTGGCGGCGGCGCGGGTCACGCCGGCGGCTCCGCCGACAGCGCCGGTGATGACGCTGCGGTAGGCGTTCTCCTGACCGCGGATGTGCAGCCCGGGGTCGAGCGTAGCCGTACACAGCCAGTAGTTCGAGTCATACTGAGGCCCCGGATTGCGATGCACGGTTATCCCCTCAACACCCCCCAACAACTCCTCATACACCGCCTGCACACGCCGGTGATGCGCGATGTGCTCGTCGGCAATGGTCATTTGTCCGCGACCTATTCCTGCCGAAATATTGCTCATGCGGTAATTGTATCCGATTGCTTCGTGTTGATAGTATGGATAGCTCTCGCGTGCCTGGGTGGCATACCACAGGATTTCGCGAGCTTTGTCTGCATCGGGACATATCAACGCCCCGCCTCCCGATGTAGTAATCATCTTGTTACCATTGAAGGACAGCACCCCGTATTCACCAAAGGTTCCAAGTACTTGACCGGCAAAAGTCGAACCAAAACCTTCGGCTGCATCCTCAATGACTGGTATCTCATATCGGTTTGCAATCTCCATAATTCGATCTATCTGATACGGCATACCATACAGTGCTACCGGTATAATGGCTTTCGGCTTCCGACCTGTCTTTGCGATGCGGTCACGTATTGCTTCTTCGAGCAGGTCAGGATCCATGTTCCATGTTTCGGGTTCTGAATCTACGAATACCGGAGTCGCCCCCAGGTAAGTTATAGGATGCGATGAGGCACAGAATGTGAATGACTGTACAATGACCTCGTCGCCGGGTTTAACTCCGCAGGCAATCAGGGCCAGGTGTACGGCAGCAGTGCCTGCAGAAAGAGCGACCACCTTCTTGTCAAGCGGTTCGAGACCGGCACGACGGTTAACGAATGCTTCGAGGTCCTTCTCGAATCCATTGACGTTCGGACCCAGAGGCACAACCCAATTATCGGCGAAAGCCTCCTCGATAAAGTCCATTTCCTTGCCCGACATGTGCGCCAGGCACAGCAATATCCGTTCGTTCTTCATATAATATTTGCCTTAATTTTCACTTATAATTCTGCATGGGTTACCATAGGCAATCACGTTGTCCGGAACGTCTTTTACTACTACTGATCCGGCACCAATGATACAATTTCTTCCGATTTTTATACCTTGCTTGATACACGTCCCGACTCCGATCCAACTACTTTCTCCTATTGCTACATCTCCGCTGATAGTGCAACCCGGTGCGACGTGGACAAAGTCTTCAATGACACACTCATGGTCTATCGAGGCCTTTGTATTTATGATACAGTGGCGGCCTATCTTAGTATCCGCATTTACTATAACTCCTGGCATCATCACTGTGCCCTCGCCAATCTCTACCGAGGGAGATATGATCGCCGAAGGGTGAATCACAGTTGCATATTTACAATGGTAGCGTTCAGCTATAGTCTTTCTTATGCTACATGAGCCTATGCTTATGATTAAAGGGCCTTTTATTTCTATTCTCCCTGTGGGATAGACCTTATACCCTGAGATGCTCTCAGTCTTGGGATTATCATCAATTAAACAACCGACTTGACCGTCGGTAGCCTTTATGATATCTATCACGACCTTGGCGTGACCACTTGCTCCAAAGAGATTAATTGTTGCCATTGAATGGTTCCATAGTCGCAGCGGTTGCAGAATTTATATCTTGGCGACCAATGACTTTTTTTAATGTTGTCAAAAACACCAGGCAATCTGTCATGAAAGAGATATTGTCGACATACCACACGTCAAGTTCAAACTTTTTTTGCCATGAGATAGCATTGCGTCCGTGGCATTGTGCCCAACCAGTAAGTCCGGGGCGCACTTCATGACGACGTGCTTGCTGGGGGGAGTAAAGAGACAAATACTGTACCAAAAGCGGACGAGGCCCAATGACGGACATGTCACCCTTGAGGATATTCCATAACTGAGGGAGTTCGTCTATCGACGTTGAACGTACAAGGCGTCCGACTTTTGTAAGCCGCTTCTCGTCCGGTAACAAGTTCCCCTCGGCATCACGTTCGTCAGTCATAGTCTTGAATTTGACAACCTTGAAAATCCTCCCATTCTTTCCAGGCCGCTCCTGCATGAAAAATGCGCCGGCTCCCTTATTGGCAAAATGTAACCATACAGTTACCACAGCCAACGGTACCCCCAAAACCAGCAGCGCCCCTCCGGAGGCCACAATATCAATTGCCCGCTTGAAAAAAGATTGGTATATATTCATTCCCTCACCTCCGTATATTGGCATAAAAATCCAAAAGACATTTTTTTACGAAACTTCTTTCAAAACGGGAAGATATTTGTAAGCGGGCATTTTGTTTATATTCTGAAAAGAGATCTTTATCCAACATCATTCGCTTCATAGCGAGATATAGAGATTCTGTATCTTTGGGAGGAACTATAGTCCCATTTATTCCTTCAGTAATTATTTCTCGGCTCCCATTGATGTCAGTGACCACCTGAGGAAGGCCCATAGCTCCAGCTTCAAGTACGCAGTTCGGAAAACCCTCACGATAACTTGGGAGTACATTAACATCTGCAGCGGCATAAAATGGTCTTACATCTTCTTGCCGACCAAATAATGTGATGTTAGGATTTCTTCTTATCTCATCATTTGATTCAGATGAAAGCGGGTCAAGCTCTTGTTCGTCAGGTCCCACTAACCATAGTCGAACGTTAGGATACTCGTTTTGCAACGTTGTGAAAGCCTTTATCAATTCATTCAACCCCTTGTCCCCTAATATTCTTCCTACAAACACAAAAGTAAAAGCGTCTGCTTTTACTAAAGGTTTGGCAGCTTCAAGAACTTCCTCCGTGGTATCAAAATAAGCTAAATCCACACCTTGTACATTACCGTAGCCCAGTACTTTCAGTGGCTTTCGAGTAATATTGGCAGTAATTAAATCGTTCTTAACTCCTTCGCCTTCAGGGATTATATGAGTGGCAAGACTACACGTAATTTTATCAACCGTCTCAAACAGCTTTCTCGACAACCTCTTCGATGTTGGGAAAATAAGACCAGTAAAGGTATGAATTCTAACCGGAACACGACAAATCCATGCGGCCAACATACTTAATATTCCTGATTTTCCGGTCATTGAATGCACTATATCCGGTTTCTCCCGATGGAATACCTTTACAAGATGGTAAACAGACTTTATGTCTGATAAGACAGACATCCGCCGCTTGATGGGCACTTCTATACACTTTACGTCAGGATAAGATTCCTTTATGTATTTCCATTCATAACCCGGCGACGACACCAACACAAGATCATATTCATTCTTAAGGTCCGGTATGAACGGTCGTATAAATCCTAATGATTGCGGGACAGTACAGATTCTTATTAGCTTCCTCATATTTTCGACTATAGAAATCAATGTTTAATATGCAACAGTGACAGCCTATATGCGAGAGAATGGAATACATCCCTCATAGTACAACATAATGATATAAAAAAAGGAGATTTAGAATTTAGGATCACACGCTCATATAGGTTCGGCTGATAATTACATTGTTGTATTCCCTCTTCTATTATTTGAAAGAATGGATGCTCTTTTTTAAGAATAGCATCCATATCGGATCTATAACAACCCAATACTCCATTCAATCGAGATTTCGTTATTGACCTCAAGTGTTTTGACGCAAGATGAGCCGGAATGAATGAATAGCGTAGCCTATCATATTCATACTCATACTGGATTGTTCGGTTGGTCGTATGGGACAAACTTAGATTATTACGCCTGTAATTATAGATAGTTGAATAAACAAACTTAGGTGATTTCGACATTGAAAATACATACGCTATATTCATCAGAGCATCTTCTCCATTTGTGATATTTCGAGGAATAGCAAGCATCCATGGTTGCAAGACAGATCTTCGATAGAGTTTTCCCCCTACAGAAGGCGGAATAAGTCCGTCTAACACGGCATGTTGCCATTGTTCGGTGGTACTCAGATTTATAGATCTGTCTTTTGGAGGTGATAAGAAACCTACGACTAAATCAGTATCCCCACTAACTTGCTTATACAATATTGTTAATGCATCTATAGGAAGTGTGTCGTCAGCATCTACAAATGTCACCCACCTACCTCGCGCGTTCTCGAGGGCCGTTTTACGAGCAGCTGAGACCCCCATATTCTTTTGTGTAATCAACCGTAAAGATAATTCGGGATGTTCAGAAATGAAGGTTCTCACCGTTTGTTCGGTCGAATCTGTACTGCCGTCGTCAATAATTACGATTTCAAAATCAGAAAATGACTGATTGGCCAATGATTGTAAACAAGCACCGATCAAGTGGGCGACATTGTAAGCCGGGATAAGTACTGATATTACAGTATTCATTATCTCATAAGTTTTGAGAAAAAACTGTATTTAACTCTCTATAGCAAAGTTCATATCCAGCAACCATCTTCGATATTTCATATTCGGTTGCCCTATGATAACACGCTTTTGCCACAGACTGAAATAACATAGGGTCTAAATCAAGTTTTAGTATTTCGTCGGCCAAAGCCTTGGAATCCTTATGGGGGAATAATACGCCGGCTCCGGAGACGACCTCTCTGAGCCCGTCCACATCAGAGGCTAAGAAGGGTTTGCCAACGCTCATCCCCTCTACTGAAGAAAGAGACAGACCCTCAAAATGAGATGACATTACTATGAAGTCGGCTGCATGAAGCAACTGGGGGACATCGCTTCTAATACCGAGGAGGTGTACGCGGCCGCTCAATCCTTCGATAACAATGAGCCTCTCCAGTTCCATGCGTCTGTCGCCATCTCCGATAAGGAACAAATGAAACTGTTCAGGTAGATACTTCAGCGCTGTGATCAATGTGTCCTGGTCTTTTTCCCACCGGAAGCCTGCGACCATTACTATTTTGCGGCATCCGGGGGCAATAGTTTCCAAGTCGGTTGATGAGATCGCACCTGCGATTTTCTTTATATCCACTCCATTGTTGATGGTGACAATATCAGCCTTGCACCGCCCGAGATAGGTGCGTAAATTGTCTTCTGCCCTTTGCGAAATACATATAACCTTATTATAGCGGTTATACATAAATCTATCAATGCATCGAAACCATTTCATCTCTCGACGACGGTTTGATGTATTATGTTCCGTAGTGATCAACTTACATTTAGAAAACAAGCTACCTATAGCGGCGAAGAACTGAGGGGCGGTATTATGCGTATGAACAACGTCATATTTCTTCAAAAAAGGAATCAGCTTAAAGAAACGCAGTGGGGAGTAAACGGACTCGCCACACCCGAGGTCATATACTCGGATTCCGGCTTCTTCCGCGTCCCTTCGAAATTGAGTCGGTAGACCATCAAATAAAAGCAGATCGACTTCGTATCCCGCGCTCTTCAACCGTGGTAACAAATCGACCATTAACTTTTCAGCGCCTCCGGTACGCAAGGAGGTGATGACATGGAGGATATTCATGTTTTCGTCTTGTCAATATAACGGTAAATTTTCCCGGGTAAGTAACCGGCGACGGCCAACGGAGAGAGCATCCGATATTCTTTGTAGTATGGACCGGATTGAAAACGCCAGAAATTAATGGCCGCTTTCAGTTTTAACTTGAGGGGAATGTTATCATGGAAATGTTCGGAATAGAATGTTGAAGTAGCTCGCGGTGACTCGCGCCGAATTTTAACAATCTTTGCCGTAAGGCCGTCAGGCAGGTAATCACAGACATAGATGTTTTGATAGATATAACGCATTTTGAAGCGGCGCGCAATACGATACCACACAAGGGCTTCAGGACAAAACCGCTCGTTAGGAAAGTCGGGGAACGGATACTGTCGCAACACCGCAGTCTTAAAGATTTCAGCTAAATCCCCATTAATATTATATACCACTCGTATATCAATGGCATTTGAGTCTATTATCCCAAAATCTTTAGCACCACCAACTATCTTGCCATCCGGGCGCGAACAGATGCCGGAGAATCCGGCAAACTCATCGTTTGCGGAGAGTAAAGGTCCAGTCCGGGAAATCCATTCAACAGCGTCCGGCGTAAGGTAATCGTCGGAATCCACAATAAAAAAGAACTCTCCTTTGGCTTCCTTTACTCCGCGATTGATAGCACGGTGCTTTCCGCCATTGTCTTGTTTAATGTACCGGATTTCGATCTTTTTCTCCGACTGAAACTCTCGGATTATTTCTTCGAGGTCATCATTGGAGCCGTCGTCAACGATCAACCACTCGAAATCCTTAATCGACTGCCCGCAAAGACTTTGATACAATTGAGGCATAAGTTTGGCTCGGTTGTAAACGGGAGTAAATATTGTTGTCACCATGCCGGTATCTGTAAAAGGCTAACGATAAAATTTGTCTTTGTCATATCTGCTGTCGTATTCATACGACTGATGAATCCAGTCGTCAGCTCTATATCCATCAGTCAGATATGTCTTATACGGATACAGAAATATCTCCCACGCCAGAAGGATCCGTATGTATAGGAGGAAACTTAATACAATAAGGGACACACTCTTAAAAGACAATTTTCCGCTCTTGGAGGAAATAGTTGACAGCGCACAAATCAGCCCTAACATGAAAGGCCAGCTTAGACGTCCTCCGTTCTCCGACTTGCAGAACAACAGAAGTATACCGCAGAATACAAGGGCAATGTTGTAGTGCAGCCGTTCCCGCGTTGAATACGCCTGTGTTTTGGCCGAAAGAAGATAGAACAGGAATACAACCGCTTCGATAATATACTCTATTCGGAATGTATCAATATCACTAACATATCTCTGAGCTCGACGATACATTTGCGTGGCCTCGCCATAGATTTCATATATTGAGGAAGGTAAACCGGTTAACCCAATCGCCAATACTAAGAGTGCGACAATAATAATATGTTTGCGCGAAAAATTTATAATGGTCAGAAAATACGCCGGAGCAAAAATCAAGGCTCCGTTATGAAAAATCGTAGCACAAATTATACAAAGAACGTAACGTTTCCAGTCCCGTGCGACTATATATTTGTAAGAGAACCAGGCAAAACCAATCGCTAAAGCCTGGCGCAAATATGTAAAAGTAAAGAAGAAAAACAGCCCTAAGAAGAGGAGCGTAACGAAGCCATAATTATCAGCTTCCGATCTTATCGCCTTGTAATATAAGAAATATATAATCCAAGTGAGGCAAGTTATGAATATGTAACGATTAGACGTAATAAATGCTATCGCGTAGTTCAAGTATGCAAATCCGAACTCTTTCGAGTACAACTTCATTATTTGGGTGCCCTTTAGGCCTTTACCTATCTGTACTCTATCTGCAACTTGATCAAACAGCTCGCCATAGATATATCGATCATATCCACCCAACATATCGGCAAGTCCGACAAAAACAGCCAAACATATCCAAATATTTGTAAATGTCCGAACTGAAATTCCACTCTTCCCCTTAACATTTGCGTAAAGGAAGAATACAGTAAAGAATATTAATAGATAAACCCACATGTATTATCTATTTGGAGATAAGCCGAGTGAACATACGTATAATTCGCCTCCTGTTCACTATACATGTAAATATGCACTGCTTAAGATTGCCCTCGTAAGCGAGAGGATACAAATGGTTACGATGGTACAGGTCAATAGCGAGAGAAACTCTCTTTAGATTATAAAAGCGCATAAGGCTGAACAGATGGCCGGCAACACTATGATTAAGCAGTTGTTTCACTACGACACGCTCTCTTTTATCCAATCGCCCCGCAAGAGCGGACAATGCGAAGTGTACGGCAAATGAATCCTGCGATAGTTTTATCAGATTTCGCTTTGAAACGTTGCGAGAGGTGGATAGCTGATTCGTTGTATTATAGACATAACAAGAGACGGGAAGAAGGAGAATCTCTTTAATATTGATAAGGACTTCGATGTTAAACAGAAAATCCTCAATGTTTTTTGTTCCCTCTAAAAAACGTATATCTTTTAATATCGATAACCTGTATATTTTATTCCAGAGATAAAGAGCACGGTTGCGAGATAAGTATTCAACTCCTGAAGACACAGCCTCGTGCTCATACAACGCTACCGGGCGGATACCTTCAAGTTGCTTGATGCAGTAGTTACATACGAAAATATCGTACTTCTTTTTTTCTAAATACGGCCATAGGTCGCTTATCGCATTTGGCGTAACTTCGTCGTCGGCATCGACAAACCAGATATATTCTCCCCTTGCTTTCTCGAGACCTACATTGCGTGCAGCGGACGCACCCTTGTTTTGTTGTGTTACCAGGGAGATATTTAGGAGCTCCTGAGAGAGGCGTGCGCATATTTCCAAACTCCCGTCAACACTTCCATCATTTATTAATATGATCTCTACTTGCGAACGTTTGTCCTCTGATACGGATTCAATAATTGAGCCTACACAATTCTTTATGTAAGCTTCGCAGTTATATATAGGGATTATAAACGAAAGGAGCACCATGTTTTGGGATTGATAGCAAACGCCCTCTAAACCCATGCAAAGTAAAGATTCAGGAAATATGCCGCCAATCTTTGAGATATGCTCTTAAATGGGCCCTTCACCGGGTAAAGGTTATACTCCCTAAGTTTGTTTATCACATTTTTACGTGTAGCTGGCCCATGGCCACGAAGTTGCAATAATAGTCCTATAATAATAGAAGTCGCTTGAATCAATATTCGCCTCGCCAGTGCCTTATTGCCGAGTGTAGAAGCAAAAGTCCTGAATGAATCAGCTATTATCGCATCATCCACCAAACGTTTGATTGCTTTCTCAGGTGACGTAGATTGCGAAATAGAATCGGAATGTAATTCATATATGTATGGTGCTGTTTTGATAAACTCTACTCTTTCTGCTAATGTAACAGCACGATAGTTAAACTGGACGTCTTGATGATATAGTTTGGGAACAAATACGAGGGAAGGGTTTGATTTTAGGAACTCTAATCTATATAGTCCACTACATGCAGAGTTGGGGCTATAACCACTTAGAATTGCTGTTGCACCATCCAGTATGGCATTGTTCTCTAATTCCTGATGCCATAGAATACGAGGGGTATTATCCCTGATCTCCTCCAATCCAAAAAACAAGATATCAAGTTTGTTATCCGTTGCAATCCTAAGCAAGTCCGTCGTAATATTCGGTTTTATATAATCGTCGGAATCGATGAACCAAACGTACTCTCCTCGGGCTACCTTAAGACCAACATTACGGGCAGTGCTTAATCCTTCATTGTCTTGATCAATGATAATCAAATTTGGATAGTCCAACGAATGAAGGATTGCAGCCGTCTCATCGGTTGAACCATCATTAACTGCAATAACCTCAAAATCTTTTGTTTCAAGGCCCTGATTGTATAAGGATTTTATGCACCTATTTACGTATTGCTCTACGTTATAACAAGGTATAATATAACTTATCTTTGTCATTTCTCTATCAACTAATTACAATTAGTGAAATAACATCTTCAATTTACTGTGCAGACCCTTCAGATGTTTTTTTGCCATACCCCTTTCTAAATCATTAAAACTAAAGAACCAAACTAAAAGTATAGTGGTTGTTACAGAGATAAAGGAAATTGTTATAAACCGAATCCAGCCCTGTTCCATCAACAATGTGGGAAGGAATGAAACTGCGAGTATTGCACATAAAAGAATCGAACCACCTACATAAATGCCCCGGAAATACTTCTTACTGTTAAATGAGGGAATATAACGCTTGATGAACCAGAGGAGCACACCGCCAAGGCAGATAAGAACCGTTATCCTGATCAGCTGCGGAACGTAAGGATATGCAATAAACTTAAATATCAAATAAATAAATCCTACTTCTGACATTATTATCGTTCCCGAAATGAAACTATACATTTTGACTTTTCCGGTGGCGTGAATGATAGAATGTAATAAAGTCGAAAATGTCCAATAATAAACGGAGATCAGAGATAATCTACAGAACCATACAGTATATTGCGGATACTTTCCTAACCAAATAGACAATACAAATGGAGTCTCTATGACAAGAGGAACCAGTGGCAGAAGTATTAGTCCACCCATAAGTTTGGAGCTTGAGCAAACTAAGTCTTCCAGATATTGTATTGAGCCGTTTGCAAAACTTTTAGTAATCTGAGGTCTAACCGCTGTTGCGATACTACTCGCAAATGAGGTTACAACCCCCTGCACCTGTAAAGATATTCCAAGGGCGGCATTTGCTATTGTATTAATAAATATATTATACAAAACTGCTGTTCCCTGCATGCGTAGGGATATAGTTCCGTTACTATACAAATCCCAAGATGTGAAGCTACATATCTGCTTAACCTCGCTAAAATGGCATTTACCAACTCTTATTCTCTCTCCGAATTTTCTTCGCGTGTATGCAAAATAACCGGTGAATATCACGACCGTATTTAATAGGAGCAGAACCGGGTATATGATTATTTTGGGGCCGTCTAAATAGATAAGAGCAATTGCTGATAATAATTTTAATAAGCTATTTACAACCTCAAATCTCGCGAAAATTCCCATCTTTTCGTCCGCAACACAATACGCAGTATACGGGACTTGCAGGATTCCTATTGCAACAGATACTATGCTGAGTTGATAAATAATTTTTGATGCCCATCGGAATTCGGGGATTATTTTAAGCTGGGTAGTGAAAAACCAAAGTCCTACAGTCTCCCCCAATATAATAAGTATAAGAGCTATAAGTAAATGAACGAAAAAAACAGAGGAAAATGTTCTGCGAATTATTCCATCTTGCTTCGACTCTATTGCAATTGCCAAAAATCGAGTGGAAGCAACGGTCATCGATCCGTTGATAAACAGCCAGAAAGTTACTATGCCTGCTACTAAGGTATATGTACCGTACCCGTCAACTCCGAGCTGCTGTAGAACAATTCGGGAAGAATAGAGCGATACTATCATTGCTACCGCCATCCTAAAATATAAGGCGACGGCATTTTTTGCTATCGTTTTAGACTTTGACTGTTTGGGCACAACTACCACTCTGCTTGTTTTTATTCATTACATTTAGGTATCTAAGAATATCAAAATGCTTGAATGTATAAGGCGTTTCATCACCTCCCCCTATTTTATTTAACATAGTTAATTCAGGGATAGTAATTATATCATGATGCTTAAAAGAGATATCAGGGCTAACAAAGGCGATTTTGTGCTGATATGGCAATTCTAAGAATTCATCTATGCCACTTTCTGAATCTGAATTTCTTTTACTCCATTTAATAAGCAAATTAGAGAAATTGATCCTGTTACAACGGCGAATCCATTTCTCTTTCGCATCTTCGCGAGTTTTATAGTGCGTGAACCATATTTTTACGTCGTCTAAACGGCCAACAGGATAATCTATTTCTCGGCCATATCTTTGCTTTCGCTTCTTATAATCTAGCGAAGTTTTAGGATCTATAAATACTAATTCTTGCGAGAGATAGTACCTGAGATTTGAACAAAATTTGAAATAGTGATCGTCCAGAATACCACAACCAACCGTAGGGGATTGATATGGCAACCCAAATTTTTGGTAAACAAATCCTCCCCAACAATTATTAGATATAATGGTAAAAGATCTATTTTTTAGACGCATCTTATCATAAAGACGCTTGGTTCGGATCCTTAAACTCTTGATTGGATTAATTAATAAACTTAGCATACTATATGATCTACTGGCTATAATCTACCATCAACTCCCTCTTTGGCTAGATATCCCTTAACATCAAATATTACATGCTTGGTTTTAAGCACAGAGGTAAGATCCAGTCCTTCAAAAGCATGGTGAGAGACGGCTAATATCGCAGTGTCAAACTTTTGTCCATTAGGCAATTCCTTAAATGTTTCAAGTCCGTATTCGCGCTTTACGGCGTCAGGGTTTGCCCACGGATCATAGATTGTGATGTTGAGATTGTATTCTTTCAATGCTTTGACGATGTCGACAACTTTGGTATTGCGCACATCAGGGCAGTTTTCCTTGAACGTGAAGCCAAGGATGAGAATATTACTTCCGAGTACCTGAATACCCTTCTTTAACATAAGCTTGATGACGCGGTCGGCTACGTATGCTCCCATGCCATCGTTCATTCGTCGACCGGCCAAAATTATCTCCGGATTGTATCCATAGCGTTGAGCACATTGCGCGAGATAGTAGGGGTCTACTCCGATACAGTGACCGCCCACCAAACCTGGGCTGAATGGCAAGAAATTCCACTTGGTCGAAGCTGCCTCCAATACCTCATGGGTATCAATGTCCATCAAGTTGAAAATCTTGGACAGCTCGTTGACGAATGCGATGTTTATGTCTCGCTGAGAGTTTTCAATAACTTTAGCTGCTTCAGCTACCTTTATTGACGATGCGAGGTGCGTACCTGCGGTAATGACGGATGCATATATCTCATTCACAATCTTACCGACCTCCGGGGTTGACCCTGAGGTGACTTTCTTAATCTTGTCAACAGTGTGTTGCTTGTCACCGGGGTTGATTCGCTCAGGAGAGTAGCCTGCGTAGAAATCCTTGTTTAATTTCAGGCCACTGGCGTTCTCAACTACCGGAATACATTCATCTTCCGTAACTCCGGGATAAACGGTTGATTCGTAAACGACAATATCGCCGGGATTGATGACTTTACCTACAGTCTCAGATGCACCCCACAGTGGTCGGAGGTCGGGGTTGTTATTTTCATCAACAGGAGTAGGAACGGCAACTACATAAAAATTACAGTCTTTGATTTTGTCAACGTCGGCAGTGCAGACAAAGCCATGTTTCTTTATGGCATCCTGAAGCATTTCATCGCTTACTTCAAGTGTAGCATCATGACCTGCCATCAGAGCCTCGCAGCGTTTGGCATTCATGTCAAACCCCACAGTAGGATACTTTGTCGAAAACAGACGAGCAAGTGGAAGGCCAACGTATCCAAGCCCTATTACACAGATTTTGATATCCTTATTCATAATAGATTAAATTCTAAAGATTTTCCCAATACCAGTCGACGGCTTCTTTTAATCCGTCTCGCATCGAATATTTAGGAGTGTAGCCTAACAGACTCTTTGCCTTATCTATAGATGCTAAAGAATGTGGGATATCACCTGCTCGGTTCGGTCCGTGTAAAGCTTCAATATTTTTTATTGCCTCATCCTTTGCTCCTAAATATTCTTTCAGATATCCAACCAGCTCATTAAGCGTGGTTCGTTCGCCGTAGGCCGTATTATAAATTTGGTTCACTGCCTTGGGATTGGTTGTTGCCATCGCCAACATATTCATAAGGATTACGTTATCGATGTATGTAAAATCTCGGCTGTATTCTCCATCTCCATTAATTGTTGGCGCTTCATGATTCATTAACTCTTTAACAAACAATGGAATCACAGCAGCGTAGGCACCATGTGGGTCTTGTCGACGGCCAAATACATTAAAGTACCTGAGCCCTATGTATTCCGTCCCGTACGTACGAGAAAATACATCTGCATATAATTCATCGACAAACTTGGTTATAGCATAAGGAGAAAGAGGTCGGCCAATAATATCTTCTACTTTGGGAAGGGTGGCACTGTCTCCATAAGTAGAAGATGAAGCGGCAAATATGAATCGTTTAACACCTGCATCGCGAGATGCCACGAGCATATTAAGGAAACCACCAATATTAACATCATTGGTTGTTATAGGATCCTTAATAGAACGAGGAACTGAGCCTAAGGCTGCTTCGTGAAAAACATATTCTACGCCCTCGACCGCCTTTACGCAGTCCTCATAATTTCGAATATCGCCAACTTGGATTTCAAACAACTCCGAGAAACGTTGTAACAATGGGATAATATTTTGCCATTTTCCGGTGGCAAAGTTATCAAGGCATCTAACCCGATATCCATTCTCTAACAAGTGCTCACAGAGGTTTGAACCTATAAAACCGGCGCCTCCGGTGACTAGTACTTTTGTTGCCATTACAGAGTCAGTTATTTTGTTGTCGTGATTATTCTATGATCATTGTTGCATCGCTATCATTCCGTTTGTTGGTTAGACGAAGCGGATGTAGTCGGGGCGGACTTCGACGGCGGCGGCGATGAAGCG
>CAZNGJ010000059.1:0-15143 GCA_964572615.1 uncultured Bacteroides sp.
CTCGCCTTCGGCTCGGCATACGGGGCTATAACTCAGTCGGCGTTCTGCGAACGCCAGATGGGGAGTAAACTGCGGTTGCGACGTGACCTGCCACGACGACGTGTCCGGCAGGATACGTCGCGGCACAATGCAATGGGTCTCAAGGTGCGACTCGTCGCGATAGATAGCGACGCAACAACGTTAGCCTTTTGTGAGCAATTCCGTTAGGAAACATGCCAAAGGCATGTCCCTACTGCGAGCCGTTACATATACTGATAAAAACGCTGCGCCGGGCACCCTGTTGAACAGGGTGCCCGGCGGTGGTATGGGGGGACTCTATGCGGGGTGGGATCCTCACGGGGAACGCCTCGCCAATAAGCTGGAGGTTACCCGACGGTAACGCTCGCGATGCGGGAGGTTAGTCGACGGCGACTTTGGCGGTGCAGGGGGTTCCGGCGATGGTGGCGTTGACCACATAGATGCCGGGGCTGAGGGGCATGGCCGAGGTAGCGCCTGTACCGTGCTCCACGAGGCGTCCGGCAGCATCGTAGATGCTGAAACGGTCGGTCTCAACACCCATAGCGATATGTCGGTCGGGGGTATTGACGGGCTTGAAAGCGACCTTGCTGCCATCGGCGACAACATCCTCAACTCCGGTGCTGATGCGCTGCTCGACCGTATATGCTGCCAAGCCGTTACCGGGAGAATAGGCATACAAACGCGCAGATTTGACTGAGGCGGCAGCGCGATTCTGCTGCGCAGCCACAGGGGCCGTAGTCAGTACCGATACCGGTGCGCCGTAGTCAGCCGACGTCATGATATTAGTACCGAGGCCTGCTGAGGGAAGCACCCACATCTGCTTGCCGCCTTCGACGGACTTGGCAAAGTCGGCACCATGAGCAAGCGCCCAACGGATACCTTCGTTAGCGTGGTTGTATTGGTAGAACATGAGCTTCTCGCTATCGAGCTTGAAGGTAAGGATAGCGGTTGCGCTGGTCGAGGCGGGCTGAAGGGCGCTGTTACCCTTAAGAGTTGCAAGGGGCGTAGCGGTACCGAACTTATAGAGAGTGCCATGCATGCCCTGGCCGCTGAGCCAGAACTTGTTGGCATTAAGTGCGTGAGCGCGCGGAGCGCCACCAATGCCTGAAATCTCCATAAACTCCTTGGCCTTGACGGTAGTGCCGCTCAGAGTCCAACGGGTAACACCAGTAGTCGACGGAGCAAATACGTACCAATCCTCCGCACCACCGGCCTCGCCGTAGACGTCGAGGTGATCGACACGCAGGTCGGACTTCTCGGAGAACACAGTCGTGCAGGCGCCGGTTTCGGGATTGATTTTGGCTATCGAGAGCGTACCACCGGCCAATGTCAGCGTATGAGTCAGCAACTGGTTGGCATCGTCGACGAACAGGCCGTTGCCGGGATAGTAACCGGGGTTGAACTTCGAGTCGTATGTAAGCTGTACGGGTGTCAAGGCCTGACCGGTGTTGGCATCGTAGCGTACGAGACTCGTGGCTGATGCCGCCTTCGCCTCGGCACGCGAGATGATATAGACGATGTCGCCGGTAGCAGCCGAACTGTGAGCCACCATGTCGCGGTGCAACTCGATGTCAAGGTTGATAGGGTCGACAGCCACGCCGTGCATCCACAGACTCTGCAGCGACCATTCGAGTTCGCGGGAACCGTCGGTCATCTTCTGACTGACGTATGTATCGGGGTCGAGCTTGGGTTCATACACCACGGGGTCGCCACTTTCGTTGCCATACTGGGTATAAGGCCATTCGTTGCCATAACGGTCGAGCGGAGCCACATAGTAATTATAGTCGCCCGAGGGAACAGCAAGCGAGTTAGTATAGGTGATGTCGACAATGTACTTGGCGCGCATACCGCCATCGACCGACTCAGCCTTATCCTCGGTTACGGAAGTGGGAACGGCATAGACGATGTAACGCATATTGTCGAGAGCGGTCCAACTGAGGGTCGTACCCGACAGCTTGATGTACTTGACCTTGCCGGGATCCTCAACATCATACCAAGTCATGGCCGGGATCACGGCCTTCTTGGAGAATACCTGCTCGCGAACGAGCTTCTGCAGGTCGGCATTAGCCATATACGTCTTGGTGCTGTAGAGGACGGTGCCGTTGGGCACACCGTGATTGTTGGCACGCGACAGACGGATCTGCTCGACGATATCCTCGCGGTTCGCGGCTGAATTGGTCGTGTTGAGTACCGAGATCGAGTGGCTGGCGTAGTGATGACGACCAAACTTACCGGCTACTATCGACCACCATTCGGTCATGGGACCGAAGGGGTTGGTAGTATGCGTGGTGAGCCAGTACAGCTGCGGCGAAACGTAGTCGACCGACTTGGCACGCAGCCATGCGAGGGCGTCGCAGCAAATCGAGTTGTACACCCAGTCGCTGGCCTTGCAGTAATCGGACAATGGCGGAATACCGTCGGACGACTTGCGGCCGGCACCACCTGCACCGGCAGGCGAGATGCCGAAACGCACCCAAGGCTTGATGGCCTTGATGGTCTCGTAGACCTCGCTGACCATACGGTTGACATTGTCGCGACGCCAATCGCCGATTTTCATGGTACCGCCACCGTCTGTGTAGGCCTTGTAGTTGGCATAGTCGGCAGCGCTGCTGTCGGTAACGAGCCCCATGCCTTCGGGATAGAAGTAGTCGTCGAAGACGATGCCATCGATGTCATAGTTGCCGGTCAGCACGCGACATACATTACATATACGTGCGATAGTCTGCGGCAGCGCGGGATTGAAGACGTAGAATGTCGTCTTCTTGCCATCGCTGGCAGTATTGGTGTGGCTGATGATCCAGTCCTTGACAGCCTTATCCTCATTGGTAGACAACGAGGCTGCCTGACGGTAAGGATTGACCCAGGCATGGAGCTCCATACCACGTTTGTGGGCCTCGTCGATCCAGAACTGCAGCGGGTCGAAGTTGCCGTAAGGTGCAGTTCCGCGGGTGCCGGTGAAGTATGACGACCACGGCTCGGCCACAGTGTACTTGGTACCGGTCTTGGGGTCGGTCCACGAGTTCTTGGCGTACACGCGGTCGGCGTACGGGCGAACGTGCAGGTTGACGGCATTAAAACCATCCTTTTTCAGCTGGTCCAGTATCTCGATTGCCTGCTGCTTCTGTTTTTCGACATTTGCACTCGACGTCGCCTTAGCTGTCGTCGGCCAGTCGATGCCCAACGATGCAACCCACGTGGCGCGCAACTCGCGTTTGGGATATGTCTCGGCGGCGTTAGCCTGAGGCATGAAACTCATGCAGCAGACCAACGAGCCTAACAACCCTGTGATTAACTTATTGAAAATCTTCATTAGGGGAGGGGGGATTATTTGATGATAACTTTGGTGGCAGTCTTGCCGACAACCTTGACGTAAACGCCTGCAGGCAGATTCTTGCCGCTAACACGGACGCCGTTCAGGTTGTAGTAGACGGCTTCGCCTTCGGTGACAGCATCGACGTTGATGTTCTTGACGTCATCAACGCGCTGGATGGTGCTAACCGAGGGAGCGGGCGTGGTCGAGATGGGCTCTTCCTTGGCCAGAGCAATGGTGTAGTAACCGTTGGCCTGATTGGTCACGTGGATGTTATTACCGGCGTCGAAGCGAACGTTAGTGCGAGTGCTTGTAGCGTAAGGGGTTACGATCGACTTGTAGCTTTCGAGGACGGGCTTGTTGCCATCCCAGCTGAGGTGGTAAACGTTTACACCCTTGTAGGTAGAAACCGCCAGAAGGTCGCCGTCGCGGTTCACATCAACACTTGCAGTCGCAGAGGGCAGGAATGCAGCATTGACAGCAACCATATCGGCTGTCTTCCAAAGGAGTTCACCTTCCGGCATACTGATATAGCACAGCCCGGGGGTGCCGGCTTCCATACCGTTTGCACGGATCTGAGAAGCGAAGATACCATCCTTAACACACTTAACACCTACGTTGGTGTTAAACAGCAGTGCGTTGTAACCTTCGCCAATGAGTTCAGCGGGGTTACCGGTGGTCTTACCGTTGCCGATTACGTTCTTAGTGAGCTTATTGCCGAAGATGTCTTCGTCGAATGTAACGATGGTAGTGTTTTCACCTTCGCCCCAAAGACCTACACAGGGAGTACCCGAGCCGGTCTTGACTCCGTCGCCTGTCAACATAGTACCGTTACCGGTATTGGTGCCTTCGAATACGTTGTAGGGAGCAACGTTGGGAGTGGTGAGATCGAATGCAACGACGCCACACGATGTGTCACCCCACGAGGCGAGATAAACCTCGTTGCCACGCTGGCAAGCGTCCATGGGGCTGGAGGTGTTGGCGGCAGTACCACCGATAGCTGCACAATTCTTGTGGATAGCGGTCTGGACCTTTACGCCGGCGGGATCGTAGACGTCGATACCACCATTCTGCGTACGACCGATAACGGTGTAACCGTAAACATCGGGATATTCGGGGTCAACCATGGTGGCGAGACCTGCGCGACCGCCGCCAACATTAACAGGTGTCGAGATAACGTCCTGCTCGATGGTGTAGTTGTGGATGCGGATTGCCCAGTTGTAAGCAAGGTCGGTGGGAAGCACGCTTGCGTCGAATTCGAACATGTTGTCACCCTTGACAACCTGGCCGAGTTCCTGCTCGTAGACATCGTCGGCATTTTCCTTGTTTGTAGCCACGAGGACGGCCTTGGCGGCGTCGCCGGTGCTCTTAAAGTGAATGCTATAGTTATTCTGACCTTCGGCCTTGTCGAAATACAGACCGTAGGCGAAGTGGCTCTTGTCGGTGGTAGGATCGGGTTCGGGATCTTCCTCAATAGTCGTAACGGTGCTACGCTGTTCAAGGGAGTAGGCAGCCAGGCCGTTACCGGGCGAGTATGCGAACAGACGTGCCGACTTGGTCGAAGTGGTAGTAACCACGCCTTGAGTCTTGACATCTGCGGGATCGCTGAGGAGCACCGATACGGGAGCACCGAAGTCGCCCGATACCATGGCGGTTGTACCGAGACCGCCTTCGGGGAGCACCCAAACGTGCTTGGCGCCTTCGATGGTGTTGGTAAAGTTGGCACCATGAGCAAGAGCCCAGCAGATGCCGTCCTTAGGCGAATTGTACTGATAGAACATCAAGGGTTCGCCGTCGAGAACGAAGGTGGTGATGGCGCTTGCCGAGTTCGACGCCGGGGCTATTACGTGGTTATCGAATTTATCGATCGGTTCAGCCTGACCGAACTTATAGAGACCGCCCGCCATGCCCTGGCCATTGAGCCAGAACTTTTCGCCGTCGAGGGCATGAACGCGGGCTGCGTTGCCTACATTGGCGACTGCCATGAAGTCCTTGGCCTTAACTGTGGTGCCGTTCATGGTCCAGCGGGTCACACCCGTGGGCGAGGGAGCAAATACAAACCAGTCGGCAGCGCCACCGGCCTCACCGTAAACATCGAGGTGGTCGACACGCAGGTCGCTCTTCTGTGAGAAGACTGTTGTGCATGCGCCGGTTTCGGGGTTGATTTTGGCAATCGAGAGGGTACCGTTGGCCAGGGTCAGAGTATGGGTCAGCAGCTGATTTGCGTCGTCGACCACAAGACCGTTACCGGGGAAGTAGCCGGGGTTGAAATTCGCATCGTAAGTCAGGGTCAGAGGAGCGAGGAGCGCGCCGGTGGCGGCGTCATAGCGCACGAGGCGCGAGGGAGCCTTCGAACTTGCCTCGTCACGAGAGATGATGTACACGATGTCACCGGTAGCAGGGGTAGAGTGAGCCACCATGTCGCGGTGCAGCTCGATGTCCTGTTCGATGGGGTTCAACTTGGGACCACGCATCCACAGACTCTTCAGCGACCATTCAATCTTGGTGTTATCGTATTCGGCGCTCTTGTCGGCGTAGGTTGCGGGGTCGGGCTGCGGCTCGTAAACGACGGGCTTCACGCCATACTGTGTTGCGGGCCATTCGTTGCCGTAGCGATCGAGAGGAGCCACATAGTAGCGGTAGTCGCCTGCGGGAACAGTCATCGAGTTGGTATAAGTGATGTCAACGATGTAGTCGGCCAACATGCCGCCGTCAACCGAAACAGTCTTGTCCTCAGCAACAGACGAGGGCACTGCATAAACAATGTAACGGACATTATCAAGAGCATCCCAGGCGAGGGTTGTGCCGTCGAGGGTTAGGTTGCTCACCAGACCGGGATCGGCAGCATCGTACCATGTCATGGCGGGTACGGCAGCCTTCTTAGCGTACACCTGACCGGCGACCATAGTCTTGAGCGACGAGTTATTGATATATGCCTTGTTGCTGAACAGCACGGCACCCGAAGGTACGTCGTGGTTCTTGCTGCGCGACAGCTTGATCTGGTCCACTACATCCTGGCGGTTGGCCTCGGTGTTGGCATCAGTTTCGCCTAAGAACGACAGCGAAAGGCTGGCGTAGTGGTGTCGTCCGAACTTGCCGGCTACGACAGACCACCATTCGGTCATCGGACCGAAGGGATTGGTGCTGTGGTTGGTTTTCCAATACAGCTGAGGCGAAATATAGTCGATAGAACCGTCGCGGAGCCATGCAATGGGGTCGGAACCAATCGAGGCATACTGCCAGTCACTGGCTTTGCAATAGTCCGACAGCGGAGGGATGCCGTCGGTGCTCTTACGACCGGCTCCGGCAGCGCCTGCGGGCGAGATACCGAAGCGCACCCAAGGCTTGATAGCCTTAATGGCGGCATTGACCTCGGCAACCATGCGGTTCACGCAGTCACGACGCCAATTGGGCGCGGTCATTGTGCCACCGCCGTCCTTATACGCCTTGTACTGGGCATAGTCGGGGGCATCGGTGCCGGTCAGCGAGCACATGCCTTCGGGATAGAAGTAATCGTCGAACACGATGCCGTCGACATCGTAGTTGCCGGCGAGCACGCGGCACACATTGGCAATACGCGCAACTGTCTGAGGCAGAGCGGGATTAAAAATATATTTGCTGTTGTAGTAAACGAGCCAGCTGTTTACGTCCTTGTCTTCGGTCAGCGAGTTGCTGCCGGGGTGACGGTAGGGATTGACCCAGGCGTGCAACTCCATGCCGCGCTTATGAGCCTCGTCGATCCAGTACTGCAGGGGGTCGAAACTGCTGCCGGCGGCCGTGCCGCGCGTTCCCGAGACGTATGCCGACCAAGGCTCGGCTACGGTGTACTTGGTACCGGTCTTGGGATCGGTCCACGAGTTCTTGGCGTACAGACGGTCGGCCATAGGACGCACCTGGAAGAATACGGCATTGAAACCGTCTTTCTTCAACTGGTCGAGGGTAGATACGATCTCATTCTTTTGTGCATTCACGGTAGTCGTGCTTGTACCTGCAGTGGCAGGCCAGTCGATTCTCCACGCTGTCGAGACCCAGGTGGCACGCATCTCGCGCTTGGGATTTGCCTCGGCGGCGTACATCTGTGGAACGATGCTTGCACAGCACAGTATCGTTCCCAGCAAACGGGTTGCTATTCTATTCAGGATTTTCATTATATTAAGGATTTGTTGGTTTATATTTTCTTTTCGGCAGGCAGTGCGGACGCTATGGCAGCGCGACTCTGCTCAATTAAGGTTGCTATTTCGTGACCGCCTTCGGGCGCCATGATGGGCCGGTGGATGGTCAATGTGATATGCCCGGGTCGGGGCAGACGTGCAGTGCGTGGCATAACGCGGAAAGCGCCGTCGATAGTGACGGGGACCACGGGCAGGTTGAACTCCGTGGCGAGGAAGTAAGCGCCGCGCTTGAACGTGCCCATCTTGCCGGTCAGAGTGCGCGCACCTTCGGGGAATACCACGAGGCTCATGCCGCCGCGCAGCTGTCGCTCGGCATTCTCGATGGTGGTACGCACTGCCGAGGGTGTACTGCGGTCCACATAGATATGGCCGGCTTTGTAGCACGAGTATCCGACGAATGGTATCTTGCGCAGACCTATCTTCATCATCCACTTGAAGTTATGACCAAGGAAACCGTATATAGAGAAGATGTCGAAGGCCCCCTGGTGGTTGGCCACGAACACATACGAGGTCTTTTTGTCGATATTATCGCGACCATGTACGCTGACCGTCACAAGGTTGAGCCAGCAGAACAGCATCGCCCATATCTTGGCGGGATAATACCCCCAGAAACGGCCCTTGGTTGGGATGCACCCAATGATAGTCACCACCGATGCCAGGATGGTCAGCACCAGACACAGCGGTAACGCGATACAGACTTGGTATATCCGGTAGAGGTATATCATCGGTTGAGATTCTTGGTTGTCACGGTCGTTCCGTCGCTGAGACGCTCAACCGAAATGGTTGCCGTACCGGGTGCGGGGGCTGCCACGGGCTGACCTGCGAGGTTGTAGCTGACAGTCTCTACCACTACGGGTGCATCAACACCGGCACCGGCAACTCCGGCTTGACTGCTGTAAGTGAACTGCACGGGTTCGGTGTAGTCGGTGGTCACCTGGCCGGACGCTGTCTTATATGCACCGCGCACGCGTGCATAGTATGTCTGGCCGTCCACGAGGGCGGCAGTACCAATCTTAATCTCGGCGCCCGTGCGGCTGTCCGACCATTCGGGCATGTTGATGGTAGCGTTATAGCCCGAGCGGCCGCCGAAAGTAGTGGAATTGCTCACTTCGAGTCGAACCGATGTGAGGCCTTCGACCTTCTTGACAGTAATTTTCTCGTTGGCATGAAGGACACCGCCGGCAGTGGGGTGCTCGATAGCCAGCGCGCCGGGCACCACACTCTGCGTGGTGAAGCTGATCGTCGGGGTGTAACTCAGATTGTCGGGTTCGTCGGGAGTGGTATTGTAACGAACTCGCGCATAGTAGGTTGTGTACGATGCCAAGCTATAGGGAGCAACCTCGTGGCTACCCTTGCCGGCGCCGGTGTACACAATCGACTGGGCCGAGAAGGCAGCCGAGGTTGCTATCTCGAGGACAGCGTCGCGTTCGGGCTTCGACCAAGTAAAGGTCGGTGTCAGGGGCACCTCGGTAGCACCGTCAGCATGACTCGTTATCTTCATCAACTCGGTAGGTTTGATGACTTGCTGCAGGTAGGGTAACACCTTGTCGGCATAGTGCTGGAAACCGAGGTCGGTAAGGTGTATACCGTCCGAGCAACCGTCGTTGTCGGGACCGTTGATATTCTCACAGTCAATGTAATACAGATTGGCGGGATTCTCTTCAAGAAGTTTGAGATATGCATCGTGGTACAGATCGTTCTTGTACTTCAGGTATATCTCGTGGCCCGTGCCGGGGAGAGCATAGGAGTACATCGGGCCTTCGACCATGAATACCGGAACACCGGGATTGGCGTCACGAATAGTCTTGACGAAAGGAATAGTCAGATTTTTAATATCCTCGTCGGTACAGTTCGGGATGGGGTCGATAACGAAAGCTGATACGCCCTTGATAGTTGCAATAGCCTGAGCAGCAGTGGTCTCCATCTTGCCGCCACCTGCGAAAGCCAGGTTGATAAACTCGCAGTTGAGAGCGCGCTGCATGATACATGTGGGAGTCATGCCGGTGCGCGTCGCACCGCCACCCTGCTGGATACTGGTACCATAAAGCACAATCTTTTTCGAGCTGTCGATTGCGTCATAGTTACCCTTGGTGACAGTGGCATTGTCGTCAACAGCGAGCTTAAAGTCGGTAACACCGTCATAAAGGGGCAGATACATAATAAACTCGTGCATGGCACCGTCAAGACCGGTCATCATCGTCAATTCCTCCTGATCCTTCTGATCCTCGGGACGACTGTTGATAAGGTGGCGCCAGCGGTTGTTCGAATCCAGTATATACAGGTCGATGCCCTTGGTGCCTGAGGCAGCCTGGATGTTGACATGCGAGTTGTACAGCAGCGTGTATTTCACGCCGATATTGCGCGAGTTGGTAGCGAAGCGGATACCGACACCCGTCGAGTAACGTCCCATAATCTGAGCCGTCTCGTTAAACTTGGTCACATGTTCGGCGGGAATACGGCTGTAAGGCATCAGACATTTTTCCCAACCGCGGTTCACTATTCTCAATGACTGGCCGTCAACAAATTTCGTTGCCGACACCGTCGACACTCCACAAGCCACGCAGGCTGCCAAGAGGAGAGATTTGAAAAGTTTCATAAAACACCCGGTATTTAGATTGGTTGATTAGATGATTATTAAAATGCAAGAATTGCGACAAAACGAACAGCCTTGTCGGCAAAACCCCTTCCGACTGCCATCAAAACATCCAAATCCATTCAAATCTGAAAGTTGCGACACGCGGGCCAACCGACAAAACCATCGATATTTTCCGCAAATATAACAAATTCCCCCCGATTTACCAAACATTCCCCCAACATCCCCCCCCATTCACACTTTCGATCTCACTTAGGGCCAATTGTAATTGATTGAAGTGAGTCGTTCAACGCCGTCCTCCCTTCAGGATCGATCCAATGCATAATTTCTGCGAAAGTTTCACTGCCAATCGAATCTTGAAAAAATGGCAGCAATTGAAGTATGTAATTTATATGAAGTAAACTTTCTTCATTTCGATTGGAATCATCGAGATTTAATCTTTCAATTTTAGCTCCCAATGGTTCTTCCATAAAATACTTTATCGGTGTTATACTATCTATATTCTTATCGTATATTCCTATTTTATTCTTCATTAATGATAATAGAAAGTTTACATCCGTCTTGTCCAACACTTTATGTAATAATAAAACCTCATACTTATGACATCGCTTTTCCTCTTCCATAGAAGCTATATACGCACACAATGAATCCATCGAGGAGTAATTGTTATCAATCAAGATCTTATCAATCTCGCTAATAGAAGGATATGTCAATGTTCCCTCAGCCATCAAATACACAAAGGGCAGTAAGGCAAAAGATAAAACGACAAACACAAAAGTCTTCATATAATTTTCTCATCAATATTTCGCACTTAGAATGTCAATCACTGTTCTTATGGAGTGTTTTTTGCCTTGTTTGGATTATTTGTACGAGCGAAACTTCTAAGATTGAGTATTATTTATCTTGGCGATAAACATCAAAGATTGGCACTGTTACACTTGCCACTTTATAATTATTCAATTCTTCTACAAATTTAGGAAGATCGTCATAAGGTGAGAAAAAACCACCTTCAAAATCCTCTGTCCGGAATTCTTCTTTAATAATTCTAATCATTGATTTTGGATTGACCCAATAGGCAAATTCGATTTCTACCGTAGTGCTACTTACCTTAAAAGGATAAAATTTAACTATTGGAGGATTGGCATAGTTATACCTTAATCCTAGATCGCTATTATCAAACTCAAAAATATATCTCTCACTAATTAGGGAATTAATTGACACAGGATAAATTATACATTCGTCCGGTTTTATACATGTTAAGGAGTAGAATGGTTGCCAGCCTTTGCGGTCTGTATCAGCAACAGGTCTCCAATGGCTAATTGTAAGAGCTGACTGTGGGCTTAAAAACGGATGTATTGGAACAAAACGTATACTCGGGTAATCATAACCTTTCATCTGATGTATCAGTGTTAATTGATCCAATCCTCCATTTTTTAAATGATTGAATTTTTCAGAAAAACCTGTCCAAAGCCAAACATCCTTTTTTGAATTATTATGTAACTCTATGTATATTGAATCACATGTTGCATTTACCAAAGTTGCTGTCAGTTCGTTTTTAGCAGCAACATTAAAATGTACTACAAAGGCAAACAGTAGGAATATATATACTCGTATTTCTCTCATGTGGTTTTGGATGGTTATAATATTTCTTTATTTCTTTAATCCATTATGTGTTTCATCATCCTTTCGGGCTGAAAAATTGAGCAATTTTCGGCCGATATTGTTCATCTCTAATACCTTATGGCCAGAAATATTTCGGTACTGCACCTCCATAAATTCATGAAATAAAATATCGGATATTGATGTGGAGATATTAACAGTCTTATAGTTGGCTGCTTTCAAAGATTTTGGATCTATCATTTCATATACTGATATTGTAGACTCTCTAAAATCTTTATCTATCACTATTATATTGTTTTTCCCGGCAAAACCATCTGATTTTAACATAGAAAAACCCGGATTATCGGGAGTAGTGTTGAATGTTGTCCCATTAGAACTGTAAGATTTCTGAAAAAGCACCTCTGTTACATCCTTGTGGTTAATAATTTTATTCATTTCTTCTAAGAATTTTTTTACTTCCGGATTCTTGATCGCTGATTCGTTGTAATTAACCATTAACATTCCCTTGTCTGTGAATGAGAATGTTGATCCTTGCATGTCCTTTGGGAGAAATTGATTGAGACTATTAATTACCAATTGTCGATCGTTTGCATTTGACACCATTACGCTATCCCCGTAAAGGTCCACGGCGTTGAGGGGGTTGGCGGAGCAGTGGGACCAGGGAGAGGTGTCGGGGTATTTGCTGAAGAGGGGGTCGGGGGAGGGGTACCGCATCAGGATGGGGTCGTGCATACGAGCGGTGTTGTCGTATATGTTCAGGCCGGAGTGTCCCATCCATCGGTTGCCGATGTGGAGTTGGTCGGTCACTTCGTCAATAGCCTGCGGTTTTGTCCACATCGCCTCGGTGGGGAGCACAAAGGGTGTACCCGACGGATAATAACCGTTGCGTTGCACGACTTTGCCGGCTTCGTCGACAACTGCCGTTGTCGAGCCCTGGCGGTTGGTAATGTACCAGTAGCGGTGTCCCGTGGTCAGATCAACATAGCCCGCGGGGGTGAGCACGCGCCGTGCCTTTTGGCTGCCACTCAGCGTCCAGAACGAGCCGAGATAGGTGTTGGTGTTAGTCGTCGTTCGGGTTACCTCGCGCCTCACCGTATCGCCCGAGGCGTTGACACTGGTGACGGTCTCGATGCGCTTCGACGAAAACGTGCGGTTGAGCAGCGTGCCGTCGGGCAGGTAATCACTGGCCGTATAGTCGCCGTTCTCCATGGTAATGCGTTTGGGGCGGTCGACAGACGAGTGGTATGTTATCTTCTTCACCTGACGGGTGCCATCGGCGATAAGTCGTCCGTTCTGGTCATAATCCAGTGTGTACTCACCGTCGGGGAAGTTGCCTACAAAGTCGGCATAGTAAGGCGAGGCGATATTGTTGACTCCCGTCACCTTGCCGCCCTCCATTGTCATGACGGCATCCTGAACGAATTTCGAGTTATACTTTCGCGAAACTCCGATGACGTTGGCATCAAGGTCAACGTCTGCAATTTCGGAGAACTCGGGTATCATTCCGTCATCGTACGACACGGCTCTCCTCATACGCCCGAATCCGTCATACTTGTAGTTCATGGTCAGCGAGAATGGTCGACCGCCCCAACTCTCGGTGGTACGGTTGAAAACCTGTAGCTGACCGGCTGCCTCGCATCGGGATTGCTGCCGGACAGGGGGTCGGGTGTTATATCGGGGGACCTTGCTGTAACGACTTGGTATACACATCACATTGGGTAGGAATGTTTTTTATTTGATTCCCAAAGTTAGCAAGATTCAGTCATATATCCAAACTAACCTGCAAATTTCTTCCGGCTTTTTTGATGACAGCGGCAATGGTAGTTATTGACAGCAAAGGTAGTTTAGGTCGAGAAGTCGTAAGTACGCCAAAGCTTATATTGTTATCGTGCTGTCAGCCGGCGATGATACTTGCATAGATCGAGTCAAAAATAAGACAATTCACAGGATTTAGCAATAAACTGTTTCGGAATATGGGACGCCCTTCGAAGTACATACTATGATCATCCATTGCAAAACTATATCCGAGGCATCTGAAAGTCGCGGGATCGGCACCTTCTACGATGTGAACTGGAGTTGGCATTCCGGCAGGCCATTCCTCATCATAATCATCCCAATAATTTATATCCTTCGGATAATAAACGTGGTTCTTATCCTTAGCATAATCGGTTCCTTTGGCTACCATGAATGACACGGCATCTGCACCCTTGATTGCCGGTACATTTTTTCTTGTCTCATACTCTGCATTCGACCAATACACAGAATCGCCCTCAATATAGTAGTAATCAATAGATCTGCTTCTCACATTTTGCCATCTCGTCTCATAAACAAGGGAATCACCGACTTTTACAATATTTCGCAATTGAAATCTATCGAACTCGCACATATTGAGCGTATTGAGGCTGAAATCATCATATCTTCCTATTTCCTTCGCAATCTGCAATGTTACTTCTCTGCCGGCTTTTATTTCACATTGCCGACAAATCGTAGCGGTCACTACTGATGCTAATATTGCTCCGCAAATAAAACACAAAATATTAAAACACAAATATTTATAAACTTTTTTCATATTACTTATTCCTAATTGTTTCTCTAATTACTGACCAAATGACATCAGATATGGGTAAAACTTTTTTCTTCTCGGGGATATTTTTTAAATCTATCATTATCTTAACTTGAGGCCATTCTAGTTTATTAGCCAAATTACGATTAATACCATATACGCCT
The DNA here is from genome assembly GCA_964572615.1 of uncultured Bacteroides sp. Classification (GTDB taxonomy): domain Bacteria; phylum Bacteroidota; class Bacteroidia; order Bacteroidales; family Muribaculaceae; genus CAG-873. The sequence goes on from CAZNGJ010000059.1 coordinate 14,441, forward strand.
TCAGCTGTCTTTGTTTGAAGCATCAGATTATGAGATATATCCTTTAACCCTTCAACTGGAAACTTATTTGGGTGAAGTAACCCTGCAGAATGTCCAACCTCATGAGCTATAGTTGCAGTATTTTCATTATTTAGAGTCTTATCGATTAAGCCACTGGCAAGTCTTATGAACAGCCCTTTTGTTGATCCAAGGACCTTATTATTACGTAATAACTCCTGATCTACAATTGCAAAAACGTGATCTTTGGAAAATAATGTTTTAAAAAATGAACTCATTTCGCGAACTTGTGAGTTCATTGTTACGAATATAGAATTACCATTTTCATTTTCGCAATTAAAAGTAAAAGTGGAATTCAACTGATTATTAATAGCTTTCACGACTTTACTCATGTCAAATTTATTTCGGGAGAGGTTACAAACAGCTCACGTCAACTTTAAATTAACATGTACATTGCCGTTATTATCTTTATAGTGGTCTATTTCCAGTTCTCTCCCGTCCGGGTCGATGGCGTTGAGGGGATTGGCGGAGCAGTGGGACCAGGGGGAGGTGTCGGGGTATTTGCCGAAGAGGGGGTCGGGGGAGGCGAAGCGCATCAGGATGGGGTCGTGCATACGAGCGGTGTTGTCGTATATGTTCAGGCCGGAGTGTCCCATCCATCGGTTGCCGATGTGGAGTTGGTCGGTCACTTCGTCAATAGCCTGCG
>CAZNGJ010000060.1:0-1676 GCA_964572615.1 uncultured Bacteroides sp.
AATACTCAAAGAGCCGTTTGTTGAGAAATTCAGTCGAGGTGAAGATGTATATGGGTTGTCCCTCAAGTATCTTATAGAACGTGCTATATTTTGCATGGATGATTCGGTTACCGATGGAACTCTCGATGTCTTTATAGAGCGCAGAGGCGTCAAACAGGATCGCTCCCTGCTAAACTATTACAACAGACTAAGAGCTTTAGGTACTAAATGGGTTAGTGCAGAGCGATTGGGATCTCGTTTAGGAAGGTTTATTTTTAAGTATAAGAAAGATAATATCGTAGGATTGCAACTCGCCGATCTTATAGCCTATCCTATCACCCGACATGTACTTGACCCTAAATCAACCAATCCCGCTTTTGAAATAATCCGCGATAAGATTTACGCATACAAAGGCGCTGTATTGGGAATGAAGATTATTCCTCACTAAGTGCATGGACTGCATGCTTGACATTTAGAAAAAAAGAGATGTCGTTTGACATCCCTTCCAATCGGTATACCCCGATTTCTAAAATCGTTGCATTTGCCCCGAAGTATTTCTTTGATATGGGGGAAACTCAGACCCCGTATAACAATGCAAAATTAGTAATAAATTTGCATATCTCAAAATATTAACCACATAAAGCTAAATTTAGTTCGCAATCGGCTCGATAACTACGCACATTGTCTACATGCGCATATAATCAGGTGGCTGATGGTTGGTATTTCACTTTTTATTCTTACCTTTGTGGAATAAGTACTCCACATTCTGATAATGTTTATGTTCAAACGGTTAATTATACTTGTGGCGGGCATGGTGGCGTTGGCAGCCAATGCCCGCGATATGAGGCAGTTGCTGGCGACGACGGACTCGACAATGGATGCCATATTCCTTGGGCAGCCGCGTAACCTGCGCCTCGATATGGTCGATTACTTCGAGGCCGGCTCGGACGCCTACGTCAAGGACGAACTCACCGGCAGCAAGATCCGTATAGCCGAACTGTCGGACAACCATGTCCGCATCGAAACGAGTGCCCCCGTCGCCTACGACTTTTATCTTTTTGCACCCGGCAGCGACTCGTTGACGGTCGACATTGTGTCGGCGCCCATCGGTGCCGGCGACGACGAGGTCATCATCGAAGATATCCGTACCGGAACAATCATTCAGCGGGTCGAAGCGGAATACTCCGAATGGCTTAACCCGGCAGTCGTCGCCTTAGATTCCGGAAAGACCGACGAGCGGCACACAGTCACAGTAGAGGCCGCCCGAGCTGCCATCCCCTTCGTCACCGTCTCGGCTTCGTTCGATCCCGCTGCGGGAGTCATCACACTGACAAACAGATCATTGGAAACACCAGGGCTCGACCCGGCCATAATCGAGGCTTTCATCCCGACGAAGACATTCCGGTGGAACGGCCGTAAATTCGTGCTCAAGAAATGACCGTCTCGCTCTTTCCCGTGGCCATATCGGTGCTTGAGCTCAACAAGCGCCTGTCCAACGCCATTGCCGTAGCTCACGACGTCCACGACGTATGGGTGATCGGCGAAACAAGCGACTTGCGCATATCGGGTGGCCATTGTTTCCTGGAACTTGTCGAGAAGGGCGACGACGGCTCAAACCGCTCGCGCATCCGCGCCAACATCTGGGCGAACATCTATAACGTACTTAGCCGTAAGTTCCACGCAGCCACCGGGATACC
>CAZNGJ010000060.1:1776-14823 GCA_964572615.1 uncultured Bacteroides sp.
CTTCGATACCGTGGTCATCATCCGCGGCGGTGGCGCCACCACCGACCTGGCAGCCTTCGACAACTACGACCTGGCGGCAGCCATCGCGCGATTCCCGCTACCGGTCATCGTCGGCATCGGGCACGAGCGCGACACCACCGTACTCGACAACGTCGCCAATCGTCGCGTCAAGACTCCAACCGCTGCTGCCGAACTGCTCATCGGGGCCGTCACGCGCCTAACCGACGCCTTGGGACGGGCTGCCGACAAGGTCTATCAGGCTGCTTCCGAGCGCATTGCCTCCAACCGCGAAATACTGGCGCGCGCAGCTGCCACCCTCCCCGGTATTGCCCAACAATCGTTGCTGCGCCACCGTGCTGCGTTGCAGCGCTACGGCCTGACGGCATCGTCGGTGGTGTCGACGGCAGTGACGCGTCGCAGCGAGCAACTCAACCGACTGTCCGCCGACATCGCCACCGCCGACCGTCGCGCTCTCGAACGCGCCTCCGAGTCCCTCACCCGCGCAAAAGCGCTGCTCGACGTACTCTCGCCCGACGCCGTCCTTGCCCGCGGCTACAGCCTGACACTGCTCCCCGACGGGCACGTCCTCCGAAACCCCGACGACGCCCCCGCAGGCACCGTGCTGACCACCCGACTCGCCTCCGGCAGCGTCACCTCGACCGTCAACCCCGACAAAAACAACTGAATTCAAACCATATAGCATACACCATGTCCGACAACTTCTCATACAACCAAGCCATCGCCGAACTCAACACTATCCTGACCAACCTCCAGTCCGACAAGTGCGACATCGACTCGATGGTCGCCATGACCCGCCGCGCCTCCGAACTCATCAGCCAATGCCGCGCCCGCCTCACCGCCACCGAAACCGAACTCAAATCCGTCCTCGACACCCTCAAACTCGAATAAATCTAATTATTTTTGTAACTTTGCACCGCAAGGTCCTATGGACCACGAAATTATTCCCCCAGTCGACCAGCTTTTATCCCCAATGAGAATTTCCCTGTCAATACTCCTTGCTGTTATTATTGTTGCAGGCGCAACTTCATGCAGTGAAACATCGGTCGAGCCATACGAACTTCGTATAGCTCAATTAACTGCCGAACGAGACTCTATCGCTCGCCAAGCTCAACAGACTTCGACCGAGCACCAAGAACTGATGAGTTATATAACCGGAATTGAGTCGGCGCTCGACAGTATTTCCCAAGGTGAGCAATTGCTGACTGCCCGACCCTCCATGGGCGAAAAGGCCTTGACCCGCACCCAGATACGCGATAGAATCAAGCTTTTTGGTGACCTGATCAAGCGACAGAAAGACTATATCAAGACTCTCGAGGACTCCTTGCGCAACAATCGCAGTGGCGCCTCGCATCTGCTGACCACCATAACGACCCTGCGACAGCAACTCGAAAACAAGGACCGAGAGCTGGCTAAACTCCGTGCCGCACTTAACGATCAACGATTTACGGTCACTCAACTCCAACAGACAGTGACAGCCCTCAATGAGGATTATAACAATCTCGAAGAGAAGAACGAACGGCTGCAGACGGCTATGGTCACCCAAAACGCGACTATAAACCGCGGATACATCCTGGTTGCTGACAAAAAGAAACTCAAGGAACTCGGCATACTGAATGGCGGTGGCTTCCTGAAGAAGAAAACCATTGATTATTCGGCTTTTAAGGAGGATGCGTTTGAGGCAGTCGACATGCGCACCTTCAAATCGTACGACATCAAGAGCAAGAAAGCCAAACTGCTGACACCCGCGCCGGCCAATTCGTACAAACTCGAAAAAGTGAGCAAGGACAACTGGCAACTTACCATCCTTTCGCCGGCTGACTTCTGGAATATCAGTACCTTTGCCGTTATCCAAACCGACTGATCATGAAAGGGTTACTGCTATACGCCTTCTTATTCCTGGCGACACTGAGTGCATTGGCCGAAACACCGGACAAAATTCTCACCGCACGTCGTGGCGATTCGTGGGAATCGCTCGCCAAACCATACGGGGTAGATCCCGAACTGCTCAAAGAAATAAATGGCGGTCTGGCCGAATGTTATGTCGGTATGTCGGTCGTCATCCCGGGCAAGTTGCTCGACGAAATCGAGGAACAACGACAATTCGAACGAGAGTTACAACTGATCGAAACGATAGAAAAAGAGTACGACCGAGCTGCCAACCTCGCTAACACCGGCGACTTGAAAGGCGCGAAAAAGGTGGTAGACGGCATCATTTCGCTCCGTCCGTCACCCGACGCATACATGATGCGCGGAAAGATTGAATATAACCGTGGGAAATGGGGGCAGGCTATGTCCGATTTCACGAAAGTTATGAACAGTAACGAGTCGACTTCGGACATGAAATCCGATGCGCGCGAACTCTATAACAGCGCCTCTGAGTCGAAGGCCCGGGCAGACGCAGAAAAGGCTCAGATGTGGGGCCAGTTGCTCAATATGGCCGGTCAGGTGGCCGGACAAGTTGCGCAGGGCGTCGCCATGAACAACCAGATGAAGCAGGCGAGGCGAGCCAACAGCACGGTCACGGCTCCACGACGCAGCAGCGCCTCCCTAAGTTCAAGAGCATCTAATCGAACAAGATCTAAATCAAAAAGCTCTACTTCCAGAGGTTATCAAAAGCCCGTTTCGTCGAGTTCCCCGCACAGCAGTAGTTACATGGAAGATATGTACGCGCGGTCAGCTGAAACCATGAAGAAGGGTCAGCAATTAGCGGAGAAATACCTTAAGCCCGAAAATTTTGTCGCCAACTACATGGCCGGACGTCCCACTTTGCCCTCGTCTAAGGAAATGGGGCTGACAGGTATTGACGCTTACGCACACGACTTGCAAGCCAACTTGTTGTACCGCAGTCAGCTGATGGATCGTGAAGCAGCGCTAAGGACACAGGCATTGGTCGAGGACGGAATGAAGCGTGCTCAGGAGGAAATCGCCAATTTCTCAAAAATTTACGGACGCGAACCGACCATGGAAGAGATGACCGCAATATACAATAGTCATACTCAAGGGTATCTTGACGCATACTCGACATACGTCAACGAAGTGGTCACCACCAATAAAGAACTCGGATTGGGTCAAATCGACCGAACGACAGTCAATAAATCCGACGCTTCCGGCACCCCGCAGGCATCGGAACCAAAAGTGGAAAAAGCTACTGTCAGCGCACCCAAGACAGAAGGCAAGCCCAAAACAGAAGGCAAGCCCAAAACGACCTCAAATCCCCAGACAGACAAGAAAGAATCGGATGTTGAACACCCGGGACGTTACAAACAGTACAAGACAGGCGTGTTCGACTACGCCACCAAGCATCGCATCTACACCGCCAAGGTATATCAAGGTCCGGGCGGCTATAATGTTGAGGTAAACGGAGTCAATTACAACGTAAAAAAGACCAACAAACCCGGGTTTTCCCATTCGGTACTCATCGGGAGCAAGGAATATTACCTAACAATCCCAGTAAACCTGTAACGCTCGGAACTCCGGCTCAGAGAACTCACTCTGCGCACTGTCGAAATTTTAATAAATTTTGGGTTAAGAAATCTAAAAATTTTTTGTAACTTTGCAGCGTCTTTCGACAGGCGCTGCTTTTTTAGTGTCTTTATGGCCCGGCGCCGAGGCATCATACTAACTCAACACGTTACACATCCCCCATGCGTCCGTACTCGAAGTATGCTTTATTAGTCGTGGCGTTGCTTTGCACTCTGGTAGTGCGAAGCGAAGAGTTGCCCCGTAGCGACGTCAACTTCATCATTGTCAGCGACTTGGGCGCATTCGGCGGCGCCGACCAAGTGGAGGTGGCCAACACATTGGGCGACGTAGCCGCAGAGTATCACCCCCACGCCATCCTCAATCTAGGCGACACATTCCACTTCTGGGGTGTCGAGAGCGTCGACGATCCGGGGTGGCAATCCAACTTCGAAAACATCTACACCAATCCGTGGCTCCACTCGCTGTGGTACTGCGCGCTCGGCAACCATGACTATCAGGGCAATACGCAAGCCTTGATAGACTACAGCGACCGTAGCCGCCGCTGGAACATGCCCGCCCGATATTATACCAAGAAGTTCAAGAGTCGCGGCACCGAGGTCGAGGTCATCGTGCTCGACACCACCCCGTTCCTGCGACGAGCCGTTTCGCAACCCGACATCTATCCCCATGCCTGTCAGCAGGATACGGCCGCTCAGACGGCCTGGCTCGAACAGCAGCTGGCAGCATCTACCGCCGATTGGGTCATCGTTGCCGCCCATCATCCCGTCTATTCGAGCCGTCCCGACGGTTCGGGCCAGCGCGCCGACATACAGTCCCATATTGCCCCCATACTAATGCGACATCGCCCCGATTTCTATATCAGCGGCGATGTCCATTGTTTTGAGCACTTCGTGAGCGACTCGACAGCCACCCAGCCGACCATCGACTTCGTGACGTGCACCTCCGGCTCGGAGGCCTACCCGGTGCTCGATCCTGCTCCCGACGCCCGGTTCACCTCCGGCCTGTCGGGATTCATGACTATGGCCGTGGGCCGCGACAGCGCTACCATAACTATGCTCGACAAGAAGGGGCGGGTGCTCTACACCACCACCAAGACCAAGAAACCAAACAAGAACTAACCCGCCACGGGCAGCGGCCCGGGGCACATTCTACTTTTTTCATATAACCAATCAATTCTTTTTATGAAGAAAACCTTCACTTTCACATCCTCCATGCGTTGCATGATGCTTGTGATGATGATGGCGCTGACACTCATCGGTGTCCGCGCACAGGTAACAACCTCATCGCTCTCGGGCCAGGTGACCGAACCCGGTGGCGAACCCCTGATCGGCGCTTCGGTTGTGGCTGTACACCAGCCCTCCGGCACACGCTATGCCACCGCCACCAACCTCGACGGCTACTACTCGATTGAGGGTATGCGTACCGGCGGTCCGTACAAAATCACCTACAGCTATGTAGGCAAGCAGTCGGTAGTGCTCGATGACATCGTGCTCGAACTGGGCGAAAACACTCAGCTCGACATCTACCTCGAAGACAATGTAACCCAGCTGGCCGAAGTCGTGGTACGCGGCAAAGGCAGCCGCTTCATCCAGGCCAAGACCGGTGCCACCACCAACATCTCGACCGCGATGATGCAGGCCATGCCTACAGTCAACCGCTCCATCGCCGACATCGCCAAACTCTCGCCCTACTCGAACGGCATGAGCTTTGCAGGCGCCGACGGCCGTAGCACCAACTTCACCATCGACGGTGCTAACTTCAACAACAACTTCGGTCTGAGCTCCAACCTCCCCGGTGGCGGCAACCCCATCTCGCTCGACGCCATCGACGAAATGCAGATCGTAATCTCGCCCTTCGACGTGCGCCAGACCAACTTCATCGGTGGCGGCATCAACGCCATCACCAAGTCGGGTACCAACACCTTCAAGGGTTCGGCCTACGTATATTACACCAACCAGACCCTGCGCGGCAACCGCATCGACGGTACCGAACTGGGCACCCGCGCCGACGCCTCGCGCACCATCTACGGCTTCACCGTGGGCGGTCCTATCATCAAGAACAAACTCTTCTTCTTTGCCAACTACGAACACGAGTCGAACCCCGGCGAGGTCATCAAGTACATGGCCTGCGCTCCCGGCATGACCCCCGGCGGTATGGTATCGCGTACCACCACCGCCGACATGCAGCGCGTATCGGACCATCTGATGAGCAAGTACAACTACGATCCGGGCTCGTTCACCAAGTTCCCCGGCGACGAGTCGAACAACCGTGTTCTGGCTCGCCTCGACTGGAACATCACCGACAAGCACCGTGCCGCCTTCCGCTTCAACTACACCAAGAACGTAGCCTGGAACGGTCCTAACGGCAACTCGTCCGACACCGGCTACCGCCTGAACGGCACATACCGCGTCGGCACTCAGTCGATGGCCTTTGCCAACTCGATGTACTCGATGGAGAACGCCGTAACATCGTTCTCGCTCGACCTCAACAGCCGCTTCAGCGACAAGATCTCCAACCAGTTGCTGGCCACCTACACCTTCATCAAGGACATGCGCGGCACCAACTCGAGCCCGTTCCCCTTCATCGACATCATGGCCGGCTATAACGCTGCCGGTCAGCCCATCCTCGAACCCTACATGAGCGCCGGCTACGAGCTGTTCACCTACAATAACGGCGTCAAGAACAAGGTTTGGACCGTTACCGACAACGTAAAATGGCTGCTCGGCGCTCACCAGCTCACCGGCGGTCTTGCCTACGAACACCAGATGGCATCCAACGCCTACATGCGTAACGGTACAGGCTACTACCGCTATAACAGCGTCGACGACTTCATCAACGGCGCCGCTCCCGAGTCGTTCGCCATCACCTACGGCTTCAACGGCGTCAAGGACCCCGCAGCCGAAGTGGTATTCAACCAGCTCGGCATCTACCTGCAGGACGAATGGAACATCACCCGTAAGTTCAAACTGTCCTACGGTATCCGTCTCGACGAACTGTTCTTCGACAACAGCGCCCTGTCGCGCAACAACGCCATCTACGAACTCGACTTCGGCGGCAAGCACATCGACACCGGCCTGTGGCCCAAGAACCAGCTGCAGGTATCGCCCCGCGTTGGCTTCAACTGGGACGTTCTGGGCGACAAGAACCTCACCGTACGCGGTGGTACCGGTATTTTCACCGGCCGTCTGCCCCTGGTGTTCTTCACCAACATGCCCACCAACGCCAACCTCGTGCAGAACTCCGTACAGTTCACCACCACATACAAGAACGGCGTACCCGTCAGCCATGACCCCCGCCTCGACCAACTGGCCGGCGGCATGATCACCGATATGGACGAGGTCATCAACAAGTTCGGCCTGCCCACCACCAACGAGCACCACACCGCTTCGAGCAAGATCTCGGGTGTCGACTCCGACTTCAAGATGCCCCAGGTATGGAAGTCGTCGGTCGGTATCGACTACCGTCTGCCCGTAGGTTTCCCCCTGTACGTCAGCGGCGAACTCATCTACATGCGTAACTTCAACTCGGTCAACATCACCAACTGGAATATCAAGCCCGAAGACCAGTGGAGCAACGCCGAACACTTCAACGGCGCCGATAACCGCGTCATCTATCCCTCGGACAACTCGTACATGTACTATCCCGGCAAGAACGCCGTCGTGCTGACCAACTCGTCCAAGGGTCACGGCTTCATCGAAAGCTTCACAATCAACGCCCGCCCCATCGAAAACCTGCGCCTCATGGCATCGTACACCCACACCGCCAACAGCGAGGTATCCGGTATGCCCGGCAGCGACCCCGTATCGACATGGCAGGGCCTCATCACTGTCGACGGTCCCAACCTGGCCGACGTGCAGTGCTCGCAGTACGTTGTGCCCAACAAGCTCATCGCTTCAGCCGACTGGACCATCCCCTTCACCTACAACGGCCTGAAGCGTAACACCAACATCAGCCTCTTCTACAGCGGCTACAGCTTCAACGGTTACAGCTACTGCTACTCGAACGACATGAACGGCGACGGCATCAACAACGACCTGATGTACATCCCCCGCGACAACAGCGAAATCACCTTCAAGACCGACGCCGACCGCGACGCATTCTGGGCATTCCTCGAACAGGATTCCTACCTGCGCAGCCACAAAGGTCAGTATGCCGAGGCTTACAGCGCCCGCAACCCCTGGACACACCGCTTCGACCTGCGCATCATGGAGGACTTCGAGTTCCGCGTAGGCGCCGCCAAGCACGCCATCCAGGTAAGCTTCGACATCATGAACATCGGCAACCTGATCAACTCCAAGTGGGGTGTCAACAAGACCAACTACATCTGCAACAACAGCCGTCCTCTCAAGTATGAAGGCATGACCGCCGACCGCAAGCCCGTATTCTCGATGAACAAAGTCAACGGTGAGTATCCCACCACCAGCTACGACTTCCTCCGCGAGAACACCCAGTGCTGGCAGCTGCAGCTCGGCATCAAGTACATCTTCAACTAAGTATTAGCCCTATAAGACCTATAGGACCTATAAGTCCTATAAGTCCAATAAAAAAGTCCCCGCAATTGCGGGGATTTTTTTATTGTCGGAAGGTGATAAACGACGATAGCAGCCGGTGGCCGAGGCGACACTCGAGGCAGCGGCGCCTCTCGCAGTATTCGCGGTGCAACTGTATGAGTGCCTGACTCGTAAAGGCATCCGCGGCCTTGATGCCGTGGTCCTCGAAGCCACGGGTTATGCTGTTGCGCTCGCCCGGCAGGCCCTCCCACAGTGACACGGCAGCATCCATCTGCTCGGGTCGGCAGCGTTCCAGGCCATGGCAATAGATAAGTGGTGCCAATACATTGATAATCAACAAGTCGAGGCTTTGCTGACCCAACGGCGCCATGCGTGCCGACCCTTGGCGACCGAACGACGAGTGGTAAGCCCAGTACTCCGAGAGGTCGACGTTGAGGAACCGGCGTATCTCCGCAGGGTCGCGATGCTCGCACAGCCGACTGCCCAAGTCGGTGCCATGCGCGCATACCAATTTGGCTAACAATGCGATACGTCGGTGCGGTGTGTTGGCCACGCTGCGCACCGACATGCGCCACAACGGGCGGTCGATGGGGGTCAGGTCATATTTTCGGGCGTAGAAAGCGTATTCCCTGACGAGATTCTGCTCGTATTCGTCGGACGGCGCATCGGCATTCAGCAACCCGGCCTGACCGAACAGGAGGGCCTCGACGGCCTCGACATTATCCGAGTGGCGCAACAACGTCTTGAACGGGATGCTGCGGGCCATGCGCTCCATGTTGTCAGCATTCGAGCCAAAGCCGAGTCCGCGCGCCAGGGTGATGAAAACGGCCTGAAACCAGTTGCCCGAAGTCATGGCCAGGTGCTTGGCGATGTCGTCGGCCTTGCGGTTAAGGCGTTCGAAGGCGAGGGCCGTCAGCCAGTCGGTCTTGAATATGTCGCGTACGCCCTCGAGCGCGTCGCCACACATAGGCAGCACGAGGCGCCCTCCATTGAGCAGCCCATTAAACATACCCGCAAATCCGTTGCCTATCTGCATGACCGTCTGGAGAATCTCGGTGCCGTCGGGACGCGAGACGCGGCAGTCATCATCGCCAACTACATGGAGCACCACATTGTCGTAGGCATGGTCGCGGTCGTGTCCGTGACGGTACCAGTCGGCGGCGTGGCGATGTATCTCGATGCACCCGGCCCACACCTTGCCGTCCACGCGGATGCGAGCGTCAGTGAAGTCGGGCCCCGGCCCGGTGTTCCATTTGCCGGCCTCGACGACCTCGACGGTTTTACCCTGCGACGACATCAGCCGGCCGGTACCCCACAGGCGGAAGCGCCACGCCTGCTGCATGGCTATCTCGTTGGGGATTACGCAAGGACTTGTACCCATATCGGTTCGCGGTTAGGATTAGGGGTGTATAGTGGCTGTTGATGTCACAAAAATAATCAAAATCGGCAATATCACCAAACGAATAGAACACGTTATTTGTTGGATATATCGTGCAAAGTTACTAATTTTGCAATCTATTTGTTATCTACGCGCCGGGGACAGCGATGTCCGGCCGGCATGTTTCCCTAACGCATCTGTTTCAATTATTTAATGATCAAGACTATTCAGCGCATCTGCATGGCGTCTATATGCACGCTCATGTTTGTGCCCGGCATGAAGGCCGAGCGTTTCGAGCCCATCAAATATGGCGATTTCAACAACTGGTTGACCCGTAACATCAAGGAATCCAAGCTGCTCGGCGGCAAGACCAAGCAGGTTTACGAGATCTGCCCGACAGGCACCGACAACAGCGGCGCCGCCTACAAGAGCCGCGGCGGCTCGCCCTGGGCGACCTCGAACGTGCTGGCCAAGCCTGCCGGCGTGGCCAAGGCGTCGAACGCCGTTTATCCCGAAGATCGCGCCGGTAACGGCAAGGCTGCCAAGCTCGTATGCGAGTACGACAACTGCAAGGCAGCCGGTATAGTCAACATCGAGGTCATCGTAGGCGGCTCCATATTCCTCGGCGAGATGCAGGAGCCCATCAAGAACACCAAAAATCCTTACAGCAAGATGGATATGGGCGTGCCCTTCAAGGGTCAGCCCAAGGCGTTGCGCTTTGATTACAAGTTCTTTATGCCCAACACCAACCAGCGCATCTACTCGCCCGGCTTCGGCAAGAAGAAGACTCTCCAGGATGCCGACGCAGGCGAGACTATGGTCGTTCTGCAGCGCCGTTGGGAGGACAAGGACGGCAACCTGTTCGCCCACCGCGTAGGCACTGCTCGCGAGGCGTACAAGAAGTCGACTTCGGGTTGGCAGAACAAGCACGACCTCAAGATTGTGTACGGCAAAAGCGGCGCCTCGATAATGCCGCTCATCCCAGAAAAGAAAAGCTATTACGCCAAAAACTCCAAGGGTAAGATGGTGCCTGTCAAGGAGGTAGGCTGGGATGCAGCCGGTACGGCGCCCACACATGCCATCGTGATGTTCTCGGCCGCCGGCGGCGAACCTTACACCGGCACCCCCGGCCTCACCCTTTGGGTAGACAATGTTGGCTGGGTGTATTAATAGACACTTTAATAGACCTATTTAATAGACGGATTAATAGACCTATTTAATAGACGGATTAATAGACCTATTTAATAGACGGATTAATAGACAACAAGGCGGTGATGGCCAGGTGGGCTAAGGTCAGGCCGAAGGTAGCTGTGGCGTAGACGAGGGTGCCGTTGGGCATCTTCAGGCCATTGGCGGTCTGCGTGGCCGTTATGTCGGCGCGATTGGCAAGCAGTTCGGGCGAAAATACGCACTTGAACTTGTGACGGGGGAGTGTGCCGTTGCGCTTGAAGCGTGTGCGGATGGCGCGAGCCAACGGACAGCCGTAAACGCGGTCAAAATTGGCTACTTCGATTTTCGTGGGGTCACTCTTGAGGGCCGCGCCCATCGACGAGACGAGTCGCGGGCGCGAATTGTGCGTGGCCGCCAGAATCAGCGCACACTTGGTGGGAATGGAGTCGATGGCGTCGATGACGACGTCATAGTCGCCGTACGGAAACTCGGTCGCCTCCTCGGGGGTGATGTGGGCCATGACGGTGCGCACGTCTATGCCGGGGTTGATGTCGCGCATCCGTTCGGCCATGACGTCCACCTTGGGTCGACCGACGGTGGAGTGCAAGGCGACCATCTGCCGGTTGATGTTGGACGGCGCCACGGTATCGCTGTCGATGATGGTAATGTGGCCGACGCCTGTGCGGGCAAGCGCCTCGGCGCACCACGAACCGACACCGCCCACCCCGAACAGCACCACCCGCGACTCGGCGAGCCGAGCCATCGCGTCGGCACCGAGCAGCAACTCGGTGCGCTGTGTGAATTCGGGATGGGCGGTGGTCATGTCCTGTGCCATTACTTAACAAGTACGCGACGTGTCGACCGGCCGACAACTACGATGTAGAGGCCCTTCGGCAGGTTAAGCGAATGTGTGCCGGCGCTGAAATCGCCACGGAAGTAGGTGATGCCGTCGGCGCCGTGAACTGCTACTTCGGCATCAGCGTCGAGACTCAGGCAAAGTGCTGAGCCCGAGCACCATGCGTCCCAGCCGTTACCCTTGTCGTCGCCGAAGCTGATGTCGTCGACAGCGGCACTGTAGTTGGTGGCTGCGATGTCGTCGATGCATGCGCGCTGGCCGTAGGTCTGGCGGATGCGCAGGCGCACCTTGCCGGGACGGTTGACGGTGAATGTGTAGGGTGCGTATGCCTTGGTGGTCGATGCGGGGGTGGCTATCGACGCTTCTCCGGCCGACTGCCAGTTGGCGCCACCGTCGGTGGAGTATTCAAGTTCAAACTTGGTCGAACCGTCTGCGGGGCTCCATCCGGCGGCCTGCACAGTGACAATGCCGATGCCGCCCTCCTTGTCGGTGTCCATCGTGGCGGTGCTACCCGCGGTCTTGCCCAAGCGCAGATAGTGCTGACCGCTGAAGGCCTCGTTCTTGACCACAAATACGCCGGCATCGGACAGTGTCCAGGTCGAGGCGTTGCCGGTGTACGAGGTGGTGGTGTAGTTGCCGGTGTGGGCGCCTTGGTTCTCGAAGTCCTCGAGGAAGGCCGTCACAGAAGCGACGGTGCCCGACACCTCGGCGTCGTCGGTCGAGTAGTCGCCGGCGGTGGCGTGGATGGCCGAGGTAAAGATGCCACCTTCCTCACTGAGCAGGCGCAGGTAGATGCGGTCCTCGCGCGGGTCGACGACAATCGACGTGCTCCACGAATCCTTGTCGGAGCTGAGCTGGAACGGCTCGCTGACGGTAAAGGTTATATCGCTGTATATATTCTCGATATCGAGCAGCAGTTCGACCGGCTCGGAGGGGATACCCGGCTCGGTAGTGATAGCCAGGTCACCGTCGTAGAGTATCTGTATCGACGGTATGGGAGCTGCGGTGCGCACGTTCATCACGTTCGACGTCAGGATGGGCGTCTTGATGAAGAACGAATAGTCGGTTTCGGGTTCGAGCTCGTCAACCAAGAATGCCTCGTCGGCAGCGGGCACGGCGCGGGGGTAAGTGTCGATGTCGTTGCCGTCGGTATCCTTGACGTAGAGGGTGTAGCACCCGGTATTGTCAGGATTGCCCACGTAGGTCCAGTGGGCAACGAACGAGCGATCGGTGACATGCGTGGGGGCAGTCGCCGGCAGACCGGTCATGGCCACGGCCTTAAGTGTCACTGTCGATGATACTTTGTCGGTGGCCGACGCGATGGTGAGGGTGGCGGTGTATGTTGTGGCAGCCTTGGCGTTGACGGTCACCGTGACCTGTGCGCCGCTTTGGGCATTGACGGCCGAGGCAGTCAGCGATGTTGCGCTGATGGCGAAGACGCCGGCGGGGTCGTTGAGCGCCAGCGTCAGCGGACCGGTCAGGTCGGAACCCTTGACGGTAACGGCCTGGTTGCGGGCAACGCCGACAGCCACGGTGCCCATGTCGATGGTGCTGTTGTTGACAGGCACCGTGGAAAGGGAATCATTTCACCATATATAATTCACTACCCCCTCATATTTCGGTTCTTC
>CAZNGJ010000061.1:0-14710 GCA_964572615.1 uncultured Bacteroides sp.
TCGCTCCAATCAATGCAGCTTAACGCAATAGAAAATGCCAAGATTGACTGCTGCGCTCAACTGTTCAACGAAATCTCAACCGACAACGTCAAGTACTACCAAATAACCACGTATCAGGATCTGATGGATGCAATATCCACTACTAGTTAACTTATCTTGTGGGACCTGACGTGAGATGATGCCTGATTCCCGACTTCCTAGTTGCGCATCTTTATGGGGTGCAAACTAAGGAGGTTAATCAGGCTGTTAAAAACAATCCTGACAAATTCCCCGCCGGATTTGTTTTCGAACTTACCAAAGAGGAATGGATGGTTCTAAGGTCAAAAATTTTGATCTTAGAACCCACAAAAGGGAATGGACATTATCCTAAATATCTTCCTATGGTGTTTACGGATGGTAGCTTATATAAGCACGCTGCCGTTTGAGGGTTTATAGTTAGGGGTGGTGGAGGAGGTGGGTGAATTGGTAGTTTTTGAGGTGCCAGCGGGGGGCGATGAGGAGGGTGTCGGGGGATTGGGAGACGAAGCGTTCGATGGCGATGCCGGTGGGCGCGACGATGTCGATGATGCGGCGGCATAGGGCGACGTATTCGTCGACGGTGAACAGCCGAAATTTGGCGGGATTGGTAGCGTACTCGTCGGCAAAGCGGGTGCCTCGGATGATCTGCAGCTGATGGAATTTGAGTGTGTCGACGGGCAGGGCGACAGCGCGGCGCACTGTGTCGAGCATCATGTCGGTGGTTTCGCCGGGTAATCCCATGATGAAGTGCAAGCCGACGGACAACCCGCGCGAGGTGGCTCGGTGTACGGCGTCGACGGTGTCAGCCCATGTGTGACAACGATTTACGGCCATCAACGTGGCATCGTGCGACGACTCGGCTCCAAATTCGAGCATGACGGGGCAGACGGTGCGATTCATCTCGGCAAGTCGGTCGAGCAGCTCGTCGGGCACGCAGTCTGGGCGTGTGCCGATGATTACCCCGACAACGTCCTCCACCTCGGCAGCCCGTCGATACATCTGCATGAGCGTGTCCACGTCGGCTCCGTGGGTGTTGGTGTAGCTCTGGAAGTAAGCCAAGTACTTCATTTGCGGGTATTTGCGCGCAAAGAAGGCTTTGCCCTTTTCGATGGTTTCGACGATGTCGTCAGGTCGCCGGCCGTAGTCAGGGGTGAACGACGCGTTGTTGCAATACGCGCAACCCCCGCGACCGATGGTGCCGTCGCGGTTGGGGCACGAAAAGCCGACGCTGACCCCGACCTTCTGCAACTTGACGTGGCCGGGGAACTTCTCAGCAAGAAACTCGCTGTATTGCTTATAATTTACGGGCACGGTCGAGCAATATCTGGTCAAGTAGTACCATGGCGGTCATGGCCTCGACGACGGGTACGGCACGGGGCACCACGCACGGGTCGTGACGGCCGCGGGCATGGAGTAGGGTGGGTCGGCCGGCAGTGTCGACCGTAGGCACGTCGCGCAGCAATGTCGCTACGGGCTTAAACGCAACGCGGAACACTATATCCTCGCCGTTGGATAGCCCTCCCTGGATACCGCCCGAGCGATTGGTGGCGGCATGTATACCGCGTGGATCGGCCGCGTCTGCCTCCCACGGGTCGATCATTTCGCTGCCACGGCGAGTTGCGCCGTCAAATCCCATGCCAATCTCGAAGCCCTTGGCGGCATTGATCGACATCATGGCCGACGCCAACCGCGCGCTCAGTTTGTCGAACACGGGTTCGCCGATACCGACGGGGCACCCGCTGACTACGCACTCGACTACGCCCCCTATGGTGTCGCCCTCTCGCTTGACATCGAGAATCAGCCGTTCCATCTCGGCAGCCATCGCCGGAATAGGACACCGCACGGATGACGCGTCAACGGCCTCGCGGGAGTAAAGTCGAGCCGGCTCGGACAATGCGATATTGCCCACGCTGCGGGTATACGCCGTGATGCGCAGCCCGGGTGCGAGGACGCCAAGCACCTGCTCGGCCACAGCGCCGGCTACGACGCGCGTAGCTGTCTCGCGAGCCGACGAACGGCCGCCTCCACGGATGTCGTTGTGCCCGCTGTACTTTTTATAATATGTATAGTCAGCATGACTCGGACGGAAAGCCGCTGCTATCTCGGTGTAGTCGCCCGAACGGTTGTTTGTGTTGGCGATAGTGAACCCGATGGGCGTGCCGGTGGTGACACCGTCGAGTATGCCGGACAGGAATGTCACGGCATCAGCCTCGTTGCGGGCAGTGGTGATAGCGCTTTGGCCGGGTCGGCGGCGAGCCATCTGAGTGGCTATGGCGTCCATATCGACGCGGATGCCGGCAGGGCAACCGTCGATGACGCCGCCGAGAGCCGGACCGTGGCTTTCGCCGAACGATGTCAGCGAGTACAGGGAGCCGAAACGGTTGCTCATAGCTCTACCCCCTCCTTGACAAGGTCGGCAACCTCGGCGCCCACAAAGTCGATAAGACTTTGCGGTTCAATGCCTATCTGCAGTCCGCGCACACCCGCGCTGACGTAAATCTTGTCGAAATCGGTGGCCGTAGAATGGAAAAACGTCGGGAACGGTTTCTTCATCCCTATGGGCGAGCACCCGCCGCGGATGTAGCCGGTGAGCGGCAGCAACTCCTTGACGTGAATCATCTCGACTTTTTTGGCACCGATGGCGCGGGCGGCCTTCTTCAAGTCGACTTCCGTGTTGCCCGGCACCACGCACACCATATAGCCCTTGTCGCCACGCAGAACGAGGGTCTTGAATACCCGGTTGATGTCCTCGCCGAGCGAATCGGCCACATGGCGCGCATCGAGATTGTCGAGATCTACCTCGTAAGGCACCAGCTCGTACTCCTTCTTGGCGCGGTCGAGCAAACGGGCGGCATTGGTTTTTACAATCTTCATTGTCGCTTGTTTTTTAATCAGTTTAGGTCTCAGAAGGCGTTTTTTTCGCCCTTGACGGCATTCATCACCGTGCGCACCACTATCTTGAGGTCAAGGCTGAAAGTCCAGTTCTCGATGTACCACACGTCGTACTCGACACGCTTCTCCATCTTCCACAGCTGGTCGGTGATGCCGCGGTAGCCGTTAACCTGCGCCCAGCCGGTGATACCGGGCTTGACAACATGGCGCACCATGTACTTGTCAATCAGCGCGGTATAATCCTCGGTATGTTTCAGCATGTGGGGACGCGGACCAACCACCGACATGTCGCCCAACCATACGTTGATGAACTGAGGGAGCTCGTCGAGGCTCGTGCGGCGCAGGACGTCGCCGAAGCGGGTCTTGCGCGGGTCGTCGGCAGTGGCTTGAGCGCGGTCGGCATCGGCATTGACGCGCATGGTGCGGAACTTGAAGCACTTGAACGACTTGCCCAGATAGCCCGTGCGGTCCTGACGGAAAAATATCGGGCCGGGCGACGACAGCTTGATGCCGATAGCCACCGGCACAAAGATAATCGGTGAGAAAATCAAGAATACCGACGAGAAGGCGATGTCGAACGACCGCTTGGCCCAACGGCGCCAGGCTATCGACAGCGGGTTGCGACGCAGTGTCAGCACAGGCATCGTGCCGATATTGTGCAACTCGAAACCGCCGTTGACGTAGCGCGAAATCTTGGGAACGTAATAGAACTCGACCATGTTGTCGTCGGCTATCTTGACCACGCGAGGCATGTTCTCGGCCTTTTCGCCCACCATGGTGAAGTATATTTCGTCGATTTGGTGAGCTTCGGCCATCTCGCGCAACTTGTCGTAATCGCCTACATAGTTGCCCTCGAAGTCGGGCAGACATTCGCTGTCGAAGTAGCCCACGATGTCGTATCCGTAGCCGGCGTCCTTAAGCATGGCTGCTGCCAGTCGCGACGAGGTGTTGTTGGTGCCCACGATGGCAACGCGGGTACGGTAGCGGCCACGACGGCGCATGTTCTTGAACGCGTAGCGGCACACCATATTGACCACCGGGAAGAGCACGAACAGTATGGCGTAGAACGTGCAATAGAACGTTATCGAGTAGTCAGCATGTATGAATGCCGACAGCGACATAAACACCAACGCGTGGACAACGACGGCCTTGACCGAAGTGATGAACACGCGGTCGAGCATCTGAATGCGACGCGAGGTGCTCTCGTGGCGCATGTACATGAATGCCGGGATATATGCTACCGTGGCCAGGACGAGGGTGATGCGGCCGTCGATGGCAAACGGGTTCTTGTCGATAGACACCATCATCAGTATCACCGACAGCCATATACACAGCAGGTCGGCCAAAGCCAATACTGCCGGTACGGCGAAGTTGCTACGGTTTTTGTGAGGATGATCGGTCATAAAAGATTGAGTAGGAGGCGAGTAGCCTCGCCTCCTAAAGGATGGTTATAACTTTGCGTCAAGCTGGCGTACCTGACCTTCGAGGTCTGCGATATCGGCCTTGAGACGCTCTATCTTCTTCTCGAAATCCTTGACAAGCGAGTTGCCCGACTTGGATTTGGCGTTGAGGAAGCCGAGGTTGTTCTCGTAGGTGCGCAGTTCGGCGCGGCGGGTCTCGAGGATGCGGAGCATACGGTCGCGCTCGCGGGCTATCTTGTTGCCGTCGCCCTCCATGGAAGCCAGATTCTCCTCGAAACGTTCGCGGCGGTCGCGGGCTTCGCGCAGGTCAAACTTCTTGCGAACCTCGTCGATACGCGACTTGAAGGCGTCGTACACACGGTCCTTCTCGCGGAAAGGCACATGGCCAATCGATTTCCAGCGCTCGCGCAGGTCGTTGATCAGGTTGAGTGCATCGGCCTTGGGCGTTTCTTCGGTGATATTGTCGAGTTCCTTGATAAGGTCGCGCTTCGCCTGCAGGTTGGCGTGTTCGGTCAGTCGGGCCGACGATGTCAGCTTCTTCTTGTTCTCGAAGAACGCGTCGCAGGCCGTCTGGAACCGCTTCCAGACAGCGTCGCTGTGCTTTTTGGCTACAGCACCTATGGTCTTCCATTCTTTCTGGAGGGCGACGAGGGCGTCTGTGGTGTTCTTCCAGTCTGTCGAGTCTTTCAGAGCCTCAGCCTTTTCGGCGAGCGCGGTCTTCTTGGCAAGATTCTCCGACAGTTCATCCTTTATATTCTTATAATAAGCAGCCTTGAGGGCGAAGAATGTGTCGCAGGTGGCGCGGAAGCGGTTGAACAGCGCATTGTTCATCTTCTTTGACGCGAAGCCCAGCTTGCGCCAGTCTTCCTGAGCCTGCAGTATCTGCTTGGTCATCTCGTCCCATGCGGCAAAGGAGTTGAGAGAATTGAAGTCGAGCGCCTCGACGCGTTCGCAAATCTCGGTCTTGGCTTTTTCGTTCTCCAGTTCGCGAGCTTTACGCTCCTCGAAGTGAGCCTGATAGCGCTTGTTGATTTCGGCCGAAGCATCCTTGAAACGCGCCCATATCTCGTCGCGCAGCTCTTTGGCAACGGGGCCGATGGCGCGCCAAGACAGGTGGAGCTCCTGCAGACGCTTGAAGGCGCCCAATACGTCGTTGGAAGTCGACAGCGTCGACGCCTCCTTGACTATCTCCTCCTTCTGCTCGAGGTTCTTCTTGAAGTCGTAGTCGCGCAGTTCCTTGTTGATTTTCAGGTTGTCGCTATAACGCTCGCGGGCATCCTGGAATTCCTTCCATACGGCCGTTTCGTCCGTAGCGGGCACGTCACCTATAGCATTAAACTTGTCCTGCAGTTCGCGATAGGTTGGGAAAGTCTTGTTGACATTGTCAGTATCTTCGGCCAGACGGTTAATCTCGGCGATGATTTCCTTCTTGTCCGCCAGGTTTTTCTCCTTTTGGGCGTTCTGTTCGGCTATGTAGGCAGCCTTCTTATCCTTGATGGTATTCAGAATCTCCTTGAACTTGGCTTCCAACTGGTTTTCAGCGGGAGTGAAATCCTCCGGTTTGCCGCCATCAGCCTCAAACTGAGCCAAAGCGGCGTCATTGGCCTCCTTTTCGAGATTCATGAAATGCTGACGCAACCGCGAGACCTCGACGCGTTCGATCTCCGAGGCCGGACGCTTGGCCAGCTCTTCGGCCGCAGCGATAACATCGTCGAGCGAAGCAAAAGCCGGTTGCTTGACATCGGTCTGCTCGGCATCGTTCTCGAGGTCGGCTATGGCATCGGCCATGTCGAGCGCATTGTTGGTGAGAGTCTCGTCGGCCTGCTGGGCCTGAACGTTTTGGGTCATTTCGGCAGACAGCTGAGTGTCTTGATTCTGAGAGGGTTGGGCCTGGATAGCATCCGAGGCGGGATCGGTCAGTGCCATTTTAAGGATAAGATTTGAAAGTTAGGTACTACCCCCGGAGGGGCTTGGTGGAACAATACCGACGGAACAAACACACGGCCGTCGGGAGATAAGCGCAAATAAAACGCGCCCAAATTTAATAAAAAAATCCGACATAACCATACATCCACCAAAAATACTGCATTTCCGTAAACCAACACCTTACTCATTATTACTTCAATTTTACGGAAACACAGAAAATCTCCCATCTGAATTTTACGGAAATGCAGAAAAACGCCGTTTCAAATTTTACGGGAATTGCACCAAGAATAGTTATAGAGCTGATTTACAGCGTCGTGAGGCTGAAGAAGTGGTTGACAGGGCCGTGTCCGTGGCCGATGAGGTAGCGGGCGCCGGAGGCGATGGCCTTGGCGACGTAGTCTTTGCCTAAGCGAACGGCATCGTTCATCGCGTGTCCTTGGGCGAGATAAGTAGCTATGGCTGAGGATAGCGTGCAACCGGTGCCGTGGGTGTTGACGGTTTCTATTCGCGGTGATTCGAGATGGAGCATCTCGCCCGTCTCGGCATTGTAGAAAATATCGGTCAGTGTGTCGTCGGACAAGTGGCCGGCTTTGAGCATAACAGACGCACCCAGCCGGGATAGCTCGATGGCGGCATCGGGCAGTTCGTCGCGGTGACTGATTTTACTCTTCAGCAGTACTTCCGCCTCGGGAATATTGGGGGTGATGATGCGGCTGCGCGGAATCAATACGTCGCGGAGGGTGGCGACTGCCTCTTCTTCGAGGAGCGGATCGCCGGAGGTTGCTACCATAACGGGGTCGAGCACGATGTCGCTGATGTCCGGGTACTCATCGAGCGTGTCGCGGACGGTCCGTATCAGGGAGGCCGAATGGAGCATGCCGATTTTGACAGAATCGGTGCCGATGTCGTCAAGGATAGAGCGTATCTGTCCGGCAACAAATCGTTCGGGTACGGGCAGCACGTCGTAAACACCAACGGTATTTTCATCCACCAATGCAACTATGGCAGAGGTTGCGAAACATCCGCATGCCGAGATGGTTTTTATGTCGGCCTGCATGCCTGCGCCTCCGCTGGGATCGCTGCCGGCTATGGTCATCACTCGCTTGTAAGTCTTCTTTATATCTTCCATTTTTCTAAATTGTAAGCGCTTTCCCAAAACATCCATTCCATCTTGGTGGCCAATACGAATGCTTCGGTCATCTGTTGGCGAATATCATCAGTTGTCTCAAGTGCAAGCCGGTCGCAAATCTCTATGGCGCGTGCTGTTGCGCATGCAAAGGATTCGTCGGAATATGTGTCGATCCATCTTGCGTAGGGATTGTCGGGACTGCTAAGCTTATGTATTTCATTGCCCACAAGCATATATATCCAGAAGCAGGGCAAGACGGCTGCCGCTTCAACTTCGACCGGTCCAACACTCTTTGCCGTTTCGAACGAGGTATACAGCAGGCAGGTAGGTGTAGGCTCGATCCCGGAAGTAGAGAGTTCAGCAAACGACGCATGAAGTGCATTCTCCACAAGGATTCCGTCGAGCGCGAACTTCATAAAATCCTCACGCCACTGCTTGTCGGGGAGGCGAGATGCAATGTGAGCCAACACCTTGCTGTAGTTCTCGATATAATACGCATCCTGTCGGATATAAAACAGAAACCTTTCCCGACTCAATGTTCCTGCGGCCAGTTCAGTAACAAAAGGAAGCTTTAGAATATCCTTATAGATAGGCTCCACTTCCTGCCGGGCTTGTTCGCTCCACTTCATCGCTTATACCCGATTACGGCTACATAATCGCCCTTATCGTAACCCTCGGAGGGCTCTTCGACTGCATTGTCCGAATAGAGCGGATGGGTGGTGAGGGTTTGCATGAATTCGAGATCCTTGAAGCCTACCTTTTCCATTACTTCGATTTTTTCCGAAGTAGTTCGCCAGTTAGCGGCCTTTACGAGTTCTATTGGATACGGATTGGGAGGGTAGACCCCCTTGACCAACTGTTCATCCCAACTGCCCAGAGCCTTTGCGAGATTATACATCATACCGTATCCGCTTTCTTTGGGCACATCGATTAGCACCAGGCGGCCACCTTCGGGTAGGTTGTCGTATGCCTTTTGGACCACAGGCTCGAGATCGCTGATATAGCTCGGACTGCCATTGAAAAGTATAGTGTCATATTTGCCATTGCCAAAATCTCCTTCCTCGGCAGTAGCAACGACTACGTCAACACCTCGCTGACGTGCTATGGCAGCCATACCTTCCGCCGGCTCTATGCCATCGGTGATTGTGATTCCAAAGCTCTTTTTAAGAATCTTTTCAAACAGGCCGCTTCCGCATCCCACGGAAAGTATTCTGTGCGCGCCTTTAAGGGTAGTGGCAACGAGTTTTGCTTCGGAGAACAGCACATTGGGATTATCTATAAACCATGCATCATAAAGCGAGGCATGCTTATCAAAACTATTTTTCATAAGTCAAAAATTTGAAATTGTAAGTTTTTGAGATTGACTGTCAGGATTTTTCCGATCAGGTTCTCTCCAAATTGGCATATCAGCTTGATGGCTTCAGCAGCCTGTATCGAGCCAATCAATCCGGGCAACGGCCCGATTACTCCGCCGGCGGACTTCGCAGCATTGACAAGAACTTCCCGGTCGGAATACAGGTCGGAGTAGCGAAGGCCCGAGGGGGCGAAGGTTGATACTCGTCCGTCGAAGTTGCCTATCGCGCCATGAATCCACGTTTTGCCCGAATCGTGGCAAACATCGTCGATGAGGTAGCGGGTACGATGGTTATCAGTGCAATCGATTATGAGGTCGTAGCGCGAAATGATGTCTCGTGCATTGTCCTGTGTCAGTCCTTCCTCCCAACGATCAAATTCGGTCGCGGAGGATAATTCGGCCAGGCGTTTGGCTGCCATGACAGCCTTAGGTTGACCCTCGGAGTCCTCGCTGTACAGAATCTGTCTGTGGAGATTGCTAATGGATACTATGTCATTGTCGCACAATCCGATACGACCTATGCCTGCGCCGGCAAGATAGAGGGCGACCGGGCTGCCGAGTCCTCCGAGACCAACAATCAGCACCGATGCACAGGCAAGGCGCTTTTGACCTTCCGCGCCTATTTCGGGAAGCATAATCTGTCTTGAATATCTATCCATATCAGTCAAAAACTTTGTCCCAATCTTTCCATACCACCTGATATCCGCCCTTCCGGATGGCCTCGGCCACCTCGGCAGGTGTGCGCTCGTCGCTGACAGAAAATTGTTCGAGCGACTGCGGGGAGGTATGATAACCGCCGGGATCGGTCTTTGAGCCTGCACTCATCGACGTCACCCCGAGCGACATCATGTTGTCGCGGAAGGTAGGGTACTCGCGGGTGGAATAAGCGATGTCTACGTCATGATCGAAAATGCGGAAGGCCAGAGTGAGCTGGCATAGTTCGCGGTCGCTCATCACGACATTTGGCTGGAAGCCGCCGGCTGCCGGTCGCATGCGCGGGAAGTTGACGCTGAACCGCGAGCGCCAATAATGCTTCTGAAGGTAGCGCAGGTGCACCGCCATCATCGTTACATCGGTGCGCCAATCCTCAAGACCAATCAATACGCCCATCCCGATTTTGTGCAGACCGGCCATGCCCATACGGTCGAAAGCGTTGAGACGCCATTCGAATATCGACTTAATTCCCGCCGGATGGTAGGTCTTGTACTTGGCCCGGTTATAGGTTTCTTGGAAGCATACCACACCGTTGAGTCCCGCATGTGTCAGTCGCTCGTAATCCTCGGTATTCAGCGGCATTACCTCCATCGACAAGTTGTTGAAATACGGGCGGCATGTGCGCAAGGCCTCCTCCAGGTAGTCAGGCCCGGCAACTTTCGGATTCTCGCCCGTCACTAACAGCAGGTTTTCGAACGGACCCAATCGTTTGATGGCCTTGCATTCGTCCTCAATCTGATTCATCGTCAGCACTACGCGATCGAAGTGGTTGTGATGGTTGAATCCGCAATAGACGCAGGAGTTGGTGCATGAATTAGTGATATACATGGGTATGTACATCGATATGGTTTTGCCGAAACGCTCGCGGGTATAGTGTTGACTTAGCGCTGCCATTTGCTCGAGGTAGGGAGCTGCGGCAGGCGAAACGAGAGCCATGAAGTCAGTGATGTCAAGGCGCCGCTTTGTCAAGGCACGTTCGACATCGGCCGAAGTCATCGACATTATTTTCCGGGTCGTTTCCTCCCAGTCGTATTTGGCTAATTCGTCGGCAAACATCACCCGAGAAATGAGGTTAAGGGACTGCTGGCCGCAGCTACGTTAGATACTTCACCGAGTCCGGCGCAATAGGCCTCGCGCCCGGCTTCGACTGCTTTTGCAAATGCCCTTGCCATGGCCACGGGGTCGTTGGCGATAGCGATGGCGGTGTTGACCAGCACCGCGTCGGCGCCCATCTCCATGGCCTGAGCGGCGTGCGATGGCGCTCCGAGGCCGGCGTCGATAACGACAGGCACGCAACTCTGCTCGATAATGATTTCAATCATGTCCTTGACCACAATACCCTTGTTGGTACCTATAGGGGCGGCCAAGGGCATAACCGCAGCCGTGCCGACATCTTCCAGTCGTTTGCACAGAACTGGGTCGGCCTGAATGTACGGCAGAACGATGAACCCGTCCTTGGCTAATTCCTCAGTGGCCTTGAGAGTTTCGATCGGGTCAGGCAAAAGGTAGCGAGGGTCGGGGTGGATTTCGAGTTTGATGAAGTTGGTTTCAAAAGCTTCTCTGGCCAGTTGGGCGGCAAACACGGCTTCCCGTGCGTCGCGGACACCGGAAGTGTTGGGGAGCAGTTGGATGTTCGGGGCCAGGATGTGGTTGAGCAGTTCGTCCTCGCTGTTGTCCGTGTCTATTCGTTTCAAGGCCACGGTCACCATCTCCGAGCCGGATGCTTCGATAGCTTCCTTCATGATGCGGTTTGAGCTGAACTTGCCGGTGCCTACAAAGAGGCGGCTCGTAAACTCGCGTTGGCCGATTATCAGTTTTTCCATGTGTTTATGATGGTTTTTGTTGTTTGTTCTTTGTCTTGAGAGTTGAATATCAAACCCGAGATGGCCACTCCGTTGACGCCCGTTCGGCGTAAAGCGACCAGATCGTCAAGCGTGATTCCGCCGATGGCAACGACGGGGATGGTGATACCTTCCCGATGACAATACTCCATGATTCGCCGGATTCCCTCGGCTCCAAGTATTGGCGAGAGCTCCTTCTTGGTTGTGGTGAATCGGAATGGACCGAGGCCGATGTAGTCAGCCCCCGCCTCGAAAGCACGGAGCATGTCGGATTCGGTATTGGCTGTAGCGCCGATGATTTTCGACGGTCCAAGGATTTTCCTTGCTTTCTCCACGGGCATGTCTTTCTTACCGAGGTGAACGCCGTCGGCACCGAGTTCGGCAACCATGTCGACACGGTCATCGAAGATGATGGTTGCACCATAATTTCGGCACATTGGGATGATTCGGTTCGCCATTTCGGCAAATTCACTGTCGGATGCGTCTTTCATCCGCAATTGTACCCAGCGGCAACCTCCGCGGAGCACTTCGTCGAGGCCCGTGTCGGTATGGGTGATATATTGAAGTGTTTCCATTTTTGTTTTCCAGGCCTCGGAGAGCATTGCAGCTCCTGCGAATCCTAATTCATTGAGTCGTCCGATATGGCTAAGGGTCACTCCGCCAAGAGCATAGACCTTGCTAAGGTCGGCTCGCTTGAGCGTTTCCGTGCTGAATCGGCTGCGATAACCGGCTTTTGAGATGCTGTCAAAAACAGGACTTAGAGTTACGTAGTCGATTTGAGAAAATTCTGCTACCTCCTCAACCGAGTGACAGCTCCGACTGACCAATCCCGTCCAGTTGGCCGGAGGCAATGGATTTCGTCTGTTCAGGTGGATGCCGCCCAAGTGGAATTTTGCGGCTAAATCAAAATGGTCGTGGAGCGAGATTCGTTGGCGGTAACTTTCCGGAATTTCTTCGATTAGCGCCGATAGGGATGCTCGGTCGGCGTGAGGTTTGCGTATATGCACACGCCACCATCCGTTGTCCAACAGACAACAGATAGCATGGGCTTCACCGTACCAAAATTCCGGTGTTGTAATGGCAATGAGCTTCATCAGCCGCCACACACAGCAGTGATCACGGTAATTTGATCTCCGTCGGCAAGTGACGCC
Organism: uncultured Bacteroides sp.; assembly: GCA_964572615.1. GTDB lineage: Bacteria > Bacteroidota > Bacteroidia > Bacteroidales > Muribaculaceae > CAG-873. The sequence continues at coordinate 12,447 of CAZNGJ010000061.1, forward strand.
GATTGCCAGTCAGCCTTTCGCACCACTTTACCGTTAACCGCAACCGCTATTCCGGTTGTTTGCGACTTGATTTCGTTGAGCAGTCCGGCGACTGTCAACCGGTCGGAATCCGTCGAGAATTCCTTCTGATTTACAGATACTTTCATAAAAAACCTCCTTTCGTCGGTATTACCCGCTTCAAGTTCGTAGGGTCTGATCTCAGCCTCCCGTCCATGGACGAAAGACACCCCTGTTATTCTGATATTTACTCGGTCCGGAAGCCCACAGCTCCCATTCCGCCCCCAAAGTTACAACAAAATTCCCAAACCAACAAATCCCCCCGCCCCTACCGTCACAATGTAGGGTCAAAGTAATAAAGAATGTATTAAACAGGATTATGTCATCCGGGAAGAGCTGTTGAACGCAATTATGGTCGTAATTGTTTATCGTAAAAATGGTAAACTATGGCAGCTATAACACCTAATTCAATTATTCCCTCGCCGGCAATTCCTGTTAATGGCGAATTGTTTTACATTGACGGCTCTCAAGGCAAATTGGCCGCTCGAATTTCTCTCCCTTCAATGCAGGCGGGCGAGAAGGTTCCTATGGTAATTTTTTCGCATGGATTTGGCGGAGATATGAAGTTTCATCTCTTTGAACCGCTGTTGAAAAACCTTAATCAACTCGGAATAGGAGTTCTTCGGTTTGACTTCAACGGGTGTGGCCAAAGTGAGGGAAAATTTGAGAACATGACGGTGCCCAATGAAATCAATGATCTGATTAATGTGATAGCTTACGTCAGGCAATTGTCGGTTACAAAAAATATCTCATTGTTGGGGCACTCTCAAGGTGGGGTAGTGACTTCGATGGCAAGCGGCCGATGCGGGTACCCTCAGATTGTAAGTGAAGTTTTGTTGTCAGCAGCCGCAGTACTGCGCGATGATGCATTGAGGGGGATGACGCATGGCGGTCGCTTTGATCCCTGGCATCTTGATGAAGACGTGTATCCTGTCAGCGGCGGCCATTCCATAGGTCGATCTTATATAGAGTCTGCTATGAATCTGCCGATATACGAAACTGCCGAGAAATATTCGGGTCCCGCTTTGGTGATAAATGGCATGGCGGATGTTGTGGTGCCGTATACCTACGCTGAGCGATATAACAAAGTATTGGATCACAGCCACCTGGTGCTAATCCCTGGAGAAAACCATACTTACAATTACAGTCCCGAATATGTGATAGGGATTGTCACTGATTGGCTGAAAAACCAACCCTTATAAAACACGGTTTTAGTGACGGAAAGCTTCTTCGAGTTTGGGAATACCCGGCCCGAATGCACCTCGTTTGTATTCTTCGAGGATGTTTCGCGTGCGTAGCTGCGGTCGGGGACGCTTTCGCCGTCGATGAGCCCCTGCTGACGAGCCATAAACTCGTCCTCGTCGGCAAGCTTCGGAACAGCGATACAACGGCAAAAGGATGCCATCCGAAACAGCATTATCTAAACTATTTCTCTCGATGCCGATGATGCAGCATTTTCTCTTGTTACAAAAATCGTGTAGGTAGTCAAGTTTTAACAAATGAAAACCGCAACTAACTAACGGCTATTTTCCAGTGTTAAAATTATCTTCGTGCGCCACCTTGAAGCCTTGGAGAATACTTAGGCTTATACTTGGGCTGTATTTATCCTACATCCACCTACTTATATCCTTGTATCCTCTACTTATATTCTTATATTCCACTCTTATCTTCCGAATTGTTATCTTTGGATTTTGTAGAATAGTAAATGGCTTTAGCCTTATCGCTCAATCCATATTTTTGGTTGGGAGAATTACGACTGTCAGGGCGCTCTAAAATAATCAATCCAGTGTTCAATGCAGGTTTCAGGTAATTCCTGTTAAACGTAGGCTGGGATGTGAAGCCTAAGATTTTCATTAAGGTGCTTGCTGAAACCCAATTATCACCAATCGCATTTATCAACTTCAGTGTTTTGGCATCAACAGCTTCATGACTTATATTCTTACTTATATCCCGTCTTATATCCTTGTTTTCTTCTACTGTGCCATTTTCGGTGGCTAGTGTGTCATTGACAAAGCCGTCATGAGTCCATTTCGACAAATCGGGGCGCTTGAATACGATGCGGACGAAGTTGTCGGTGTTGAAATAACGGGGGCGTTCCACACCTATACGGTCGCACTCGTCATACATGAGCGCAAGACCGCGGCCCCAATGTTCGGTAGTGCCGGTGAGGTAAAGAACATTGGCGATAATCTCGTTTTGCGGCTGGG
>CAZNGJ010000062.1:0-14562 GCA_964572615.1 uncultured Bacteroides sp.
ATATGTAGTTGACAACGGATTTGTGCAAAGCACGGCATTCAATCTTAGCGAGAACCTCGGCAGACTGTTGGAGAATCAAGTATTCGTGGAACTGCTACGTCGTGGCTACATTCCCGGAAAGACACTGTTCTACTATCGTACACGCAATGACAAGGAAATTGACTTCGTCACACGAAAAGGCTCAAAGGTTGAGCAACTAATACAAGTTTGCTATGACATGTCCTCTGAGAAAACCCGTAAACGTGAACTTGATGCACTTGTCGAAGCCTCCGAAGAACTCCACTGTGACAACCTACTGGTCATAACCAATTCGCATGACGAACAAATCGTATGGAGAGATAAAGCAATTAACGCTATCTCCATGCGTAGCTTCTAAGATCTCTACCGGGTGAGCAAATCGGATGCCCACAATAAAGGCTGCGCTTATTTTTGACGCAACCTTTTGTGTGGGGCGGTTAGAGGGTTCGGATATAGGCGTTGACGGCGGCGGTGTCCTGTTGTGCCTCGAAGGTCGTAATGTCGAGTCGTTTCACCTCGGTGACCCGTGCGTCGGGCATTATGGCGGCGCGAATCTCGCTGAGAGTCGGGACGGTCTTCATTGCGCAATACTCGCCGTAGGTCCAGCGCAGGAAGGCTGTGTTGTCACCGATGCCGCCGCGGCGGTCAAGCAACCAACCGTCGATGAGGTGCATCGGAGCCGACAGTGTGTCGACATCCGTTGGCGCGGGATAGCTGATGATGGTACGCGTTGCGCGGTCATAACCGATAGTGACATGGTTGTCGAGGTCTCGGTTTGTCTTATAGATAACCGCAAACGGCTTTGCCGCGATGGGTCGGCCACCAAGTATAGGCCGTGCCGGAGCCTGCAATGTAGCCGTAACCGGTTCGGGTTGGTCCGTCGGTGCCTCCGCGGTTGCCCGGGCTGACCCGCAGCCCGTAAGGCTGCAGGTCAAACCGAAGCAAAGAGCGGGCAATATCTGCACTCGTACGATTCGAGCCATTAACGGATGAGCTGCTTATAAGTTTTAACCGAACCGTCCGACATTGTGGTGCGCACGATGTACAGACCGGCGGGCAGGTTGTCGGATGCCGATACAGCCATACCGTTCAGTGTGAAGTACTCGGTGCTGACTACGGTGGCGTCGGCTTCGAGATCGTTAACACCCGACGTGCCGCCCAGGGTGAATCGCAACTGAGTCGAGCTGGCTTGCTTGTTGCCGACATAGAGCATCGCGAAGTACTCCTTGCCCGTTACGCCGTCACTGAAGTTGCCCTTGGCTACCATCTGCTTTGTCTCACCTGCCGATACGAACATAGGCTCGCTGTTGAACATAGCCACCGATGTCACCTGACCTGCTTCGTAGGGGAAGATAACGACAGTCATCGAGTTGCTGAAGTAGCCCGATGAGCAACGCACGTTGGCCGTGAATTTCATCTTGTCTTTGGGAACATCCTTAGTACCCCCGGTTATGGCAAAGTTGGACACTCCGATGGTGGGAGTGGCAGCAGCATTGAGGGTAATCTGCTTCATGGTGCTGATCGGGTAACCTTCTTCGTCGACGAAGCAGATACGGTAAGTTCCGGCACTGAGGGTAGTGCCCGAAGCTACGTACCACGACGAGATATAATTGATGTCCTGACTTTGGCCGGGTACGAGGTCGACATTGAGGTAGTCGCCGCGTGCAATGGCGCTGTTCGACGAGTTGACGAGCATCAGGCATATACGGCCGAGGTATTCCTCGTCGCTGTTATTGGTCAGTGTTGCGGTAATCTGATATTTCGAACCTATGTAGAACGGAGTGGGGGTTTGCATGTTGGTTACATCGATCGAGGCTGCAGTCGATTCGCTGAAGGTAGCTACCTTGCCCGATACGGTCATGGTCTTCGACTTGGGAGCGCCAACCTTGACGGGAATGTCGTACCAATTGCCCTGAGCGTCGCATTGTGCAGGCGAAACAGTATAAGTTCCTGCCGCCAACGAAGTAGGTAGTACCACATAGAAACCGTACACACCGTAGAGAGGCTGGGTATTGTTGAACGCCGAACCGGCAGCGTATGTCACGTTGCCCGACGCATCGACGATTTTCAGACCGTACTTGCCCGAAACGTTATCGAGCGCATAGCTGTAGAACGGACCCGAAACGTAGGCCTGGCTGCCCAGATTTACGCTCGACGAGGTCTGGTTGGACGAGGTGATGACACACTGTTCGCCAATGAAGTTGGGTCGGATAACGGTAGTGGTGCCGTCAGCGGGTTTTACATTGCCGATGATGTCCTGGCTGAAGTCGTAGCCGGAAGTCGAGCCACCGATGCCCTGCGATTCGGGGTCGAGAGCCGTCAGCAGGAAGTAGCCGTCGGACATACCACCCCAACCCCAGTTGATATGGAAATAGCCGTCCTGGCTGTAGCCGTCGCAGACAAACGAGTGACCGCCGTCGTTGCTCTGGCCCGAATACTGGACGGGACCGTAGTTGACAAGCTGATTGTACACGAGTTCGTTCCAGTCGTCGAGGTTGTAATAGTCACGTTCGTAGTAGGTTACACCCTTATCGTAGTTGAAATACTTGATCATGGCCTGAGCGGCTGAGAACGATGATGCGCCCGACTCGCTCGTGGTGTAGTTCATGTTGACAGCCACACCGGTCGACAGCATCAGCGTTGCCACGGCGTTCTTCTGGACCGTAGTAGCGGTAGCGTCGTATGTGTCGAGCATGTTGTCCCAATCGTAGGTAGTGTTGGCGAAATTGACTGTAACGGCCGAGCCTACCGACGATGGTGTGTAAGTGTTCGAACCTACACCCTTGACGGGCCAGTTGTGGTATTTCATAACCTGCGACAGGGCTGTCGATACGCAACCGGTCACGCAGTGAACGCCGTTGATGGTAGGTGTCAGGTTGTTATAAGGTGCGCTTTGGTTCCACTTGGTATTGGTGAGCGGTTCGATGGGAGCGCGCTCGGCGGCTACCTTCAGTTGCTTGCCTGTGGTCGTGGTCAGGCCGTTTTTGCGGGCGTAATCAATCTGGCTGCCGTACTGGCTGAGCCACCATTTCAGTTCGGGGTTCATAGACTCTACGTCGGCGCTCTGCGAGTCGCTGTAGCCTAACAGTCCGGGTGCCATATCGTCGGCCGAAACTACGAGGTAACCCTCCGAGCGGCTGCCAAGATCGAAAACGTACACCGTTGGCTGACCGTCGGTCTGTTCGGTGTAGACGAGGGCAGGGGCTTCCTGCTTGGACATGGATTTAACTTTGACAGGAGCTGTCGACGACGACAGCGCACGGGCAAGGGCCTGCTCGGGAGATAGTGTCTCGGCATTGGCAGTAGCAAACCCGAGAATCAACATCGCGCCGACAGCCGATACTGATAATGTAGATTTCATTTGGTGTAAGGTGATGAAATGAGTGATATATAAATATTCTTAACATTAATAACGGTTAGTTTAGATTAAATGTTTGGTCGGGTCAGCGAAAAAAAGTATCTTTGTCGCATAATTTTTGACAAATCACATTCTTTCGTATGAACAAACTGTTAGCAACCCCCGTAGCGCTGACAATGACAGCATTAGTTATGACAGCAGCCAATCCCGATCCTGTAATAAAATATCCTACAGCTCCGAAGGACGGCACGGTCGACACCTACTTCGGTCGCCAAGTGGCCGACCCTTACCGACCCCTCGAAAACGATACTGCTCCCGCCACTTTGGCGTGGGTCGAGGCCGAGAATGCCGTTACTCGCGGTTACCTCGACGCCATACCCTTCCGTGGCGACATACACAAGCGTCTCACCGCCCTGAATAATTATGCCAAGATCGGCATGCCCTCGCGCGAAAACGACGGTCGCTACTATTGGTATGAGAACGATGGTCTCAAGAACCAATCACTGCTGTACCGCAGCGCCACTCCCGGCGGCGAGAAGGAGTTGTTCCTCGACCCCAACGCCCTCAGTGATGACGGCACGGTTGCACTGACCGGTGTGTTTATGAGTCCCGACGGCAAGTATACCGCCTATACCATTAGCCGCAGTGGCAGCGACTGGGCCGAGATCTACGTCATGGATACCGAAACCAAACAGCTGCTGCCCGACCATATCGAGTGGGCCAAGTTTACCACCGCCGAGTGGGATGGCGCCGGCTTCTACTACGATGCATACGACGCGCCAGTGGCCGGCAAGGAGTTCTCCAACGCTAACGAGTATCAGAAAGTATATTATCACAAACTCGGTACACCTCAGAGCGAAGACGTGGTAGCGTTCCAGGATCTGAGCGCACCGCTGCACTTCCACCGGGCTTGGGTGCCCGACGAGGGTGGGGTACTCGGTATCACCGTCAGCGGTCAGGGCAACGGTAACGGACTGCTCATCAAACGTCTCGGTGTGCCCGACGCTCAGTTTGTCACCGTCGAGGCTTCGCAGACTTACGACATGGAGCCCATCGGTGTCAAGGACGGCAACCTGATCGTCTACACATCCAAGGGTGCGCCCAATTATCGCGTTATCCTCGTGCCCATCGACAATCCCGCCGAGGAAAACTGGGTTGACCTCATTCCCGAGGGTCCCAACGTGTTGACAGGCATCGATTTTGCCGGTGACAAGATTATTGCCTCGTATATCAAGGATGCTTCGACCCATGCCGAACTGCTCGACGCTAACGGTAAGAAGATTCGTGACATCAAGTTGCCCGGTTACGGCACGGCCGCGTTCTCCACGTCAAAGAAGACCCCCGAGGTGTTCTACAGCTTCGCCTCGTTCACCTCGCCCTCGTCCGTATATACATATAATATGGACACTGACGAATCGGTACTGCAGCGCACTGCCGCTATTGCCGGCTACAACATGGACGACTATGTGACCGAGCAGGTTTGGTACACGTCGAAGGACGGCACGAAGATTCCTATGTTCATCACCTACAAGAAAGGTCTCAAGAAGGACGGCACCAACCCTGTCTATCTGTATGGCTACGGCGGTTTCAATGTCAGCCTTTATCCCGGCTTCTCTGCAAACCGCGTGTTCTGGCTTGAAAACGGCGGTATCTACGCCCAGGCTACCCTGCGAGGCGGCGGCGAGTACGGCGAACCGTGGCACCTTGCGGGCACACTACAGCAAAAGCAGAACGTATTCGACGACTTCATCGCTGCCGGCGAGTACATGGTCAACGAAGGCTGGACCAAACCTGAACTGCTTACTATCGAGGGTGGCTCGAACGGCGGTCTGTTGGTCGGCGCCACCGTCAATCAGCGTCCCGACCTGTTCCGCGTGGCTATACCCCGCGTCGGCGTTATGGACATGATGCGCTACCACCTGTTCACCATCGGTTGGAACTGGGCACATGACTACGGCACATCGGCCGACAGTCCCGAAATGGCCGAGTACCTGCTGGCTTATTCGCCCCTGCACAATATCAAGAACGACGGCACGACCTATCCCGCCATCATGGTCACCACCGCCGACCACGACGACCGCGTGGTCCCCGCCCACTCGTTCAAGTATGCTGCTACTCTACAGGCTGCCGATACGGGTAAGCATCCCAAGCTGATACGCATCGATTCGAAGGCCGGACACGGAGCGGGCAAACCTATCTCGAAAACTATCGACGAATGGGCCGACATCTACTCGTTCGTACTCTATAACCTCGGTCTCCAACCCCAAGGCAATAAATGAGAATCCGTAACCATACAGCGGTGAGTGTCGTGGCGGGACTTGTGCTCGCGCCGGTGCTCACCGGTTGTTTTACCGGCGTTGAGTCCACGCCCAAGATAACACCCAAGGAGGTACGCAAGCAGAACATCGTCGACACGCCCGAACAGCATGTCCTTGATGGTATAACGACTACCCGGCCTTCCGGTTGGGCGCCCGGCAAACGATTCTACATAGCCGACGGGCGTGCAGTCAGGGTAGCATCGAGGGTCAGCCCGCTTGTCGACGGCGAGGCTGTCGAGGGCCGAATGGCAACGCTACGCAGTATTGACACCGTGCCCACACTGACCGAGCAGCCAGAGGTACGCATCACCCTTGTTGTTGATAGCACAGGGGTAGAACTCGATTTTCTCACGGGACTGACACCCGAACGGTGGCGTGAAGCAACGGCCTATACCCTGCCGCACATTGTAGATATGGAGTTAGTCGAAGCTATCCGATCGCGCCTTGTCGGAAAGGAATATTACATACTTCCTGCTCGACGTGTCGGGTCTAACGGCATAGATACCATGGGAATGCGCTACCAGCCGGTGCAGGTGCTCGACGTGCTTCCTGCTATCGAATCGGCGCCGGTGCGTGTCTGTCTTGCCGACCGTGAGGGGCACCTGTCGTCGGTGGTAATGACGGTAGGCGATGTCACCACCTCGCGTCGCAACTTCGAGACACTGTTCTCGATCACCGACCCGCGATTGCGGTATAAGAATATCACCGACGAAAACTGGGCCCTGATATGCCGTGGTCGTGTCCGCGAGGGCATGACACCCGAGGAGTGCCGCCTGGCTTTAGGGTCGCCCGATACTTACCGCCGCATACCCACAACGGCCGGCATGGTCGAGCGATGGACATACTCCAACGGCGTCTATCTCCTCTTCGAAGACGGCCTGCTCTCGTCGTTCAGACAGTAAAAAGTATCATATAGGAGCTTTACGTATTGCTAATCGGAGGGCGTTCGCAGAACGCCGACTTTGTCGTAACCCCGTACGCCGAGCCGAAGGGGAGGCGTGCGGGGAAATGCCCTACAAATAAATTAGGCGTGCCGAAGGTACGCCGACTAAATACATGAAAGACAAGTACTTCCATGGTAAAGTGAGTCGGCGTACCTTCGGCACGCCTTTTTAGAGCAGATCGGTTTCCGTGCACGCCTCGTGTTACTCGGCGTACACGGTTAATCAAAGTCGGCGTCCTGCGGACGCCTGCTTGAAAACGCTTTTTTAATGGTTACACGCTTTCGAGGTACTCTTCGGTAGGGTTGTATGCTACAACTCTGCCGTCCGGTGCGAGAAGCACCGAACCCATCCCGTTGTCAAGCCCGTATCGGGCACGTAACTCGCGGGCAGCCTCATTGCTGACGTGGTATTGCCGGGTCATGTCGAGTCCGTCGCAGGCTGCTATCTCATCAAAGAGGGCTTCCGAGCCGTCGAAATTGACGCCGACAAAATTGATTTTGCTGTTGCTTTTGTCGGTCAGACGGTCGTAAAACCTGCATGCCATGCGCGATTCTGCATCGGTACTGTCCCAGAACGTCACCAGAGTGTAGCGGCTGTCCAGCCCTCCGACAGTGGTGGTTCCGTGTGTGTTTGTCACTTCAAAGATAGGAGCGCGATCACCGATAGCGGTGTCAAAGCGTTCTTCGTTGAAGCCCGAAGTACCGATAATCAGAACAGACAGAAAGGCAATACTTAATAGAATTTTCTTCATGTCGTAATTTATGTTAGTTATCCCTGCTCTTCCTTGCGCATCGCCTCTGCGATGCATCTGAGCAGGTGTAAAAAATACATTCGTTAGATACAACCTTTCAGAGGACCAAATTGTTCTCAAATATAAACAGAAAAACACACACATTATGTCTGATACTACACTACAACACAATACAAAACCCCGTCTCGTCGTCATCGGTGGCGGGTTTGCGGGGCTTAATTTCATTAAGTCCATTGATCGCGACAACTGGGACATCACGCTGATAGACCGCAACAACTACCATTCTTTCCCTCCGTTGTTCTATCAGGTAGCTTCGTCGGGTCTCGACCCTGCCAGCATCAGTTTTCCGCTCCGTCGCGAGATGCGCACACGTCGTGCCCGAGGTGTCAAGTACAACATGGGGCAGGTGAAGGTGATCAATACCGACCGCAAGGAGGTGGTAACGCAGTATGAGACTATAAAATATGACAAACTTGTCATTGCGGCGGGCACAACCAATAACTTCTACGGCATACCCAACCTCGAAAAGACCGTGTACACGCTAAAGAGTACCGCCGAGGCCATACGGTGCCGCAACGACATCCTTGACCGTCTGGAGCGAGCCGCTATCATGGAGGATGCCGAAGCTCGTCGCCGACTACTGACGTTCACCATTATCGGTGGCGGCCCGACGGGTGTTGAGGTAGCCGGAGCCTTGGGCGAGATGAAACGCTACATACTTAAACGCGAATATCCCGGCATTTCGCAGGATGAGGTGACGGTCAACATCATCGAAGGCAGCGACCGACTGATTCGCACTATGTCGGAACGGGCCTCGCGCGAGGTGCTCGAATACATGGACCACTTGATGGTTAACGTACACCTTGGCAAAACCATGCAGAGCTACGAGGACAATGTAATCAAGTTTACTGACGGCAGCGAGATGTACTCCGAAATGGTAATATGGACTGCCGGTGTAACAGGCGAGTCGTTCACTATCGAGGGCGCAAAGATACCCGAAGTGGGTCCCGGTAACCGATTTGTGGTTGACGAGTACAACCGCGTGGCCGGTTGCGACGACATATTTGCCCTCGGCGACATCTCTCTCCATATCGACGATGCCTATCCCCGGGGGTGTCCTCAGTTGGCGCAGGTAGCCATACAGCAAGCCAAGACGTTGGCCAAGAACCTTAAGAGCGGGAGTTTTGACCGACCCTTCCGCTATAAGGACAAAGGCACGATGGCAACCGTGGGTCGAAACCGTGCCGTGTGCGACCTGAAATACATTCACATGTACGGTCGTCCTGCCTGGTTCACCTGGATGTTGGTCCACCTGATGTCGCTGTTAGGCATGCGCAACAAGTTGACAGTACTTATCACGTGGATATGGTCCTATTTCACCTACTCGTCAGGTGCTCGCGTGCTGTTGCATCCCACCCGCTACCCGCTACGCAAACGCTGGGGCGAGGAAGCTAAAAAAGACGCGAAATAGACACTAAATAGAGACTTAATAGACATTAAATAAATAGGGTAGCGATGGTGGAGTCGCTAACTAACCATGCGTGTTCGGGTATGGAGACAACCGATCCGTTGCGCACTATCCTGTCGGCAGCTATTGTCGACAGGTTGTTTTCTATCGTATCGCGATAAGGCTTGGGGATGGTGTCGAGATCGAGTCCGCGGGCCGTGCGCAGACTCACCATGATGCGGTCGTTGATGCGGTCAGTCTCAGTTTCTTCCTCAACTTCAAATGCCGGTTGACCGGCTTCGAGTCGGTCGAGCCACTGACGGATATTGCCGGGATTGATGCGCCGCGTCATGCCGTCGAACGAATGAGCCGCAGGACCAAGTCCGAGGTAGGGATTGCCCGCCCAGTAGGCTGAGTTGTGGACGGCGTGACGCCCCGGTAGGGAAAAATTTGATATCTCGTAATGTTCGTAGCCCGCGCAAGTCAACATCTCGCACACCATATCGTACATGCGTACTATCGTGTCGTCGTCCGTCTCTACTACTTTGCCCGCTTTGCGCATGGCCCACAAGCGAGTACCCTCCTCATAGCTAAGGATATACACCGAGAGGTGTGCGGGATGCAGGTCAATCAATTTTCGCAGACTTGCCTTGAGTGATGCAACCGTCTGACCCGGCAAACCGATAATAAGGTCGAGACTGACGTTATCGAAAGTGGTCATCAGCAGTTCGGCAGCCCTGAGTGCCTCGACAGCGGTGTGTCGGCGACCGACGGCACGTAGTTCGTCGTCGTTGAGCGATTGTACTCCCATGCTGATGCGGTTGGCCCCGAGGGCTTGCCATGCTGTTAGTTTGTCCCTCGTGACATCCTCGGGATTGAACTCAGCGGTAAATTCGCCACCGTCGGGTAAAGAGGGCAGCCATTCAGAAATCTTGTCGAGATGATTCTCGGGTAACGACGAGGGTGTTCCTCCACCGAAGTAGATAGTGCTGACGGGCTCGGCTAACTCGCTGTTCCGCAACGCCCACTCGGTATCCAAAGTGTCGATGTAACGAGCGGCGAACTCGTCAAGCCGGGGCAGGGAGTAGAAGTCGCAGTAAGCGCACTTGGCCCGGCAAAAAGGAACGTGGATATATAGTCCGGCCATCGTCAGAACTTCTTTTCGGGGTAACGCTGGCAGACGTTCTTGAACTGACAATACAGGCAGCGGTCGATGTCGTCGGTCTGCGTGAACGGTTTGGTCGGGTCGAACAGATCGCTAACCAACTCCTTGAAGTTGTCCATGTATTCGGCAACCTCGGGTGCCTGAAAACTGTTGAAGGTCGACTTCTCGATTTTGAGGTCCTTGCCAATCGATGCGTCGGGTTCGAGCACACGTGTAATCTCGATTCGGATGTCGCCGTGGTAGGGCGTGCCTTGCGACTCCATGAGCGCCTTGTAGGCGTAGCAGTAGGCAAGCAGCTGAAAGACAGCCTTGTTAGGCACGGCAGGGCGTCCGTCGGTCGGACGCCAGAACAGACTGTCCATGTTGGCTACGACAAGTTTGTCGCTACCGGTTTTGTAGTCGACGAAGCGTAGCAAGTCGGGAGCGAGTCGGTCGACGCGGTCGATGAAGAAGGTAAACCGCACTGTCAGGTCGGGAGTTATCGCCCAGTCGAACGAGCGTTGACCCGTTATGTCCTCAGGCGACATCTCGCACTCGACAAGTTCGTATGGACCGCGCATACGCTCACACTCGACAATCTCGTATATCTTCTTGGTCCACAGCCGAATCTGCATCTTGGCTTCGGCGGGCATGGCATCGAGAGTGGTGAATCGACCAAAGTACCAAAGATTGTTCAATGACGAAGCAACGCGTCGTTCAATCTCTTCTTTGCTCAGTCGCACCGCCTCGCTCATTATTCCGGAGTGTTCCGAGGCGACCTCCTTATAGATGCCTTCAAGCACTTCATGCACCATTCTGCCTATCGTGGCATCGTCGATAGCCTCGTCGGTGCGTCGCGGTTCCGGTATCGATTTTACCTTCGAGAGATAGAATTTGAGGGGACACTCGCCGAACTTCTCGAGAGCGGATACCGACAGTACACGGTCGCCTCCGGCAAGGAAGCGACTCAGTTCGGCCATCACGTCGGGAGTCTTGTCGATGGTAATGGCCTGTGGCTTCTCGATGGTGCCACCGGGCAGGATGTGGACAACGCCGGGATTGGGACGGTTGAATATATAGCGTGTCTGGAACAAGTAGCGCGACATACCGCCGTTGCCCTTGGTTTCGGACGATGCGTCGTAAATCATGTACGCCCGTCGGCAACGACTCAGCAGGTTGGCATAAATCCAGGCGTACTCCAACTCGCGGTTTTCGATGGTGGTTAGGCCGTAACCCGCACGAATGGCAGCGGGGATGAGCGACTTGACGAAATTCTTGGGCGGGAAGGTCTTCTCGTTCATCGACAGCATGATGACATTGTCGAAGTCGAGCGCGCGGGTTTCCAGAGCACCCATTATCTGCACGCCCGTCAGTGGCGAACCGCTCAGGTTTAGTTGTTCCTTGAACAGTTGCTTCTCGATGAGGTGGAAGAACGACATCTTGTTGAGGTCGTCGATAGTCAGATAATCGGGATGTTGCTCAATTACCTCGACGAGGTTGGTCACAGCCGTTTTCATGGCTTCGAGCACTTTGTACTCATGCAACTTGGTGTTGACCACAGCCGTATCACCGCCGGCCTCGTCCCGGAGCATCCGTTGCAGGTTGTCGATGAGGGCGACGATGAAATCGCGGGCACCCGATGCACCGGTGTTCCCTTCGACGGGACGGAAAACAAACGCAATGCCTGGAGCCTGTTTGCATATAAGTTTGTAGGACGTCGTGAACCGTCCTTTCTCGGCAAGGTACTTTCGGAGCGCTACCGTGTCGTCGGGTGCGAGTACGCTCAGCGAGGGGTGGCTGAGGATGCGCACCACGTTTTCGGTCAGGTAGACCACATCGCCTTGTCGGTCAACGCGCCCCGACATGTTGAGTCGGATGATCAGGCTGAGCAGTGTGGCAAATGGCGTGTGACGGATGGGCAGACCCATGGTGACGTTGACGGGGGATACCTCGGTGGAGTGGAGCAGGGGAATCAGCAGCGACGGGTCGGGAACCACTACTGCCGTGCCGTCGGCGCGACGTGGATTGAGTGCATCGGCAGCTGACAACTGTTGCAGGATATTGCCCGCAACCTTGGCCTGAAATACGTTGGCCGGGACACTGATTATCTCGATTGAGGGCAGGGGAGACAGAGGTGGCAGCGCGAAGCCTTCGGGCATAGGGAAGTAGTCGACCAGGCGCGCTATGTACTTGGCAAGAGGCGCACGGTAGCGTCGCATGTTATCGGCCAGGTCGCGTTCGAGCATGTCGGGGACGTCCCAGAAGAACTCGGCACGGCCTGAATTGCGCAGAGCCTTGAAGACGCTGCGCTCGGCACGCGACAGTACGCCGAACCCTACAAAACCCAACCGGGAGGGTAGGGCGCCTTCTTCGTCGATGGCAGCATCGATACGTTCGGCTGCCATGCGGGCGGTCATGCCGCGGGTAGTGAGTCTCTGCTCGGCCAACAATTCGTGAAAACGGTGGTAGATGGGGCCGAGCATTTCCGACAGGGTGACAAACTGTTCGTAGACAAGGTCGTCATCTCCCTTGCGGCGGTTGCTCGACTTGAACCCCTCAAACGATGCAGGGTCGTATCCCCATAACTCCTTGGCAACCTTGCGCTGGTCTTCGTCGAGGAAGTCGGTGCGGATCTCCTCCAGGCTCTTGACGTTGCGGAACACGTCGTCGGCCACGGCAAGTTGACGGTCGATGTCGTCGAAGTCGTCGAGAATCATCTCGCCCCAGAAGCGGAAGCGGTCGAACGGCGACGGGTTTTGACCGTGGGCGTACGACGCTTCGCAGAAAGCGTCGTATAGGGTGAATAGCTGCTGTATGCGCGACGCTTCGGCACGGTCGCTGAACGAACTGAAGAAAGCGCCGATGGTGCGCATGCGCGGCATGAAGCAAGCACCGCGCGAGCGGCGCTTCAGGTAGCGGCGCATGAACAGCGTGCTGCGCTTGTTGGGGAATATTAGCGTAGTGCGACGGTGATCGAGTGTCTGCGCAAGCAGATAGTCGGCCACGGCTTGCAGAAATTTGTAAGATGTTGACACAGCTTATTTTAGCAGGAGAATTACCGTTATCGACAGGTCGAAAAGTACCAGCTTGGTGTTGACGTTGGCGCGGACGTCGGCGATGGCTTCGTTAACGGCTTCGTAGAGGGGAAGCACGTTGCGCTCGTGGATGAAGCGGCTGAAGTTGTGGCTGAAGTTGGCTTCGTCGGCCGTCATCAGGTTGAGCGACGCGTCGTGGAAGTTGGCCATGAAATTCTCGCGGAGCATCCGGGCCATGTACTCTAAGAAGTCGACCAGAGTATCGCGTTTCTCGGCAGCCAGATCGTTGGACCATGCCTTTAGTGCGCCGATGTCGCGTTGATAGGCCAGTCGCATCAGCTTGATGAAGTAATCAAGATACTTGGCCGTCTCCGACGAGTGGGACAGTAGTTGTCGGGCTGCCGTCAGACTGCCCTGAGCCAACGGAGCCAGTCCGGCAGCTGTCTCGGGAGATGCACCGAGGTGTTCGATCATCCACTGAGCCACGACATCGTCGGGCAGTGGCAATATCTTGATGCGCTGCGTGCGCGAGTAGATGGTCGGCAGGACATTGAGGGGATTGTCGGTGGTCATGACGATGATGGCGCTGCCCGGAGGTTCCTCGATGACCTTCAGCAGCTTGTTGGCTGCCGTTTCATGGAGTCGGTCGGCCTGCCACAGGATGACGGCCTTGTATGGAGAGTTATGTGTGGCAAAACTCAGGCTGCGGATGATGGCCATGGCCTCGTCGACATATATGATAGGCTTAGTGTTGGGCGAACCTAATTTCTCGAGCCAGAGGGCACGGTCCATGTAGGGGTCTTCCTTGACAAAGTCGATAAACTCGTGCATGTAGTCGCCCGCCACGGTCGTTGTGGCCGACTTGCGCTTGACGTAAGGGAACGAGTAGACCGTGTCGATATGCTGCATGGCTTCGTGCTGACGGCATGAGGCGCACACGCCGCACGAGTCGCCGTCGTGACGGTTGGGACATTCGACATACTGGACGAAAGCGCGCGCCAAGGCATGTTTGCCCGTTCCCTCCGGACCTTCCAACAGGATGGCATGGGGTATGCGGCCCCCATCGGCATAGCTGCGCAGGCGGTCCTTGGCTTCTTCGTGTCCGGGTATGTCGCTGAATTTCATCGCCTTGTAATTGCCTTACTTGTTCTTCAACTGGCGACGGGCTGCGCCCTCGGCGGTACGGCCGTTCTGCACGATATACTGCTTGACTTCCTGGAACAGATCGGTGGCGAACACGAAGTCGTTCAGAGCCTCGTTGGTGGTCTCGAAAATCTTGTGCATGTCGCCCACCCATTCGCGGTAACCCTTGTTGATGAAGATGATGTTCTCACCGATGCCGAGCACCGAGTTCATGTCGTGGGTGTTGATAACCGTGGTGATGTTGTACTCGTGGGTGATGTCGCGCAGCAGTTCGTCGATAAGTATCGACGTCTTGGGGTCGAGACCCGAGTTGGGCTCGTCGCAGAACAGGTATTTGGGGTTGAGGGCAATGGCGCGGGCGATGGCCACACGCTTCTGCATGCCGCCCGAGATCTCGCTAGGGT
>CAZNGJ010000063.1:0-7869 GCA_964572615.1 uncultured Bacteroides sp.
GGGGCTGATAGTTGTTCTGAGTCATACCTTCCTGACCGGTGGTTTCGCCCTCGGCAGGCTTGTTCTGCTGCATGTTGTTGTAGGGGCGCTGCTGGTAAGGACGCTGCTGATAGCCACCCTGGCGGTTGTAGTTGTTATAACCGCCCTGTCGGTTGTTATTGTAGTTGTTGTAACCACCCTGACGGTTGTAGGGACGCTGCTGGTATGGGCGCTGTTGAGGCAAATCGCTGCCTTCGGCGTTATCACCCGAAACGGGCGAGCGGAAACCGGGGGTTACCTTTTCGTAGTGATTGTGTTCGGTATTTTCTGCATCGGAGGGTTGGCCGATGCGGGGGCGTTTAGGCTTTTTTTCAATTGTATCCATGATGATGTTCGGTGAAGAAGTCGCGGGCTTAAATATATAGCCGTACCAATACTAAAAAATGTTAAGAAATTAAATTTGAGGAATTTAATAATAGTTGAGGAAGTGTTACTCACACTTGGTAGTTAGATGGCTTCCAGACAGCCGGGTGCAAACTGTTCTTATGACTGTGGGAAGCAAAGCGAAAAAATGTAAGAGTGTTTAGAGTTAAGTTGTTAGTAATCAGAAGTATTAATCACATATTGCAACATCGTTCGGCGCTCCGGTCCGGCCTCGCGGCCCGTGGAGTGCATGGCGATGTGTGTGCGTCGTTACAAGACGCTTGTCATACGACTACAAAGATACTAAATTTTTTCATCTCCGCAATACCCTCCCCACATTTTTCGCCGGTTGTGGCAAAGATGTTATTGACGACCAATTATGCGCCGACGACTTCGAGGATGGGTTCTCCCAGGACCTTTTCGATTTGTGAAATGGTTTCTATAGTAAAATTATGGGTGCCGCGCATCCATTTACTGATTTCCGACTCTTTTTTGTCGAGCATGGATGCCAGATCTTTTTGCCTCAGTCCTCTCTGTTCGAGCACAGAATGTATGCGGTCAACAATACGGAACGAGAGATTGACTTTGTCCCGGGCTGTTGTCGCAACCTTTGCGCGTCGCGCTTCTATGATACTACTCCTTTTCATCACGGCTAAAATTTAAGTTTCCTATAATTTCTTTATCTACCATGTAGAGAGTCCCATTCTTTAATCGAGAAGAGATGAATCTACTGGTATCAACAAGCGTTTCCACATAGTCTGTGAGAGTTTTGCTGTCTTGCCAAGCGGCAGAATTTTTAACGCCCCCATTTCCGAAGATTAGAATTCTGTCAGACAGTCGGATGCAATATAGTCTTAAGTTGCTTGTTTCGATGGGAATTGCACTTACGCCGTCGCCGAAGTGACCTTCGTATCTAAAATATCGTTCTAATGCCCCGGTTTCGCCTATTTTGTCAAGCCATGCTATTATTGTGTCGATATCATCATCAAAAGGACAACCCTCGGGAAATTTTTCAAAAAATCTCTCAAGTTCTGACAATTCTTCTTCATCAAGATGTATGCTGTAGAAATTTGTAGCATCGTGCTCTTCAATGAGTTCTATGGTGTACCTTTTTGTCATACTTAACTTTTAATTTAACTGCACAAAGTTATGTATTTATATTCAGATTAACAAATAAATTAACCCAAAAGTTAAGAAGAGGGCGAATGCAATTCTTAAAAAGGGGAGTTAGGGAGGGGGCTGAGATAGGCTATTGGCTTTGTATTAATGCGGAACGTCCGCCGGGCATGCGGGGATGCGGGGCGGACGTTGGTGCGGGTTTTGCTTGCGCGGGGCCCGGATTACTTACGGATACCGAGTTCTTTCTGGGCGATGATGGCGCGGTAGCGGCTGATGTCTTTCTTCTTGAGGTAGTCAAGGAGGCGACGACGCTTACCTACCAGCATTTTAAGTGCGCGTTCAGTTGTATGATCTTTGTGATTTGACTTAAGGTGCTGAGTCAAATGAGCGATACGGACCGAGAACAATGCAATCTGTGCTTCAGGCGAGCCAGTGTCAGTCTTACCCTTACCGTACTTCTCGAAGATCTGTACTTTTTCTTCAGAATTTAAGTGCATTCTTTTGAAAGTTTAATTGGGGTTATTGAAAATAATTAAATGACTGGAAATTAAGCTATTATGTCAATTGTGTCACGAGGATTAACTACATGCACGCTTGGCGCGCTCAATTTTCCGGTGCAAAGTTAATACTTTTTTTCGAGAAAACCGCGAATTTTCAACATTTTTATTTTCCGGCGGCTGAGCGCAGGTAGTCTTCGATAGCTGTGACGATCTTTTCGGCAACGAGTTGGCGGAAAGCGGGATCGGCCAGCTTCTCCTCCTCCTGCAGCGAGCTCATGAACATGCCCTCGACGAGTACGTTGGGGTATTCTATGGGGCCGTTGAGGCTGAAGTTGAAGTTGCCGACCAGTCCGAACAGAGGCAGTCCTGTTTCAAGCAGTCGATCGAGAACAGCCTGGCCGAGAGCTCGGTTGGACAGGTGCTTGTATAACACGGCGGTACCGGGCGACGACAGCGCGCCACCGCCCGAGTTGTTATGTACCGATATAGCCAGATCGACATTGGCTGCCTTCCATATACGTTTGCGTTCGCCCATCGACGGACCGGTGTCACCATCACGAGTCAGTACCACCTTGGCCCCCTTTTTCTGCAACAGGTCGCGCATGCGGAGGATAATATCGAGGTTGACATCCTTCTCCTTGATGCCCGAAGGCGAGATTGCACCCGGGTATTCGCCGCCGTGACCGGCATCAAGGCCGATTGTAAGGTCCTTCAGCTTGAGCGATGCGGGCTGATGACGCACATCTATAACCAGGTTGTTACCCTCGTAACTCACCGAGTAGCCCCACTGGTATTTGTCCTTAAGGCGCAGGATTACGCGGTAAACATCGTCGGAAACCTGCTCGAAATCTACGAAGCTGATGATGCCCAGTTTGGCCGAGCGCTGAGTTATCCAGTTGCTGTTGTCTGTGGCCCCGAAGAGGTCGATGGTGATGACTTGCGGGTCAATCGAAGTGGAGTATTGGTAGGGGAGGCGAGCCGGCAGCGCCACGACGACGCGGTCGGTCTTGCCGGTGTTCGTCACCGACCACGAACCTGTGTTGACCACTCCGGGCACGCCCGTAGCGGGCTTGGTATACGACTTGGGTACGTATGCCAGACGGTCGGTGGCAAGACGCACGCAGTACAAGCTACCTTTCTCGCCAATCACCTTCATGGGTATATCAGCGTCGATGAAGCCCATCTTCGAGCCGCCGAGACGGTCGTCGCCGTTGCCGTACTGCAAGTATGCACCCTCGGTAGAAGTGACGTAGATCGGATCAACAAAGAAGCGTGTCGACTCGTCGGCAGGGGCAGCTTTGGGCTTCGTCGAAGGTTTGTCATTATAATATATGTTACGATCGACGGTAGTCGATTTGCCGTTGAGGGTCGCCACTATCGACACGGGGTTGTTGCCCGGTTTGAGGGTCAACTCGGTGCCGAACGAGCCGGTCTTGTAGACGTGTACGGGTTGACCGTTAACGGTGGCCGTGGCTTCCGGGGTAGTAACGGCAACGAGTGTAGTTTTGGATGTGGTGAGGGTGTCACGCACACCGCTGTAAATCTTGAGCGCGGGTGCGTCCTGTGCCATAATCGCCGGGGCTGAGACAGCTAGACCGTAAAGGCACGAAAGCAGAATTTTCTTCATTGGTTTATTATTTATGGAAATGTGTGAAAGCGCCGTATTCCTGCTCGGGCAATCCTTCTCGCTGCTTCTGAGCTCGGATAGCCTTGATGAGGAAGGCCATGTTGCGACCCAGGTTGCGCATGGTTTGCAGACCCTCCAGATCGTCCTCGACATCCTCGGCAGTAAAACCGTGAACCTCGTTCCAGTAGGTCGACGAAACTATGGGCATCGACTTGATGGTAAAGTAGTGGTTGATTTCATCGAAAGCAGAGGTGCTGCCGGCGCGGCGCGACGAGATGACTGCTGCTCCGACTTTCTGATTGAAGGTGACCCCGCTGAGCGGACTGCTTGCGCTGTAGAACAGACGGTCGAGGAAGGCCAGGAGCTGGCCGTTGGCTCCGGCGTAGTAAACCGGAGTGCCTACAATCAGACCGTCGGCCTCACCCAATTTGGGCGCGGTCTCGTTGACGATGTCATTGAATACACACTTGCCGTGCGATGCACAGTAGTTGCACGCTATGCAACCGCGAACATCCTTGATGGCGACATTGACAACCTCGGTGTCAATGCCATTTTCGTGTAAAGTTTTTTCGACTTCCTCGAAAGCGCGGGCCACGCAGCCTTTGGGGTGAGGACTACCGTTTACCAGCAGTACCTTATATTTTTCTTCAGCCATTTTTATAATGTTTATTAAGTCCGGGCAAAATTGCCCATTTGTCATAACGAATCCGGCAGCCTTATAGTTCTATCGTGTCACCATCTGCCGGCGTGATAGTTGGTCCCGTAAAGCCGTATTCCGCAGCTTCGGCAGCATAAACTGCCTGACGATGAGACAAGTCGGTGTCCTCGCTATGAATCAGTACAAGCCGGCGGATGTCGGCCCGACGAGCCACCCGAGCCACGTCGCGTACCGTGTGATGGTGCTTCTCGTACGGCCGGAAGTGGTCGGCATCAGCGTGCCGACAGAATGCCCCGCACACCACTGTGTCTGCTCCCCGACAATCCTCAATGTTGGTGTCGGTGAGTGATTCGTCGCCGAGAAACACAACCTCACGGCCGTCTGATAGAGTAGATCGGAAACCGGTCTGACAGACGTTTCGTGAACCGACGTCGAAAAACCGGAACGACACGCCTTCCATTTCCAGGTCGGGTGTCGCAGTAACGTCAATCGGCTCGGTCAGCTCGCGGAACACGCGGTAGTGTGCGTCGAGCAGGGTGAGCCGGCAGATGGTGTCGATGGTAGCCAGTACGTCGGGATTGCCGTACAGTTTCAGCGAACCTTCGTAAAAGTCGGCCAACCGGGCATTGATGATGGCGCGGATCACCCAAACGGCACCGAGGATATGGTCGGTATGGCTGTGGGTGACGAAGAAATGGTGCAACGATGCCGGGTCGATGCCGCACGCGCCGAGTTGGCGCAGGATACCGTTGCCACCACCGCTGTCAATGAGCAGTCGGAGCCCCTTATCACAAAGCACGGCACAGGCATTGTAGCTTTCCGTGGGAAAGGCGCTGCCTGTGCCGAGCATTATGAGTGTCGGTCTTTGCATTAGTAGCCGAAGATGTCTTCGGTGGTGAGAATGACTACCTTACCGAGTTTCTTGAGTGCCTCGATGTCGAGATCTTCGATTCGGCCGAGGATGGCGTAGTGGTAGATGCCGTCCTTGACGTGCTTCTGCTGGAAGTTGACTACGTCCTGCAGGGTGGCATTCTTGTTAGCCTCGAAGATAGCCTTGTCGATGTCGTAGTTGATACCGTGGTCCTGAGCCTGTATCCACGACCAAGCGATGTCATCCTTGATGGTGCGCTCGGTGCGCAGACGGGCGTCGAGTCCCTCCTTGGCCAGATTGAACGCGGGTTCGCTCTGAGGCATGTCGTTGAGGATTTCGTGGAAGGCTGCGATGGCGTCGTTCATCTTGTCGTTCTGTGTCGAGATGAGGGTGAGCAGGGTGTAAGGTTCGCCCTCGTACGACGGGGTCATGTAGTAGGCGCCGGCACCGTAAGCGAGCGAACGACTTTCGCGCATCTCCTGGAAGACGATGCTGTTCATCGAACCGCCGAAGTACTCGTTGAATACTGCCACTTCAGGTTGCAGTTCGGGGTTGTATTTCTCGTCGCGGTTGGTGAACATGCGCATCTTCAACTGTTCGCTGTCGTAAGGTGCAACGTAGATGACAGTTTCGGTCGGTACGACGTCGGGGAACTTGGGCGATGCGGGTACGTCGGCCAGGGTGGCGGGAGTCTGGTGTGTCTTGTCGATAAGGGCTACGGCGTCAGCCTGGCTGCGCGGACCGTAGTAGATGGCGCGGTGCTTGTACGAGGGGATGCGGGCTATGGCGTCGGTGACCACCTTGGGATCCTTGGCGCGCAGCTGTTCCTCGGTCTCCTGATACTTCAGGACGGGGTTATTCTCCTTGCCACCCTTCTGCATGTAGGTGTTGAGGCGCGAGAAGTTGTAATCCTGACCCTTCTTGGCGTCGATGCGGCTCTTCATGGTGCGGTCCACATACTTCTGCCAAACGTCGCTGTCGGGAGCGGCGTGGTTGACGGCTTCCTCGGCGAGAGTTGCTGCAGCTTCGGCGTTTTCGTCCAGACCGGTGATGGTCAGGTAGGTGCGGCGGGGACCGACGCTGAGGTAGTACGAGCAACCGAGACGGTACATCTCGTCGCGCAGCTGTTGTGCGGTCTTCGAGTCGGTGCCGAGCAGGTTAAACATGCCCGACATCATCAGTTCGGGGTCGGCATAGTAGCCGTAGTCGAATACGTAGGTCAGTGTGAAGATGTCGTTGGTGTTGTTCTGGGTGTAGAGCACCTCGACGGTACCGTTTTTGGCGGTGGTGCGCTGCAGGTCGGTTTCGTAATTGACGAATACGGGTTCGATAGGCTTAACCTCGCGGCTGAGTACATTGTTGAGGAATTCCGACGAGTACTCGCGGTTGGTGGCGATGGGAGTCAGCTGAGCCTTGGGAATCTTGGCGATATTCTCGTCCTGACCGACTTCCTTGTTGATAGCTACATAGTTGTTGTCGCCGAGGTACTTGTTGGCCACGCGGACAATATCCTCCTTGGTGATGGTTTCGGGATAATGGAGGTTCTTGTCGAGATAATCGCTCCAGTCGTGACCCGAAACGAAAGCGTCGGTGTAGATCGAGGCGCGGTTGCGGTTGTCTTCGAGCATACGCTGAATTTTAAGCTTCTCGTTGGTCTTGACGGCTTCGAGGAGACTCTCGTCGAAGTTGCCGGCACGCAGATCGGCCACCTGCTCAAGCAGAAGGGCGCGAACGTCCTCGAGGCTCTGACCGCCAACGGGAGTGCCGTACATGATGAAAGCGCCTTCGTCGACGAGGGGATACATGAATACGCCCACGCGGCCTAACTTCTGGGGCAGAACAATCTTGGAGTCAACCAGGCCCGACTTGCCGTTGTACAAGATGCGGGCGATAAGATCAAGCACGGCGGCATCCTTGTCCGAAGCGGCGGGTGTGCGCCAGCCGAGCATCTCGAACTCGGCATCGAGACCCTTGACAACCTTTACTACAGGCTCGGTAAACGGAGTCTCGGGGTGAATCTTGAGGCGCTGGCTCTCCAGGTCGGGGTTGGGCTGCATGTCGCCGAAGTATTTCTCGATAATGTCGACAACGGCATCGGGATCGAAGTCACCCGACATACAGATGGCCATGTTGTTGGGCACATACCATTTCGCGTGGTAAGCCTTGATATTGGTTATCGAGGGATTCTTGAGGTGCTGCTGTGTGCCGAGCACAGTCTGTTGCCCGTAGGGGTGGTTGGGGTAGAGTTGGTGGAGGAGTTCGTCGTAGACCTTGTCAAAGTCGTCGGTCAGCGACATGTTCTTCTCCTCGTAGATGGTTTCGAGTTCGGTGTGGAAGCCGCGCAGTACAGGCTGTTTGAAGCGGTCGGCCTGTACGATGGCCCATTCCTCGACGCGGTTGCTCGGGATGTCCTCTACGTAGCAGGTCACGTCCTGGCTGGTGTAGGCGTTGGTGCCGTTGGCGCCGATGCCGTTCATCAGTTTGTCGTACTCGTTGGGGATGGCTAACAGCGAAGCCTGGTACGACACAGAGTCGATGGTGTGGTATAGGGCTTTGCGCTGTTCCTCGTCGGTGGTGTTGCGGTAAGTCTCGAACAAGGCCTCGATCTGGTCGAGCATGGGTTTCTCGGCAGCGTAATCGCGTGTGCCGAAGTTGGGTGTGCCCTTGAACATCATGTGCTCGAAGTAGTGTG
>CAZNGJ010000063.1:7879-14497 GCA_964572615.1 uncultured Bacteroides sp.
GTTCTTGCTGCCGACACGGACGGGGATATAGGTCTGTATGCGGGGTTGGTCCTTGTTGACGGTCATGTAGACTTTCAACCCGTTGGGGAGAGTGTAGAGGAGCGTGTTGAGCGGGTCACCCTCGACCTGCTGGAAATCGTGACGATATGCCCAGGACAGTGAGGGGAGCATCAGGGCGACAAGAGCCGCCGACAACAATCTTTTTTTCATTGTGATGGATTATATAAAGTATTGGTTAGTTGATTATTCGAGTGCTGATTATGCTTAGGACGAAGCCTTCTTGTAACGGTTGTATGCCGCTGCCATACGGGTATGATAGCCTCGCTTGGCGTATCCCGGGCCGTTGTAACCGTTGGCAAAGGCAGCCCAGTTCTTGTTCTTGAGGTGCTTGAGCAACCCCGTGTTGGTAATGAAGCGGGCGAACAGTTCGAGCTGGTCGCGCTCCGAGCGACTCATCAGTTCGACAAACTCGTCTGGCGACGACGCACCGCACTTCTTCCAGTTGAAACCACCTATCTGGAACATACCCCAGAACGTACCTTCGATAGCCGACAGGTCGTGCACCTTGCGGGCGGCGTCGAGTCGAGCTTGCTGACCGGCCTGCTGACTGCCGTATTTGGCAGCGTTTGGCCGCGAGAATATCACGGGGTAGTTCTTCGCTGCCGAAGCCAGACCGACCTTGTTTTTGGCTGCCATTTTGCGGAACATCGTCAGGTCGAAGTTGATCAGCGGCTTGTTCTCACTCCAGAAGCCGTTGTGCGATTTGCCGGCCTCAATCTCGACAACAGCTTTGATGGCTGCGACCTCGACTCCCAATTCCTCGGCAACTTCCTTGAAATCCTGCTCGGTCAGTCGGCCATGGCGATGGGCCGGGTCGACGCTGAGCCACACCGTATCGCCCTCAGCCGAAAGCGTGTACGACAGGGTATCACCGGGCTCGATGATTTCGCCGGCACCTTTTACGGTATCGTCGGCTGCCGGGGCAGTGTCCGTCTGCGCAAACAGCAGGATTGGCACTACGATCAAGGCAAGCAGCCCGGCTAAGCATATCACGCGGGTATGTCGGTTGTTCAGGTGTTTCATGGGTGTCGTTATGTTTGTGATGAGGGTCAGTGTCCTACATAACTATATAAGTAAGACGCTCAAAGTTACGTAACATTACATAACTTGAGCGTCTTTTTTAATAAGTTTATGTTTCGTTAAGGTGT
Source organism: uncultured Bacteroides sp. (assembly GCA_964572615.1). GTDB lineage: Bacteria > Bacteroidota > Bacteroidia > Bacteroidales > Muribaculaceae > CAG-873. The sequence goes on from CAZNGJ010000063.1 coordinate 9,088, forward strand.
GTTAACACCTCGAGCGAGGTTCATTTTTTGAGTTCGGCAACCTTTTCGATGGTGCGACGCAGCTGATGCCAGAAGCGGTCGACTGCGGGGATGAACATGCGTTCGCTGGGCGAATGAACGTTCTGCAGGGTGGGACCGAACGACACCATGTCGAGGTGGGGATACTTCTGCAGGAACAGACCGCATTCGAGGCCGGCGTGGATGGCCTTGATGGCGGGCTGGATACCGTACAGCTCGTGGTAAGCTTCGCCGGCAATCTTCATGATGGTCGAGTTCATGTTGGGAGCCCAGCCGGGATAGCCGTCGCCGTGGGTGACCTTGGCACCTGCCAGTTTGAAGAGGGCTTCGACGCGGTGGGCGATGTCCCACTTGCGTGACTCAACCGAGCTGCGCTGGCTTGTGGTAACGAGGATTTCGTTGTCTTCCTTCATCTTGATGCTGGCCAGGTTGGTCGAGGTCTCTACGAGGCCTTCGAGGTCGCGGCTCATGGAGATGACACCGTGGGGTGCGCTGTACAGGGCAGCCAACAGACGGCCGGTGGTGTCGTGGTCGATAGCAAATTCGGGACGGTCGTGCGATTCGAGAGTCATTTCGAGGGTGGTCTCGATGCCGGCATATTCGTTCTCGACTTCGGCTACAAATGTGTTGAAGTCGACTACGATTTCGTCACGCTTGGCGGTGTCGACGCCGAATACGGCGTGAGCGGCGCGGGGGATGGCGTTGCGCAGGTTGCCGCCGTCGATGTCACACAGCGAGATGTCGTGCTTTTGCGACAGAGTCCACAGGAAGCGGGCAAGGAGCTGAACGGCGTTGGCACGGCCGGCGTTGATGTCGCTGCCCGAGTGACCTCCCTGGCCTTTGCTGAGGTCGAATTTGAAGTAGTGGAAGTCGGTGGGAGCAACCGAACGCTTGTACGAGAAGGTGCAGGTGGTATCGACACCGCCTGCGCAGCCAACAAATATCTCTGCATCGTCTTCACTGTCCAGGTTGAGCAGCATCGAGCCGTGGATCATGTCGTCGCCAAGGTTGTTAGCGCCGGTAAGGCCGGTCTCTTCGTCGACAGTGATAAGAGCTTCGAGCGGACCGTGCACGAGGGTCTCGTCGGTGAGGGCGGCAAGGGCGCCGGCGATACCGATACCGTTGTCAGCACCAAGGGTGGTGCCGTCGGCGTGTACCCAGTCGCCGTCGACGATGGTGGTGATGCCGGTGTTCTCGAAGTCGAACGACTTATCGTTGCTCTCGCACACCATGTCCATGTGGGCCTGCATGATGATGCCGGGGGCATCCTCGTGGCCGGGGGTGGCGGGTTTCGAAATCACAACGTTGCCGACAGCGTCGGTCTTGGCTGCGAGGTTATGCTTCTTGGCGAAATCAAGAAGCCACTGACGTATCTTGCCTTCCTTTTTCGAGGGACGGGGAACGCGGGTAATCTCGTCGAATATACCGAAAACGTTTTTCGGTTCGAGGTCTTTCATTTCCATGATGGGGATGAATTTTTAGAGGTTATGTATAGGTTGTTTTATATGTTATAAACGCAGTTTGGCGGGGCTTGTGCACTTAAATAGTCTTACATAGTCAAAAACTTTGTTAAATAAGCCCCGAAATCGACCACTAAGTTACAAAATAAAATTGACATTGGCCCAATAATTCTAATTACTTTTATATATTTGCACTCTGAAAACGTGAAACACACGTTTTTTAAGTAGATTTCGCACTGATGAACACCTTGTTTCTGACAATAACAGTTGCCGTTGTGCTGCTTTTGGGAGCATTGCTCGCCATGGCCGTCAAAGTGCTGTTTGTTAAAAACGGGCGTTTCCCTTCGGGGCATGTCTGTCAGCACGATTTCGACCGGGGGCGCCCGAAGACCGCGCATAAAACGAAAACGAAATAAAGAAATACAGTATATCCCCGGTCGGGGATTACACCAAACCATTTACACACTTCTACCCGATGAAAAAAACCTCTGTTATGGTCCTGTCGCTGCTGGCTTGCGCAGCTCTGACCATGGCTTCGTGCGGAGACGCACAGAAAACCGACGACAACGCCGAAGGCAAGGATGCCATCCAGACTCCCGACACCGCGAAGGTTGAACACGAAGGCTTCGCTTCCAACATCAACATTCGTTATGTCGACATCGACTCCGTGCTTGCCAACTACGGTTATGCTGTCCAGGAGATGGAGAAGATTCAGAAGAAGGCCCTCGAACTCCAGCAGTATCAGAACTCGCTCGGTCAGCAGCTCCAGAAGAAACAGAACGAAATTCAGCAGAAAGCCAACAGCAACGGCTATCTGACCCAGGAAAGCTACGAGAAGGATATGCGCGACCTGCAGGCGCTCGGTCAGACCTCCGAGACCAACTACGGCAAGCGTGCCCAGGCCTTCGAGGCCGAAGCCGCCAAGGTTCAGCAGACCCTTATCCAGGCTATCGACAATTACATTATCAAGTATAATCAGGACAAGCATTTCGACGCTATCCTGCACAAGGCTGCCGGTGCTTACTTCAACCCCGCCCTCGATATCACCAAGGAGATCATCGAAGGTCTGAACGCTCAGAGTCAGGCTGCTCCCGCCGAGGAAAAGAAGTAAGGGCTCCGCTCTGATCCGATCTCACACGGTCGCGAAATAGTGACGTGACGGCACGCATACGGCGCCGCCACGGCTATTTCATAAATGCCCGTTTCATAGTCACCGTACTGCAACAAACATCTGTTTACCCACACACCCTTCAATGCCTGACATCACAACACCATCCGGCCCAATGCGCGACTCGCTGGTCATCATCCCGATGTACAACGAGAAGGAGAACGCTGCCGCTATCATCAACGCCGTGCTGGCGTTGGACGGCGACCTGTTCGACATCCTGGTCATCGACGACAACTCGCCCGACGGCACCGCCGATATTGTCAAGGAGAAGATAGCCTCCTTTCCGGGTCGCGTACATATCATCGAACGCGCCGGCAAGCTTGGTCTGGGCACAGCCTATATCGAGGGCTTCAAGTGGGGATTGGCCAACGGATACAAGTATATCTGCGAGATGGATGCCGACTTTTCGCACAATCCCGCCGATCTGCTCAAACTGCGCTCCGCAGTGGCCGACGGCGAGGGTGACGTGGCTGTCGGCTCGCGCTATGTGACCGGTGTCAATGTCGTCAACTGGCCGATGGGCCGTGTGCTGATGTCGTATTACGCGTCGGCGTATGTGCGACTGGTGACACGCATGAAGACCCGCGACACAACGGCAGGCTTTGTGTGCTATCGCCGTGAGGTGCTCGAGGATATGGATCTCGACAAAATCAAGTTCAAGGGCTACGCCTTCCAGATCGAGATGAAGTTTACGGCACACCAGCTCGGCTATCGCGTTGTCGAGGTGCCCATCATTTTTGTCAACCGCATGCTCGGCACAAGCAAGATGAGCAGCGGTATCTTCGGCGAGGCCTTGTTCGGTGTGGTCCGTCTGCGTTGGAACGCTATTTTCAATCCCAAGAAGCGGCGCGTCCATCCCTATCCCGATAAAAAAGTGACTGACTGACAGGTCTGTCCTTACCGTTAACGTTCAAACTTAATAGCTTGAAAACAACATTATTGCGCAACGTCGTCATCCCCGGCTGTTCCGAACGTCCGGCCGAGGTGCTGTTTAGCGATACACATATTATATATGTAGGCCGCCCCAAGACTGATCCGGTCGATGTCGATACCGTCATCAATGGAAGCGGTCTTACGCTGCTCCCCGGTGCCATTGACGCCCATGTCCATTTCCGTCAACCGGGATTGGAACAAAAGGGTGATATAGCCGCCGAGAGTCGTGCCGCCCGAGCCGGCGGTGTAACGGCTTACTTCGATATGCCCAATACGGTTCCGCAGACGACTACGGTAGCTGCATGGAACTCGAAGATGGCTGCTGCCGCCGAGAACTCGGCCATCAGCTATGCTTTCTTTATCGGTGCAACAAACTCTAATCTCGAGGAGTTGCGCAAAGCCGACTTCTCCCATATTCCCGGCGTGAAGGTGTTTTTGGGTTCGTCGACCGGTAATATGCTTGTCGACGACGAGCGTATGCTCGACTCGCTGTTCGAATCGATCACTGTACCTATTGTGGTACACGCTGAGGACGAAGCGGTTATCGCCGAGGCCAAAGAGCGCATTGCCGAAAAGTACGACAATAATCCTCCGGTTTTCGAGCACACCAATATTCGCCCTGTCGAGGCTTGTGTATCGGCCACGGCCCACGCTATCGAGTTGCTGCGCCGTCATTCCTCTGCTCGGCTCCATATTGCACATCTGTCGACAGCCGACGAGGTAGAGATGGTTCGTCGCGCGAAGGCCGAAGGTCTGAACATCACGGCCGAAGTGTCTCCCCACCACCTGCTCTTCACCACCGACGACTACGACCGCCTGGGCTCGCGCATCAAGATGAATCCGTCGATAAAGGCTCCGCAGCATCGCGAAGCTTTGCGTCGCGGTGTGCTCGACGGCACCATCGACATTATCGCTACCGACCATGCTCCCCACACCATCGCAGACAAGCAAGGCAATGCCCTCTCGGCCATGTCCGGCGCCCCGATGGTACAGTTTTCGCTTCCGCTGATACTCGATATGTTCGGCCCCGAAGTGGCTATGCGCACAATGGCAGAGAACCCCGCGCGCATTTTCGGGCTTAAGAATTACGGCAAAATCGAGGTCGGTTACGTTCCCGATATGGTGCTGGTAGAACACGTGCCCATCGGCTTCGAGGTCAGCGACAACATGGTGCTGTCCAAATGCCATTGGACGCCTCTTATCGGCCATCGCTTGCATTATCGTGTAGCTCACGTCTTCAATCAGCCCCGACCTCTCACTTTCACCCGATAGTACACCGGGTGACACTCAAAAATGACAAATAACCAAGATAAAGATATAAAATGTTGACATCCAAAGAAATACGAGATTCATTCAAGGAGTTCTTCAAGTGCAAAGGTCACACAGTGGTACCCTCGGCTCCGCTGGTCATCAAGGACGATCCGACCCTTATGTTTACCAATGCCGGCATGAACCAGTTCAAGGACATCATCCTGGGCAACAAGGCCGCCAAGAATACCCGCGTTACCGACAGTCAGAAGTGTCTGCGTGTCAGCGGCAAGCATAACGATTTGGAGGAAGTGGGCATGGATACTTACCACCATACCATGTTCGAGATGCTCGGCAACTGGTCGTTCGGCGACTACTTCAAGGCCGAAGCAATCGACTGGGCATGGGAATACCTGGTGGATGTACTCAAACTCGACCCATCACGTCTGTATGTCACTGTCTTCGAGGGCTCTAAGGAGGATGGCCTGAGTCGCGACGACGAAGCCGCAGCCATCTGGGAGAAGCACGTGGCAAAGGATCACATCATCAACGGCAACAAGCACGACAATTTCTGGGAGATGGG
>CAZNGJ010000064.1:0-14193 GCA_964572615.1 uncultured Bacteroides sp.
TTAACTAAATCAACCCCAATACTGCCATAGTAGCAGTAGGGACGCGAATTTTCGCGTCCGAGTCCTCGTATTAGGTCCAAGACAGGAGTGCAGAAGATGGGTCGAAGACAGGAGTACAGCAGTACATACTTCTGTAGGCCATGCCTTTGGCATGTCAGGGTTGTAACTGTTAACCAATACGTTATGAAGACATGCCGAAGGCATGTCCCTACAATTGGATGCCCCCCAAAAAAGTCCTCCTGTGCTCCTGTCCTGGACCAACCCTAAAAGTCCTCCTGTGCTCCTGTCTTGGACCACACTTCGCTCGTTGCGACGCTACTTCAGGGCCGTTCCCCCTCCCCTTTGGGGAGGGCCGGGGTGGGGCCGTTTGCCAACCCTTCCTTGACGAGCTTGGCTTTGGCGGGGCCGATGATGGTGGCTATCTCCTGGACGGAGGCGGCCTCGATGCGGGCTACGCTCTTGAAGTGGCGAAGCAGGGTGCCGGCAGTGGCGGGACCGATGCCTTTGATTTCATCCAATCGGCTGTGTATCTGCGACTTGCTGCGCAGGTCGCGGTGGAAGGTGATGCCAAAGCGGTGGGCCTCGTCGCGCAGGTGCTGGATGACGCGCAGCGACTCGCTGGTCTTCGAGATATACAGCGGCACGGAGTCGCCCGGGAAATATATCTCTTCGAGGCGCTTGGCTATGCCGACCACCGAGATGACGCCGCGCAGGCCGATGGCATCGAGGGCCTCGACGGCGGCACTGAGTTGACCCTTGCCACCGTCGACGACGATGAGCTGCGGCAGGTCCTCGCCCTCCTGCATAAGGCGCGTATAACGGCGGGTGAGGACCTCGCGCATCGAGGCGAAATCGTCCGGGCCTTCGACGGTCTTGATCTTGAAATGGCGGTAGTCGCGCTTGCTCGGTTTGCCGTTGCGGAACACTACGCACGACGCTACGGGGTTGGTACCCTGAATGTTAGAGTTGTCGAAGCATTCTATATGGCGTGGCAACTCGGGCAGGCGGAAGTCGGCCTGCATGCGGCGCAACAGTTGCTCGGTGCGCTCCTCGGGGTTGTGCTTCTCGAGGTGCTTGAGGTCGTCTATCTTGGCCTGGCGGGCGTTGCGCTGCGACACCTCGAGCAGCTTCGCCTTGTCGCCGCGATGGGGCACGGTGAAGACCACGTCGGGCATCTCGACCTCGGGGGCAGCGGCCACGACTACCTCGTCGTAGGTGACGCCGAGGGTGGTGCGTATCTCGTCCATGGCCAGGGCGAGAAGTTCGGCTTGAGTCTCCTCGAGGCGGCGTTTGTAGCGCAACGTCACCGAGCGCACCACGGCGCCACGCCGGATGTGCATATAGTTGATATAGACGTCGCGGTCGTCATCGTCGATGCCGAACACGTCGAGTTCGTTGATGGTTTGCGACACGATGACGCTGCGACTGCGGTAGTTGGCCAGCATGTCGTAACGCTGCTTGAGTTCCTGTGCCTCCTCGAATTTCAACTCGCCGGACAGGCGCTCCATCTCGCTGCGCAGGTACTCCATGAGCTGATGGGTGTCGCCGCGCAAAATCTGCTTGATCTGGTCGATGTGCTTGCCGTACTCCGCCTCGCTGATTAGTCCCGTGCAGCAACCGGGGCACTTCTTGATGTGGTATTTGAGGCACAAGCGGCCCTTCCCGCGGTCGATATAGTTCTGCGTTATCGGCAGGCGGCATGTGCGCACAGGGTACAGTTCCTGGATGAGCTGGAGTACCGTCTTCGCGACCGACACATTGGTGTACGGGCCGTAGTATTTCGATCCGTCCTTGATATGCTGGCGAGTGAGGAACACACGGGGGTACATCTCGTTGGTAACGACAATCCACGGATACGACTTATCGTCCTTAAGCAACACATTGTACCGCGGCTGGTGCTCCTTGATCATCGAGTTTTCGAGATTCAGGGCATCCTGCTCGGTAGGCACGACAATATAGCTCATGTCGGCGATGGCACGCACAAGCAAGTTGGTGCGCAGACTGTCGTGGGTACGGTTGAAGTACGACGATACGCGACGTTTCAAGTTTTTAGCCTTACCGACATAAATTATCTTACCCGACGCGTCGTAATAGGTGTACACCCCCGGCGTATCGGGCAAAAACGATATTTTTTCCTTCAGTTCAGGTGATTTCTCGTGCTTAGCCATAAAACAAATTACTTTGGCCCCTCCCCGGCCCTCCCCAAAGGGAAGGGGGGGGGTGGCAGCAATGGTATCACCCCCGCTGCCGCAGGGACACACTTCTTACAAATGTACGGATGCGCTACGGTGCATCCTTGTGACAATTCGATGATGGTAGGGAAGCGATTCATCGCATCCGCCCCACGTCGCGGGCGCCTGGAGGGCGCCGACTCTAACTAGCCCGTACGTCGAGCGAAGCGAGACGTGCGGGGACTGGTTTACGCTGAATCACAGGCGTTTGGAGAACGCCGACTTATTGTTACTCGGTGAACTTTCTCCTTGGCCCATGTTCGGCGTACCTGCGGCACGCCTTACCGTGGGGTCGATTCCCACCCGGGCACGTCTCGCGATGCTCGACGTACCCGGTTACGCGGTGGTCTGCGTCCTGCGGACGCCACCCCAATGCACCTTACCGCGGACGTGATTCCTCGCGTCCGCATCCCCGTAGGGACATGCCTCCGGCATGTCTTCCTACCGCTCTGATTCTCAATGCGTAACAACAAGGCCGCGGGTAACTCTCCCTTGCCGCGGACGCGATGAATCGCGTCCCTACTGCAACCATATCGCCGTTTTGCCACCCAAGACATGCCTGAGGCATGTCCCTACATTCGGATTGTCCACCAAAAATGTACTCTTGTACTCCTGTCTTGGACCAATCGGAACAAAAGTACTCCTGTGCTCCTGGCTTGGACCACTTGCGCTGCGGTCGTGACAGGTCACGACACTACATTCGGGCCGCCGGGACTAATACTTAATAAGGGAGGTGACTTCGGCGTCGGCGGGGAGGTTGGCGCGGCCGTTGAGGGTGCTCAGTTCGATGATGAAATTGATATAGATCTTTTTCGGGTTCATGCTCTTGACAAGGTTGTATGCAGCAGCCATAGTGCCACCGGTGGCGAGTACGTCATCGTGAATAACCACGATGTCGTCGGGAGTGATGGCGTCGCGGTGCATCTCGATAACATCGACACCGTACTCCTTCTGATACTCGGCACGCACGGTGTCGGCAGGCAACTTGCCGGGCTTGCGCGCGGGCACGAAACCGGCACCAAGTTCAAACGCCAGTATCGAGCCACCGATAAATCCGCGTGACTCAATACCCACCACCTTGGTCACGCCCTTGTCGCGGTACAATTGACTAAGGTCCCAACCAATGATATGGAGGGCGCGGGGGTCCTTGAAAACAGTTGTCAGATCCTTGAAGACGATACCCTTCGAGGGAAAATCGACAACGTCACGAATTTTTGATTTGATATATTCCATTGTCTTTTGTTATGATTGTTTGAAAATTTTCGATTTCTGAAATTAGCCGTAACTCATTAACACTACATGAATTAGGTGTAAAAGTGTTTCACGTGGAACATTACACACTTACCGCCCGTGTAGCAACAAGAGAATATTAATATCGCTCGGCGAGACACCGGGGATGCGTGAAGCCTGACCAATCGAGGTTGGTTTCAAACGGTCAAGTTTTTGGCGGGCTTCCGTTGACAGTGACGTCAGCTCGGCATAATTGAGGTCTTGTCGCAATCGAACGTTTTCGAGTCGAAGTAACTTGTCGGCTTGCATTCGCTCGCGAGCAATATACCCTTCGTACTTCAGCAAAATTTGTGCAGCCTCCACAACCTCTTTTCGAATCTTCACGGGTATAGTTTCAAGCTGTGCTTGCAAGGACGGGAGTTCAGCAGCAAGCAACTCGATTGTCAGCTGCGGACGCAAAACAAGGTCGACAAGTTTCACACCTTGCTTGAGCGGTGTGCACCCTACCCTTTCCAAAAGACCTTCGACCTGTGATGTCTTTACTGACTCGTTTCGAATAAATTCAATTAGACGATCGCGATGCTCAAGTTTGGTATGAAGATTTTGCATTTGCCGTTCGCCTACCAGACCATACTCGTACCCTATGGGAGTCAGACGCACGTCCGCATCATCCTGGCGTAACAGTATTCGATACTCGGCACGACTGGTAAACATTCGGTAAGGCTCGTCGACACCTTTAGTGATTAAGTCGTCAATCAAAACTCCAATATAAGCCTGGTCGCGACGTAACACCAATTCGGGCTTTCCGAATACCTTAAGCGCTGCGTTTGCACCGGCCACGAGACCTTGCCCTGCAGCTTCTTCGTACCCTGTCGTACCATTAATCTGACCGGCAAAATAGAGACCTGATACAAGTTTTGTTTCGAGAGTTGCGCGCAAATCGCGCGGGTCAAAAAAGTCATACTCGATAGCATATCCCGGTCGATAGATACGCACATTTCGCAGCGCAGGTATAGTCTTTAGCGCTTCTACTTGTATGTCTATCGGGAGCGAAGAACTAAACCCGTTCAGATAATATTCTTGTGTTGTTTCACCTTCCGGTTCAAGGAACAGTTGATGTTCTGTTTTGTCGGCAAAAGTAACTATCTTGGTCTCTATTGAAGGACAATAACGCGGACCGATACTCTTGATTTGTCCGTTATAAAGAGGTGAATCCGGCAGACCACGTCGTAAAACTTCGTGTGTCTGCTCATTGGTGTAAAGGATATAACAGGGACGTTGCTTCAAAACGCGACGTACATCAGGATCGTAACTGAACCCGAGATCCGGGTCATCATCTCCGTCTTGGCGAGTTGTCAATGACCAATCAACCGAACGCCCGTCTATTCGAACAGGTGTTCCCGTCTTCATCCTATCCGGGTGAAAACCAAGGGATAACAATTGCTCAGTGAGACCATGCGAAGCGGGTTCAGCGACACGGCCACCTTCGATTTGAGTTCGGCCTATATGCATCAATCCGTTAAGGAAAGTACCATTGGTAAGTACAACAGCTTTGGCGTGGATTCTTGTTCCATTTTTGGTGATCACACCGCCAATAGACTTGTAATCAGACCCTTCCGGTTGGTCATTAATAATAAACGAAACTACCTCATCTTGCCACATATCGAGATTGGTGGTATTCTCAAGCGTTTCACGCCATGCGGCGCTAAACTTCATGCGATCGCTCTGAGCACGCGGACTCCACATAGCCGGTCCCTTGGAACGGTTGAGCATTCGGAACTGGATAGCTGTAAGGTCAGTGATACGGCCCATCTGACCGCCAAGTGCATCTATCTCTCGGACTATCTGGCCTTTAGCTATACCACCCACAGCCGGGTTACAGCTCATCTGCGCAATTTTGTTCATGTCCATAGTTACCAGCAGCGTACGCGCACCGACACGGGCAGCCGCATGGGCCGCCTCGCACCCGGCATGGCCGGCGCCGACAACTACAACATCATAATCTAAAGTCATATATGGTTTAATACATTGTGTATTAGCAATTTGCAGCAAGTTGAGCTAAGACCGCAAGGGCCTCGTTCTCGTGAGCTTCCATAATTTCGCGCTCGCCGGGACCCTTGTCATTGATACCGCAGAGGTGGAGCACACCGTGGATAATAACGCGATTCAACTCGTCTTCGTATGTCGCTCCAACCAATTCGGCATTGCTTCGCACGGTATCAAGCGAGATGTACAGGTCACCCGAGATAAGACGACGCCGCGAATAATCGAAAGTAATGATGTCTGTATAATAGTCGTGTTGGAGAAACTCACGGTTGACAGCGAGTATACCCGCGTCGTCGGTAAATATATAAGTTATATTACCGGCAATGCGGTCGTGACGCTCGGCGACAGCCGAAATCCACTTCGCAATGAGTTTGCGGTCTATGTCGGGCATTTCGACGCCCTCGACATTATAATCAATTTTCATTACTTCGCTCCGCTTCGATAAAAATGAAACGGTTGTTCAAAGTTACTAATTTTTTTGCTACTTTTGTAGACAAAGCCGAGAATTACCGCCAAAAATATACTTGCGCATTTTTCCGACGATTTTTTGAGAGAGTCAAAATTAACCTTATAATCCTGATACACTGGCTACTATCAAAATTTTAACCCTCTGAGAATCGCGTGAAAATATTTTTTCGGTCAACCGGTCGCAAAAAACGGCAGGATTTTCAATTTAGATTAAAGTAATTTTAACAAAACCAAAAATAGATGTTAATCTATAAAATAGCGTCCGAACAACACCCTTACGACACCTTACTTAATGAGAACGGTGTCGTGACAGAGTACGTCGCGCCGGCATTATTCAACTTCATGACCACGATGTCCATTGCGAGTCGATGCAAGGCGAAGACACCGGACGCTGTCGTAGCATACCGACCGAACCAAGCCCTCGCCGCCATCTCGGCACGCAAAGTCAACGCGACCAAAGACGCACCTCTCCCCTACCCCATCATACTGTATGTTACGACCGACACTCCGCTACCCGAGTCATTGTACCGCGAAGTCACCGGGGGTCTTGACGCTATCGTTTTCGAGAACGAACCGACGCAACACGCCTGGCAGAACGTCAAGAATATCCACCTTGTCCGTCGAAACATCGTCATCCCCCGACCGGCACCATATAACATAGATATAATAAAGCAAGCTAAGGACAAACTAACCCTCGTCTACGTCGGACCTATCGGCACTGCAGACACCCTCGGCAAGATGCTCGACTCGATAGCTCGCCTTGACGACGCCCACCAACCCAAAGTAATCGTTGCCGGCACGGCAAAAGCACGTTATGTGATGCCTGTAGTAAAACGAGCCCGAGCCAACCGACTCGACGTGACGTGGCTCGGCGACGAAGCCGACATGGACACACTACTTCCACAAGCCGACGGTTTTATCGAGTCGGTTACCGGTGCACCGTCGGATATAGAGAAAGTGCTAATGTCCAACGGAATACCGGGTGTGTCACCCAGCCAACTAACCGATTGGCTTGACCCCGAAAAGCGTACAAGAATGTCTGCCGATGCCGTGGCAAAATACCGCGCTCAATACACACCCGAGCTCTATGCCGAACGGGTGAAAAATCTGCTGAACGAATTGAGATGAAAATACAGACATACATAAACCCCAAATATGCCGAACGACTTGCGCAGTTCATCGGTCACCTCGCATCAGAAGGTGTACCGTCCGAGGCCGTATGCATCTACGAGGGTCGCAACCGGCTGTACAACATCTCTGTGGACGGTATACTGCTGAACATCAAGTCGTTCCGCTGCCCGTCGTTCCCCAACAGCTACATCTACCGCAACCTGCGCGCTTCGAAAGCCCGGCGGTCGTATGAACATGCCGCCGAGCTGCTACGACGCGGCCTCCCGACTCCCGAACCGGTAGCGTGGATTGAATGTAGCCACCAGGGCAAGTTGAAGCAGTCATATTATATATGTCTCCAGTCGCCGCTGCGCCACAACATGCGCCGTTGGGAAGAATGGCCCGAGGAAGAGCAAGCGAAGGTGCTCCCCGCGTTGGCAAAATTCATGCGAGAGCTACACACCAAGGGTATACTCCACCACGACTTTTCGCCGGGTAACGTGCTGTGGGACATGGACGAGCAAGGTAAAGTGGTGTTCGACCTCCTCGACCTGAACCGTATGACCATCTTCGACCACCCCCTCAGCGGGAAGCAAGCCTTCTCTAACTTCCGCAATATCAACATTACAGCCCCCGACGGTCCACGCCGCTTGGCGGCATTGTACGGTCCGCTTGCCGGCATGGACGGCGATGAGGCCGGGCAAAAAGGGGTGGACGTGATGCAGGCAGATTTGCGTCGCAAACACCGCCTCCATTCTCTCAAAAAGCTACTCCCATAAACCCTGACAATACAAGCTTATCCCATAAACCCTGAAAATCACCGTTTCACGTGAAACATCAAGCATAAAACATGTTTATCCGATCCAAAAACCCCATCCAACCCATTGAGGTATATATAGCCAACCTCGACTCCACCGTGAGCGTCGAAGGCGGCATTACGCTGCTCGAAATAGCCGAGCAAATTGAACCCCAACTCGGGTTCACGCCCATCCTTGCCCGCGTTAACAACAAGGACGAGGGCTTGCACTACCAGGTGTACGGCTCGAAACGAATTGAGTTCCTCGGCAAGAACTGCGAGTCCGGCCATCGCGTTTACGTGCACAGCCTGTGCATGATGCTCTACTACGCTATCACCAAGACCTTTACGGGTGCATCGATGCGAGTAGAACACCGCGTGTCAAACGGCCTGTTCGTGCGTATACCGGGCGTCGAACCCACCGACGACAACGCTCGCGTACTTACCGCCGCAATGCAGCGCCTCGTCGACCGCGACATCCCCTTCGTGTTCCACACCGCACCCACCGACCGCGCCATCGCCCGCTTCGAGGACGAGGGTCTCCGCTCCAAGGTGCTCTTGCTCAAAACCATCGACAACATCGAAACGACATACTATACCCTGGACAACGTGGCCGACAACTTCTACGGCTGCCTGGCACCCCGCACCGGCATGATCAACGTCTTCGAGCTGACGGCTTACAACGGCGACGGCTTCCTGCTCAAGGCTTACGACCCCGCCGACCCGACGAAGGTACCGCCCACGATAGCCCAACCACTGATGTACAAGGCATTCAAGGAGCACATCGACTTCAACCGCATCGTCGGCGTCAGCAATGTCGGCGAGATGAACCGCGTGGTGCTCAACGGGCGCCCGGCCGACCTGATCAACGTGGCCGAAACACTGCACACCAAGCGCCTCAGCTCCATCAGCGACCGTATCGCCGAGCGTTACGCAGCCGGTGGCGCGCGTGTCGTGCTCATTGCCGGACCCTCGTCATCGGGTAAGACCACGACCACCAAACGCCTCGCCATTCAACTGATGGCCAACCTGTTGAAACCCGTCATGATAAGCCTCGACGACTACTTCGTCGACCGTGTCCACACACCGCGCGATGCTGACGGCGACTACGACTTCGAGAGCCTCTACGCCCTCGACCTCGAGCTGTTCAACAGCGACATCAACCGCCTGCTCGCAGGCGAAGAAATAGAGTTGCCGTCCTACTCGTTCGAGACCGGCCAACGATTCTACAAGGGCAACCGCATCCGCCTCGAGGAAGGCTCGATACTGCTCATCGAGGGCATCCACGGCCTCAACGACGAACTGACACGCCAGATACCCGAGGAGATGAAATTCCGCATCTACGTGTCGGCTCTTACCACACTGTCGATCGACAACCACAACTGGATACCCACCACCGACAACCGCCTGCTGCGCCGCATTGTCCGCGACTACAAGTACCGCGGCATCAGCGCCGAGGACACCATCCGCCGGTGGCCGTCGGTGCGTCGCGGCGAGGAACGTTGGATATTCCCTTACAAGGAGAACGCCGACGCGATGTTCAACTCGTCGCTGCTGTTCGAATTGGCCGTCATCAAGGACTACGCCGAGGCCATCCTCGACCGCGTGCCCGCCAACTGCCCTGAGTATGCCCAAGCCTACCGCCTGCGCCGCTTCCTCCACTACTTCCGCCGCATCGCCCCCGATGCCATCCCGCCCACATCGCTGCTGCGCGAGTTCCTCGGCGGTTCATCCTTCAAATATTAAACCAACATTAAAATATGAGTACCGAAACACCCAAATCCGCCCGCACGGTGAGCCAACAGCTGGCCGACCTGCCGGGCAACCTGGCCAAGGCCGTCAAGAAACAGAATGTATGGGGATTCCTCGTCTCCATGGCCGTGCTGATGATAGTGTCGGTGGCGTTCTTCTATCCCGACAACTTCAAAGGCAACACCTTGGCCCAAAGCGACATGGTGCAAGGTCTGGCTAACGGTCACGAGGCCCAGGAGTACGAAGCCGCCACCGGCGAAAAAGCCCTGTGGACCAACTCGCTGTTCTCCGGCATGCCAACCTTCCAGATAGCACCCGAGTACCCGTCGAACAGCCTCTTCACGTGGATCAACAGCGTCTACGGCATGGGGCTGCCAGCACCGAGCAACCTGATGTTCATGATGATGTTCGGCTTCCTGATCATGCTTACGTGCCTCAAGCTGCGCTGGTGGTATGCCCTCATTGGCGCCCTCGCCTGGGGTCTGTCCAGCTACTTCGTCATCATCATCGGCGCCGGCCATATATGGAAGTTTGTCGCCCTTGCCTACGTGCCTCCCACTATCGGTGGCCTCATCATGATCTACCGCGGCCGACGCATCGCCGGCGCAGCCATCCTGGCGCTGTTCCTGATGATGGAGCTCAATGCCAACCACCCCCAGATAACCTACTATTTCGGCTTCCTGATGGCGCTGCTCGTCATCGCCTTCATGGCGCGCGCCGGCATGGACCGCCGCCTGCGCCACTGGTTGGCGAGCACCGGCGTACTCATCGTAGCCTGTGCCCTGGCCTTCGGTGCCAACCTGCCCAGTCTGTACAACACCTACGAGTACTCCAAGGAGACCAAGCGCGCAGCCAGCGAGCTGACACCCCTTAAGAAAGCCGACGACGCCCAACCCGCCGAACGACCCACCGGCGGCCTGCCCAAATCGGAAATCGGCGGTTGGTCCAACCTGCCCGAGGAATCGCTGTCGCTGCTCATCCCCAACATCAAGGGCGGGGCCTCCATCAAGCCCGTCGAAGGTCAGAGCAAGCCACTGCTGCTGTCCGAAAACGAGCATTTCGACATCCGCATGGCCGAGTCCGAACCCTACGTCCGTACCCCCGACGGCCAGGGCATGACCATCCCCGTGTTCAGTCAGCTCACCGAGTATTTCGGCGGCAAGGACTTCACCAACGGCCCGTTCTACGTCGGCGCCCTGGTGTTCGCGCTATTCCTCCTTGGCTGCTTCATCGTTTCGGGACCCATAAAATGGGTACTCCTCGTGGCCACGTTGCTGTCGGCCATGATGGCCATGGGCAACCACTTCGAGGCCCTCACCGACTTCCTGATATACAACGTACCGCTGTACAACAAGTTCCGCGCCGCCGAGACCGCCCTGGTCATCGCCTGCCTGTGTATGCCGCTGCTCGGAGTGCTCGCGCTGCACAAGTTGTTCACCATGAACGACCCCCTGCGCAACAAGCAGGTACAGCTCGGCCTCAGCGTGGCCTTCATATTCCCGCTGTTCATCTGCATCCTGGCCTACGTCAGCCCCTCCATCTTCGGCAACGCCCTCACCCCCCAAGAGACTGAGATGCTGACCAATCTGCCGGCCGAACTTGACAAAGAAGGCCTGATATATAACCCCGCTCAGATCCAGGCCACGATAGACAATGTTCAGAGCCTGCGCTACTCGATAGTAAGCGCCGACGCCCTGCGCTCGATGACCGTGCTGCTGCTTGGTGCAGCGGTCATCTTCCTCACCCTGCGCAGCCGCATCAGCCGCGGCCTGGCATGCCTCGGCATCGGCCTTATCGTGGGTGCCGACCTATACACCCTCGACAAGCGTTACGTCGACCACGAGAACTTCGTGGAGCGCTCTCTGCTCGACGACGTCATCGAGCCCGATGATGCCGACTTACAGATCATGCAAGACAAGGGCTACTACCGAGTGGCCGACCTGAAGGGCTTCGGTGACCCGCGCCGCTCCTACTTCCACCACACCATCGGCGGCTACCACGCGGCCAAACTGAACCGCTACAACGACCTGCTCGAACGCCGTCTCTACCCCGGCCTCAATAACCTCTACGCAGCCATTGCCGACGACATCATGTATGGTAAGGAACCCTCCGGCGCCGACTGGAACCTCATCTCGATGCTCAACACCAAGTACCTCATCTATCCCGGCAACGACGGCAACCGCGTTTACCTCAACAAGCAGGCTCTCGGTCCGGCATGGCTGGTGGACAACATCGACTATGTGGCCGGTGCCGACGCCGAAATGGCAGCCCTGCAAGCACTCGACCCGGCCAATGCCGCAGTGGCCGATGCCCGCTTCAAGGACATCCTCGGCGCCGAGGCCGTTGCCCGCAGCCAAGGCGACTACATCCACCTCGACAACGAGACGCCCAACCGCCTGACCTACACTGTCGATACCCGCAAGGGCGGTCTCGCCGTGTTCAGCGAGGTATGGTTCCCCTGGGGATGGCACGCCACCATCGACGGCAAGGAAGCCTCGCTCGGCCGCGTCAATTATGTGCTGCGTGCCCTGCGCGTTCCCGCCGGCAAGCACACTGTCGTCATGACCTTTGACCCTCAGTCCATCCACGTCACCTCGACCGTAGCCTACTGCTGCGTCACCGTCATCTACCTGCTGTGCGCCCTGGCACTCTTTGCCGGATACATACGCAAGCCCGAGGACACCAAGTCCGATTGCTCCAAAGCCGTCTGATATGAGTTTGCTGCGACGTCTGTCCACCCTGCGGCACGGACTCGGCTTCGGCGTCCACTCGCCGTTGGCCTACGAGCTGATAACGGCCGTATTGCCCGACCAACCGCCCTACTATGCCGACACCGCCATCAGCCGCGCGGCGCCCGACAAGCGCACGGCCCGGATACAGCGCATGGTGTTGCGGTTGGTGGCCCGTTTCCGGCCGGCCACGGTGTGCTGCCCGACGGCGTGGCGCCGTCCGGTCAGCGCCGCCGACTCGAGGGTGCGGTTTGTCGACAGCCCGACCGAGGCTGACATGGTCGTCACCACTCGGGACGGCGGGACCGACATCCGTATCGGGCGCCCCGGCGTCCCTGACAGCGGTCCGCTCGTCCTCACCAACGAGTCCGACATGACCATCACCGTCTATCGCCACGGATTGTCGCCGCAGACCATAAACACTACCCTATAACAGGTTGTTATGATAACAAATGCGTAAACTACTCATCATCGCCGCCATCATCGCGGCAGCCATAACGGGTTTGTCAGCCCAACAGACCGACTACGAGCGGCTCGAAGGCAAAGCTGTCCGGTTCTTCGACAACGGAGAATGGGCCAGTGCCAACGCCATGTACCTGCTCATGCTCGAGCAGCAGCCCCGGCGCGTCTCCACCTACGGCAATGCCGTTGTGGCCGACATCATGGCCGGCGACACTGCCCAGGCACTGGCCATGGTGCCTCGCGCCATGTCGTACGAGGTGCCCCTCGATACCCTGCTCCACCATGTTCGCCAGACCAGTTTCAGCATCGGCCGCGGCGACCTCTACGAGCATTTCCTGCTCGATATCAAGGGTGCATACCCGTGGCTGAGCCGCGTGGCCGACAACTACCTCATGCAGTACTACGCATTCCGCCAGAACGGACCCGAGCTCATCAAGTACGCCGAGACCATGTTGGCCGGTCTGCCCGACAACCTCGGCTTCCTGCGCATGCTCGCCCACGGCCGAATGCTCGACGGCGACTCCACCGGCGCCGAGACAGCATGGCTGCGCGCCGTCGCCCTCTACCCCCGCGACTACGATACGGTGCTCGACCTGGCCAACTACTTCGACGCCTCGGGCGACCGAGTGGCCGCCCTCAAGTGGATGGAGCGCGCCGCCACCCTGCGTTCCACCCCCTACGTCGAGGCACGCATTGCCGCCCTGTCCGCCCCCGACAAACGACATAAATAACGAAATACTAACAACTTAAAATATTACTAATCATGATTTCACCCAAAGTACAAGACGCTCTCAACGAGCAGATCAACGCCGAATTATGGTCGGCCTACCTTTACCTGTCCATGGCCCAGCAGTTCCATGCCAACGGCCGCAGCGGCATCGCCCACTGGTTTGACATCCAGTTCCAGGAAGAACAGGCTCACGCCCAGATATTCATCAACTACCTCAACAGCCGCGGTGGCCGCGTCATCCTCAAGGCCATCGACGCCGTACCCACCGAGTGGCCCAGCGAACTGGCCGCCTTCGAGGCCGTACTGGCACACGAAGAAAAGGTGACATCGCTGATCAACAACCTGTACTACATCGCCGAAAGCGAGCACGACTACGCCACCCGCGGCCGCCTCGACTGGTTCATCAGCGAGCAGGTCGAGGAGGAAGACACCGCCCGCAACATCATCGACCGCCTCAAACTCATCGGCGACAACGGCCTGGCCATGTACACCCTCGACACCGAACTCGGCGCCCGCACCTACACCACCCCCTCGCCCCTGGCAACCACAAACGCATAAACCTCCCCGGCTCCACCAAACTTCCCCAAAGGGGGAGGCTTGGGGCTGCCTAACCCCTCTCGAGATTAATCGAGATTAATC
>CAZNGJ010000065.1:0-14110 GCA_964572615.1 uncultured Bacteroides sp.
CGCTCCGCGGCTCCGAGGGTCACGCTGTCTTGGTCCACGCCTCGTTCGTCGCGGCAGACCGCGACGCTACATGCCCGGCTCGTGCTCCCTCCCTTTTGGGGAGGGCCGGGGTGGGACCTCACATATCCCACGGGGTGATGGAGGAGGCGGGTGTTTGCGGGGTGGTATTAAGTTCGGGCGGTGCGTCCGGGGTGCCGGTCAGTTTGTGCAGGAGCAGGTCGGTCAGGTAGGCTGTCAGTTGTTCCTTGGTGATGTCAGGAGGGCCGAGTCGCCAACCGGTCTCGACGGCTTCGGCAAAGATGCCGAGGTCGGCGAGGGCCGCGGGGACAAGGGTGGCCATGACAGCGCGCAGGGCTGCCCCGTCGTTGTCGACCAGAATATGGCCGCGTCCGGTAATATCGCCGCACAAGGCCGCGCGCGCCAGTATGGCGTCCGTCAGTTCGGAGTATGTAATGATGTAAATACGCGTATTCATAGCTTCTTATTTATCAAGTTGTTAAGTTTATAGTCGCGTTTGGCCACGAGGGCGCGGAATGTGCGGAAGATATCGGCAAGGGCAATGGTGGCATTCTCCACCTGGGCCTGATACAGTCCCTGACCGGTCACGCCGTTGCCGGCATTGGTACCGCCAAGCAGCGCCGAACCCACTCCCGCCGTCTGGTCGAACAGTTTGAGTTCCATCTCGAGCAGGCGGTAGGCGCTCGCGTCGCCAGTGGTGCCGTGGATCTGCTGGGGGAGCACGTCGCTCGTGCCTGTCAGGGGTATAATGCCGTCGGTCGACGCCCACTGGCGCCCTATCTCCTCCCATGTACAATCCTTGGTCTTCTGATTGACAGGAAAGAGCAACACTCCCTTTGCCGAGGTTGCCAGGATACGGTCAATAAGGGTGATGAGGCGGTTGATGTACCGCTGTTGGTCGACCACATCCTCAACAAACGAGTGTACCTCGCCGTCGGTCAGCGGGTAGAACTTAAGCACAAAGGGATGGCCGGCGTGTGCCCAAGGCGAGGTGTAGGTGGAAAGCAGTTGGCCCGACGGGGCGAACCATCGCACGCGCCAAGTGAGTCGTCCGACAGCGTCGAACTCGCGCGTCCATACCTCGATGATACGCAATCGCCCGCGCTGCGGTGTATAATATGATGCGCAGGCAACACTGCCGGGCAACGCCGCCACATCGGTCGACGCAAGGATGTGCTCGATACGCTCCATGGTGGCGGGGTCGCCACCGCCGAAACGCAGGTGCACCTCACCCGGCGACATGTCGTGCAGCATCCCGACCACCTCGATGTCATTGCCGCGAGGATCGCGGAAGTCGTTGCAGAAAAACCTGTCGGGGCTCACGTTTACCACCTGCGAACCGAAGGCGGTCAGCGGGTCGTCGTCGGCCACTCGCTGTATGGCCATGCCCGAGATAAGGAACTCCTCGAGCAAACGGCTGTCGAGCTCGTCGAGTTCGCGGGTCACGTCGTGCGAGTCGGGTTCGTTGCTATACCAGTTGTTCTTGCCGGCCATATCGCGGTACCGCCCGACGATGGTCTTGACGAGGCGTCGTATCAGGTTGTTGGTTATCGACCGGCGTCCGTTGCGCAACATCCGGTCGTTCTCCGACATGGGGGTTCCGTCGGTGTCGGTGACGATGTCGCCCCACTGGTCGCCGTAGGTGAAACGTTTCAGTCGCATACGGGTTTTCATTAACGGTGTTCGTGCCGACCACAGTTCGAACGCCGTCTCGAATACGCGACGGTCTATCGTCGCATCTGTTAGTGTAGTCATAGTATTGGATTTTAGATGGTTAAAGGTCTGCAATGGATGCTTGGGCAAGCGCAGGGATGTCGGCCAGAACTCGCTCGTCGACGATGTAAACGTCGTCCTCGGGTATCAGTACACCATGCACTGCGGCCACCTCCGGCTCGTCATCGCCGGGATAATTGATCACTGCCGTATCCGAGCCCGCGCGATAGAATGCCTTGGGAGTGTCGCCGTGGCGGATAAACCTATTGCCCATTCCCGACATCTGCTGCACATCGTCAATGTCCAGGAGAGGCACCAAGCCGAAACCGTTGAGGACAATAGAGGTGATGCGTGCTGTCTCGCAGACAGTTTGCACGGTAATCTGTCGTTCTCCTGGCCCGGGCGCCGTGCGGACATACTCGGTAAGGTCGGTCACCGGCACCTTGTCCACCGGCGCTGTCGTAAGGTAATCGATGTACCATGCGCGCATGGCCGTGCGGAGGCGGCGAGTGATGTCAAGGCTGTCGAAGCGCTCTATCGAGGCTTCGGCCAACGCAGGCTCGAGCGACGCGCCTTGGCGCCAAAGCTCGAGCATACGTTCGTCGTCGTAGGTTATCAACATATTGATTCAGTTGATTTTACATGGTTCAGACTGTCAGGTTACTTACATATCGTCGCCTTCGTCGCCGGTGTCCACGCCGGGTGCGGGCTGACGGTTGGCGGCGTTGAGGGCTTCGATGCGCAGGTGGCAACCGGCGTTGCGGAGCACAAGACACGACGCTTCGGTGATAACGACGGCCTCGGTATTTCGGGTACCGGACGTGCGCAGGTCGAGCTTCTCGGTGCTGAAGGGGATATGGACATACTTGGTCAGCATGTTGGGGTCGATCACCATTGCATCAGCTTCGTGGCCGCACTGGTCGAATATTTCGTTGTGGATCACGTAGAGGGTGCCGAAGTTCGACTTGATTTCGCGGAACTCAAGGCCCCAGCGGGTCATCGACGACGTGCCGACCATTACGCGCTGATTGGGCAGGTTGGAGAGCATCTCGATGAACGCACTGCCTCCCATGAGGATTTTGCGGGCCGAACCCTTGCCGCCGGTAAACACCTGACGGCACAGCCCGATGAGGTCTTTCTCGCTGAAGGTGGCGGGGTCGTAGGTGGTCTTGGGCAAACCCTGCTGATTCCAGATACCGCCGGTCAGGTAAACCTCGTCTCCACCGACACCCTGGGGCAACTTGCACTTGATGCCGAATAGGAAGTTCTTCTCCATACCCTGGCGCATGTCGATGATGGCCACTTCCTCCTGGTCGCTGAATCCCCACTGGGCTTCCTTGTTCGACAGGCGGTGAAGTGTGGATTCTTCAATTTGCATTTTGAAAATTTGACAGAAATTTTCGTTACGCTTAGGAAGTGTCTCAAACTGAGGGGTTTGTACATCGAGCTCACCTGCTGCGCGACCCATACGCACCACTCGGTCGTCTCGACGGATAGTCTTCTGAATCTGAGTCTCGAACGAGGTGATCTTGTTAATCACCTTACCGGTAATTTTGTTACCCTCGATGCCGGTCAGGTAGATCATCAAGGGCATACCGTCGACTATCACGCGGGGCACAAGCACGGTCTCGGACACAGAGAATATCGAGGCGTTCTTGACCGTGAGGCTCAGTGTTCCGGGTGCTTCGGGGTCGTTGGCGTCGGCCACATAATCAGTCTTGATGGGCAACCCGTCCAACTCGGTGGCCACGTCCTTGACGTCGGCCGAGTAGTAGCTCACCTTCATCGAACCGACCGCGCGGACATCGCCGCAACGCGAGAGTTGGTCGATGGGCGTCGCCATGGGACGGATCTTGGCGATGCGGTTGTCGATTTCGTTGGTCAGCAAGGGCGAGTTGGCCGACGATACTGTGGTGGTAAGGGGTGCGCCGTTGATCTGTACGGCATTCTGAGAATTGGATACTGTAGACATAGAATTAAATTAATTAATAGGTTAAAAGAATAAATTGATTAGTTTGTGTTTTTGATAATATTAGATTAAGAATGTTCAAGGGGTTAGATTTAAGGTAAAAAGAGGTGTCAGCTATCCCAAACGTCGCGGCGCACATCAGCCAGGAAGTTGGGAACCGAGCGGCTTATGCCCAACTCGGCGGGATTGCGGCGAGCCATCTCGACCGCCTTGCGAAAACCGCGTTCCTCGGCTTCGCGAATCTTGTCGCCGAGACGCTTTAATGTCTTGTCAACAAGCGTGGCAACAATCGTTTCGTGAGCTTCGTCGGTCTCCGCAGGCACCGTAGCTTCCGCAGGTTCAGCGGAGACTTCCGACTCGGCTAGCGAACCTTCCACAGACTCTGTGGCAACGGCTTCGGGTTCGTCGTTCTCTACGGCATCGATTATGCCGGAGATCAGATTTTCATCATCAAGTTTTTTCATAGCAGTAGTAGTTTAGTGTTTGACAAATGTTGTTTGCTTTGTTTACGATGCAAATTTACATACAATTTATTTTGCCATCCAAACAATATTGCAATTTTAACTTTAATTTAACACTCACTTCCTCCCACATCATATTACATTAACCTCTTTTTACATTTGCCAACACCTTATTCTCATCCGAATTTGTGGATTATAAAAAAATATGTACCTTTGTACACCTATATTTATAAAAAGCAGTAAAACCAATCTAAAACGCCCCAAAATGGCTGAAATCAGCATAGCCGGCATCATGCGCGCCGGCGCATACTCGCCTAACCACATCGGCAACGACGCCGCAATATTCAATATCGTGGCCGAACAGCTCCGCAAACGCGGGTTTATCGTCAATGTCTACAGCGAAGACCAATTCATCAATGCCGGCGACGTCCCCGAGCCGGTCATCGTCGATATGTGCCGCGAAAAAGAGTCCATCCGCCTGCTCCAGCAGATTGAGGACGGCGGCCGCCTGGTCATCAACTCCGGCTACGGCATCGAGAACTGCACACGCGAGCGCATGACCCGCATCCTGCTCGGATCAGGCATCCCCTACCCCAAGAGCCTGATGGTCAACACCAACGAAGGCATCATCGACAAACTCCGCGACGCCGGTATCGAGCGTGCATGGATAAAGCGCGGCGACTTCCACGCCATGCACAAAGAGGACGTATCGTTCGTACGTCATCCCGAGGAAGCACAGGAGGTGCTCCAGGAATACTTCCTCCGCGGCATCCCCCGCGCCGTCATCAACATTCACCTCGAAGGCGACCTTATCAAGTTTTACGGCGTCCGCGACACCAATTACTTCTTCTGGTTCTACCCCCTCGAAGCGGGCCACAGCAAGTACGGCCACGAGGCCATCAACGGGCCCAGCCAGGGCCTTAAGTTCGACGAGAACTACCTGCGCGAGATCTGTCAGAAGGCGGCCGAGGAACTCGATGTTGTCGTTTACGGCGGCGACGCCATCATCGACAACGACGGCAGCATACGCATCATCGACTTCAACGACTGGCCCAGCTTCGCACCCTGCCGCAACGAGGCCGGCCCCCACATCGCCAAGGCCATCATGGCGGCCATCAAAAAACACGGCGTTCACTGAACAGCCCGACCCTCCCCGCTCCTCGTTTCCCTAATCAATCGCACTAACCAATCAGTCTGATCGTTAATGAATTACGACGAGTCAAACAACAACATAACAGCTGCCGAGGCTAAGGAAGCAGCCCGCAAGGCTTCCTACCGCGACACCCTCAAAAGTTCCGACACCGAGGAACATATCGACCTCGCTTTCTACCGTCCTATCGGCTACGCCTGGGCATGCCTGGCTGCCCGCCTCGGCATCACCCCCAACGCCATCACCATTGCCTCCATCTTCCTCGGCATCGGCGCCGGCATCGCATTCTATTTCAGCAATATATGGATAAACATCCTTGGCATGTTCCTGCTCGTATGGGCCAACTCGTTCGACAGCGCCGACGGCCAGTTAGCTCGCATGACCAAGCAATATTCGCGCATCGGCCGAATCCTCGACGGCCTGGCCGGCGACTTCTGGTTTGCCACCATCTATGTCGCCATCTGCCTGCGCGAGGTCGTCACCAGCGACTTCTTCATGGCTCACCACTGGGTCATCTGGACTATGGCAGTCGTCACCGGTCTGTGCCACGCCAAACAGGCCGCCATGGCCGACTATTACCGCCAATTCCACCTCTATTTCCTTAAGGGTGAAGACGGTAGCGAGCTCGAAAACGCCGACGAGCTGCGCACCAAGTTGGCCGAACTGTCATGGAAGCGCCATTTCTTCAAAAAGATAGTTCTTTGGTTCTACACTAACTACACCATCAATCAGGAGCAGATGACGCCGGCCATGCAAGGGCTGCGCCGCGAACTCCGCGCCCGTTTCGGCACCGCCTCGGCCATTCCCGTTTCGTTCCGCAACGAGTTCCGCCGTCGTTCACTTCCGTTGATGAAGTACACCAACATCCTGTCGTTCAACTGGCGCACCATCACCCTATTTACAGCGCTGTTCCTGCAGATGCCATGGCTGTATTTCGCCGCCGAGCTCGTTGTCTTCAACGCACTGCTCGTCTACATGGTGCTCCGCCACGAACGCATCTGTCGCACCCTGACTGCCCAACTCAAGGAAGGCCGTTTCTGAACCTCTAACCGCTATGAAACCAACCGAAAACCCCATCCTCGAAGGCATCGAAGGCATCATATTCGACTACGGCGGCACCATCGACAGCCACGCCGACCACTGGAGCCACATCATCCGCGAAGGCTGGCAGGACGCCGGACTCGAAGTTCCCGAAGACGTCTTCCGCGATGCTTACGTCCACGCCGAACGCGAGTTGGCTCGCGTGCGCCACATCCTCCCCGGCGACAACTTCCTCGCGTTGCTCCGCAAGAAAATGCGCATCGAGTTGCTTCGCCTCGTCGACCTCGAGTATATCTCGCCCGACGACGTCGAAGACAAGGCCGAGCATATCGCCCGTTACTGCTACGACTACGCCCGCCGCTGCATCGAGGATGCCCGACCCGTTCTCAGCGCCCTGGCCGAGCGCTACCCAATGGTACTGGTAAGCAACTTCTACGGCAACGTCGACGAAGTCCTGCGCGACTTCGACATCCGCCGCTACTTCCACGGCATCATCGAGAGCGCTGTTGTGGGCATCCGCAAACCCGATCCGCGAATCTTCAGCCTCGGAGTCGTCGCCCTCGGACTCCCCGCCGACCGAGTCCTCGTCGTCGGCGACAGCCTCACCAAGGATATCCTCCCCGCCCGCTCCATCGGCTGCCGTACCGCCTGGACCAAAGGCCGCGGCTGGACCCCGGCAGAAGACACGGCCACCGACCCCGCCCAAATCCCCTCCCTCGCCGCTCTCCTCCCGTAACCAACTACGAATTAACTACGAACTACGAGGTACAAACTACGGCCCGATCAATCCTGATTCATCTCGATTTGTCCTGATTAATCCCGATAAATCTTGATTTAACACGAAAATCCCGATTAATCATGAAACTTCAAGATTAACCGGGATTTATCACACCTTACCCCCTCCCCCTTGGGGAGGGCCGGGGTGGGGCCGTAGCTCGTACCTCGTAGTTATTAGTTAGTAAGTTACCCTACGATATCTTCCAGCGAGAGCTTCGAGAGCATCTCCTGCAGCTTGGCCTTCTGGCAGATGCCGTACACGACGATGAGTGCCTTGTCGGCGTTGTCATTCTTGGTAACGACAATCATCACCTTCGAGCGGTCGCCCGCAACGTCGGCCGGCGCGGTATAAATGCTCACGTCGACACCCTGCTGACTCACCTCCGTCATCTTCTGATTGGCGTCTATGGTCGCGGTGAGGCGCTTGAGTGCGTTGATAGCGTTAGCATCGGGCGCCGAATTGATAGCCAGGTACAGCTCGTCGAAACCGTTAGCATTAGCCTTATCGGCTGATTCTTCGGCGTAAATCATTGATTTGTCAGCCTTTATGGCATCCCACACGGTGGTGACGTCGGCGGCAAAAGCGCAAGTCGCGGAAGCCACGACTGCGATGAGGGTCAGGAGTAATTTCTTTGTTTTCATAACTGTATAAACAATCACGAAGGCCCGAAAGTTCAATAACCTGTATAGGTTCCCGGAGTCAGCGTGCGCAGATAGGCCTTCACATCGTCCGATACCTCGAGCGTGTCGATAAACTCGGCTATCGTCTCGGCCGTAACAGCTACATTCTTACGCGTCAGCGCTTTGAGTGTCTCGTACGGATTGGGATAGCCCTCGCGACGGAGCACCGTCTGGATAGCCTCGGCCAACACATTCCACGACTTGGCCAAGTCGGCGTCGATAGCCGCGCGGTTCAGCAGCAGCTTGTCCAGACCCTTGGCCGTCGACGCAAACGCTATCAGCGAGTGAGCCATAGGCACACCCACATTGCGGAGCACCGTCGAGTCGGTCAAGTCGCGCTGCAGACGCGACACCGGCAACTTGCCCGCGAGATGCGTCAGCACCGCATTGGCGATGCCGAGGTTGCCCTCGCTGTTCTCGAAGTCGATGGGATTCACCTTATGCGGCATCGCCGACGAACCCACCTCGCCGGCCTTGATCTTCTGCTTGAAATACTCCATGCTGATGTACATCCAGAAATCGCGATCCAGGTCTAACAGTATGGTATTCACGCGCTTCATAGCGTCGAACAGCGCCGCAAAGTTGTCGTAGTTCGAAATCTGCGTCGTCCACTGCTCGCGCTGTATGCCCAACTGCTCGCTGAGGAACTTGTTGCCGAACGCGCGCCAGTCCACCTCGGGATATGCCACCAAGTGGGCGTTAAAGTTGCCCGTCGCGCCACCGAACTTGCCCGACACAGGCACCGCCAACAGCGCGTCGACAGCCGTGCGCAGGCGATAGGCGAACACCATCACCTCCTTGCCCAGGCGCGTCGGCGATGCCGGCTGACCGTGCGTCTTGGCCAGCATCGGCATCTCGTACCACTCCTTGGCGCGCGCCTCCAACGTAGCGATAATACCCTCGATGGCAGGCACATACACATCGAGCACAGCCTCGCGCACACTCATCGGCACGGCCGTGTTGTTGATATCCTGACTGGTCAGACCGAAGTGGATAAACTCCTTATACTCAGCCAGTCCGAGGCGGTCAAACTGCTTCTTGATATAGTATTCGACTGCCTTCACGTCGTGATTGGTCGTCTTCTCGATCTCCTTGACGCTCTCCGCATCGGCCACCGTAAAGTCCTGATAGATAGCGCGCAGTCTATCGGGATCCTTCACTCCGGCCAGCTGCGGCAAGGGCAGCTTGCAAAGCGCGATAAAGTATTCCACCTCGACACGCACACGATAGCGAATCAAGGCATACTCCGAAAAATACTCATCAAGTTTCTCACATTTCGAACGATAGCGGCCGTCGACAGGCGAAATGGCCGTAAGCGAGTTCAGTTCCATTGGGTCAGGTTTAGTCAGTATATTGGTTTATAATTATTTACGTTTGTTTTCAGTCATGCGACACCAGATTCTTCAGCGAGATGCCGATGTCATTCATCATCGCCTGTATCGGCGTCAGTATCGGCCGGAACGGAGCCTTGTTCTCCGTCGTAAACAGCCTCAGGCCACCCTCATGACAACGCACGTCGATATGCGTGCCCGCGTGGTGGAACGGCTCGCCGTCCAGATGCGCCGGGCCGTCCTCGCCGCGCACTATCTCGATGTGCCGCGCCTTGCGCTTTATCAGCCCGCGATGGTCCGTCAGCGTCCCCGCCATCATCTCGACACCTAGCACCACAGTGCTCGCCTTGGGCACCTTGCGAATCACGACAAGATCAAGCAACCCGTCGGTTATCGAAGCGTCCGGCGCTATGTAGGCATTGTTGCCGTACTGACTGGCGTTGGCTACCGCCACCACGTACGCCTCGTCGGTTATCTCCTCGCCGTCGGCCACGATGCGGTACGGCTGCGCCTTGTAGTTCACGAACTCCTGCAGCGCGCTCTTCACGTACGTCATCTTGCCGCGACTCGCCGACGACGCAAAACGGTCGCTGACAGCCGCATCGAACCCCATGCCGAACGTGCAGAAGAACGGATGACCGTTCACCACACCGTAGTCACAGTCGCGCACACAACGCTCGGCAATCACGTCGAGCGCCATCATCGGGTCGATAGGGATGTTGATATGCCGCGCCAAACCATTACCCGAGCCGGCCGGGATGATACCCATGGCCACACCCGTGCCCGTCATGGCCCGCGCCACCTCGTTCACCGTGCCGTCGCCGCCACAAGCCAACACCCCGTCAAAACCCTGTTCGACAGCATGTTTAGCCAACCGCGTAGCATCGTCAGCGCAACGCGTCATCTCAGCCACGACCTCAAAGCCACGCTCATGCAAGCCGGCCACAAGCCGCTCGGCCAAACCCTCCTTCGAGTGCGTCCCCGAAATCGGATTGATTATCAAAAAAAGATTCTTCGGCTCTAACATACCCACAAAGTTACGCAAAATTCCCCTAATCCTAAAATCAACTTAAATATCCTTGTTTGAGATAAGGACTTCACCGTCTTTTGTAAGCGTAATTATCAATTCGTCCCCCACATCGGAATCTAATTTGGTAATCAGTTGACTGATAACTATATGGTTAGCTGAAATATCTATTACTTCCCAACCGTACAAATTGAACATCGCAAACGATTCGCCGGATGATTTTCTAACGCAGTTTCGGCTAATTTCTTTATATATTCGCTTTTGCGTCTCTAAGTTCTTGATGTCAATAACGAGCTTCTTAGCTATTTCATAATATACGGTCTCCGGTGTTTCTTCATAGCTAAGCTTGCCCGAATCGATATATTGTTGTACATTTCCAATCCAATTAGGCGATTTAATATTGAGACTTTGCAAGGACCCCAACTCATTTAATATTTGTTCAGCTTGTTTCTTCGGAAGATCGCTTAAGCATGGCTTGATTGAGTCAACAGTGTGCTTTAGCTGCCCAATATTCGGATTCTGAGACAATGCTACATCATTGGTTGTATTCATTACCTGCACAGAATCTGATGATTCTAAAATATGATCTTTATCGGTTCGTGTGCAATCTACTGTAACGCAATACAGACCTGTAGCTACTATCAACATCGACTTTCTCATTATTATCGACTTTCTCATTATTAAAGATCTATTATATTGCTTCTATTAATTTTCAAAGGAGTTCGGATATTAATTAGAACTGAATTAATAAATCTAATTTCTATACCGTATGGTAGATCTTCCCACAATTCATAATTATTCTTATCGTAAGGAATCTCACTCGTTCTAAAATTCGAGAAAAATTCTGCTTTATCCAGGTATGTGCCACAGTTAGACATCATAGAATAGTAGATTTCGTGATAGTTGCCTATAATCAATTTATTAATTGGCTTTTCAATAACAAGACCGAACTCATTCAGGACATTTGAAATAGACATGCCTACCCGTAGACCTCCAACTTCTAATTTGTTACTATGCAGCGAAAAAGCATCCAATACGGGAATATTGCTCACCGTGCTCAGCATATAGTACAACGTATCACTTGTAAATGGTTTCGCAGGCCCATCGGTAGAGGTGGTAAAATTTACCCACCCAATATCCCAGTCCATATTTGGCGATCCTTCAAAATCAAATCCCTTGTCAGCATATTCCTTCACATACTCATACCATGCCTTGTCGTTTTTTAGTATCCCTTTAATAAGTACCTCGCTTTTCAATGGTACGACATACAAAACGCTGTCCGCATCCAAATACCTATACAAACATCTCGCATCCGAAGAATTGTTCCAATTCCCCTGCGAAAAGCAAACCCGTCCATTCATCAAACAAGTGAAAAACAACGTAATATAAATAATCTTATTCAAACTTTTCATATAGTTAGATTCAGTCAAGGTAATCAAAAAGTCTTGAGAACTAATGTTTTATATATTGGCTTTGGAAAGGCAGAACCATATCTAACCTTCGTTCTGCCCTTTGTTTTTATCTCATATCTAAAGTCGGCAACTACCACCGCCAGACACGCTATGAAGTTGAATTTGGTCATCGTCAAAAAACCAGAATACATTACTAATTATAGCCGGTTAAAAAACTACATACATCTTTTATTAATAGACTAATTAAAACGCAAAGATAACAAAAAAACTTGATACGCAGTTCGCCCCTCCCCATTTTTTATGCTCGAGACATTTTTGAATGTAGATTGCGGGAAAAAATATACTGATTTAGAGTGATTTTTTTGTATATTATTTGGCCGAGCGGTGATTAATCTATAACTTTGCGGACATAAGCCAATCATTTTTATACCGTATATCCATGAAACGCTATGCACATTTCTTGCTCGCCTCGATTTTGCCTTTCCTCGGGCAAATAGTGGCATGCTTAAGCGTTTTGTGTGGCGGGGGCTTGGCCTTAGGTGAGAACGACGGGAGCAATTTTGTGAAGCACACTGACTGTAATAAAGATTACATAAAAGAAATTGGATTGCATCCTGAAGTTTTTATTGATCTCCATTTTTATGAGCCCATAGAACTATATTCAGGGTCCAAAAAAGTAAAGATAAAGAATGATCCGGTAAAAGAAGTCTATCCTAACCTTAGGTTAATAAGCCAAACTGATTCTACTTATTTCGTTTATGTCTCAAATCCCCTGAATGGAGAGGAAATTGCTTGTGGGTACATAAGTAAATCTACGCCCCTAAGAATTTTCTCACGAAAATACAGGCCCGATATAGATCCATTGATTATTTATTTATCTCCAGATGTTAATTCCCAAACTGTGAAATCGAATCAAGAATACGATCAACTCGAAGTGATTGGAGTTAAGGACTGTTGGCTTAAAATCAAGGTTGAAGTGCAAGGCAAAATTATCGAAGGATGGTTGCCAAGTGAGGAACAGTGCGCTAACCCATATAGTACGTGTTCATAGCCTAATTTTTATCAATGATAAATAAATGCAAAATATGGATGCTATTAAGTGCTAAATTTTGAGGTGAAAATTGTATGAAGACTTTTGTGTTTGTCGTTTTAACTTTTGCGTTACTGCCCTTTGTGAATTTGATAGCTGAAGAAACTTCGATATTTCCTTCTATTAGCGAGATCGATAAAATCTTGATTGATAACAATTACTCCTCAATGGATTCATTGTGTGCGTCTATCGCTTCTCAAGAAGAGGATAAGCGATGTCATAAGTATGAAGTTCTATTATTACAAAAAGTCTTGGATAAGACGGATGTTAACTTTCTATTATCATTAATGAAGAATAAAATAGGAATATACGATAAGAATGTAGATAGTATAACACCGTTAGAGTATTTTATTGGAGAGCCATTGAAAACCAAAATGGAAAGATTAAATCACATTGATTCAAATATAACTAATGAAAGCTTACTCCATATAAATTATATACTTCAATTGCTGCCATTTTTTCAAGATTCGGTAGGTAGTGAAACTTTCGCAGAAATTATGCGTTGGATTGATCCGGAAGGGAGGACAGCGTTGAACGACTCACTCCAATCAATTACAATTAGTATTAAGTGAAATTGAATCCGTACCTGTCCATTAGCAGAGGGTATAGCGGTTCAAAAAATAAAGCAATTAACAATGTATAAACTACTCATTATATTTTTATTTATTGTACTGGGTGTTGCTCCGGGGTTTACTGAAACCGAAGGAGGTTATGCTCACTTTTGCAGAATGATAGATGGTGAAAGTATTGAGGGTCATAGAATTATCAATTTTAATATCGAAAATAATAGAAAATGCGACTCGCTTTCATTAGATAATGTTCCCGTATACACATTTCAGGAAAGCAAAGTAGGAAATTTTATTCGAGAGTTATGTGATACTACAGCAAAGTATGACGGCAGTTCTTGCAAATTGTTTGAACCACTACCAACTGACAGTCTTACCGGGGCACTCCTTAAAAACGCTTATTCAATAAAACCATCCCGTAATATCAATGGGATTGTCCTTCTGCAAGGGAACCCTAAATATTTGCAAGTCTTGGCGTTAGTAAATTCAAATGTGCAATGGCTGGAAACTATGGGTCTCAAAAAGGCACAAGAAACTGTAACGTTGAGATTTAGACCCTGCGACGGCATAATGATGGAACCGGAATTTTGTTTTGAAGCCCAACTTACCGTTACACCATCCGGAAAAGTAAATATACCGGAATTTTATTTCGGAGGAAAGTCTCTTTCAGACCTTACAGATTCGCCAAAAATACCGGACTTTATTACGGCGATAAACGATTGGATACGGCAATATTACATGGCGCACCATTTCACCATCAACCGCGCATACTTAAATGAGTAGGCCTAAAGTATAGATATGAATATGAGACGAATATTTATATATTTTTGTTTGCTTTTGCCGGCCTTCTTGGTCACTGCTGTAAATACTTCTA
>CAZNGJ010000066.1:0-13946 GCA_964572615.1 uncultured Bacteroides sp.
CCGAGAAGATGGCCCGCTACATGCAGCAGCTCAACAGCGTCTACGAGAAGATGATCACCGCCATGACCATCAACATGTACAACCCCATGATGGGTGGTGCAGCAGCCGCAGGCGCCGCTGCCGAGATGCCCGCTCGCCCCGAAACCTCCAACGACGAGGACGAGGCTTAACCCGGGCCCATCGGATGCAGCCAAGCTAACAATCTTATTATCACTCTATTTCCATTACCGAGACCATCCTTATTTAATATATGGGAGCAAACAATACAAGGCTTTCACCCCGTCAGAAGATGATCAACCTGATGTACATCGTGCTGACAGCCATGCTCGCGCTCAACGTATCGAGCGACGTGCTCGACGGCTTCGTGCAGGTACACCAGGGTCTCGAGCGCTCCAACGAGAACGTTGCCAGCCGCAATCAGGCCATCTTTGCCGAACTCGAGGCACTCGCTATGCAGAATCCCGAGAAGGCGTCGGCTTGGCTCGAACGCGCCGGCGTGGTGCGCAAGGACACCAAGTCCATCCTCAGTCTGGTTGACTCGCTGACACTGGCCATTGTCCGTCAGGCCGACGGTGACAAAGCCGACCCCAAGAACATTCAGAACCGCGACGACCTCGAAGCTGCGGCCGTAGTGATGCTCGCCCCGGGCAATCCCCTGGGCGAACGTCTGCGCCTCAGCGTCGATGCATACCGCAACAGCATACTCTCGCAGATCGACGACCCCGCCAAGGCCAAGCTCATAGCGTCGGCACTCAACACCGACCCCATAATGCGCGCAGGCCAGGTCAACCCCGTACTGTGGGAGGAGGCCAAGTTCGACCAACAACCCGTCGTGGCTGCCGTCACCCTGCTCACCAAGCTGCAGAACGACATCCTCTATGCCGAGGGCGAAGTGCTCTCGACTCTGCTTGCTCAGGTTGATGCCGGCGACGTGCGCGTCAACCGCCTCAACGCATTCGTCATCCCCAACTCGCGCCTGGTGATGCGCGGAGGCCAATACGAGGCTAACATCGTCCTCGCCGCCATCGACACCACCATGCAGCCCGAGATTTACATCAACAACAACCGCATCGGCAACAACGGCCGCTACACCGTAGGCACAGGCCAGACCGGCACCTTCACCTACAACGGCTACATCAGTGTGCCCCATCCCGACGGCACCTCGACACGCCACCCCTTCAGCAGCTCGTACACCGTTATCGAGCCTATGGCTACCGTGTCGGCCACGATGATGAACGTCCTCTATGCCGGTATCGACAACCCCATCAGCATCTCGGTGCCCGGCGTGGCCATGAACGACATCTCGGCATCCATGACCAACGGCACCCTGACACGTCAGGGCGACCACTGGATAGCCCGCCCGCAGGGTGTCGGCAAGGAAGCCGTCCTGACCGTGACCGCCAACATGGACGGGCGTCAGGTCAATGTGGCCACCCACACGTTCCGCATCCGCAAGTTGCCTGACCCGACGGCATTCATCGCCTTTAACGACGCTTCAGGCAACCCGGGCCACTACAAAGGCGGTCGCCCCTTCTCGAAGGCCCTCCTGCTTGCCGCTCCCGGCCTTCAGGCAGCTATCGACGACGGTCTGCTCGACACGAAGTTCAACGTGACTTCGTTCCAGACCATCTTCTTCGACTCGATGGGCAACGCCATGCCCGAAAACAGCGACGGTTCCAACTTCTCGGCTCGCCAGAAACAGCGTTTCCAGAGCCTCCAGCGTGGCAAACGCTTCTATATATCCAACATCAAGGCCATCGGCCCGGACGGCGTAACCCGCGACCTCTCGCCTGTCGAAGTCATCATCGGCTAAACCCGTCGCTCACCACCGACAAGACCATATTAAGACAACAATATATTCATTCATCAAAAATGAAAACAAACATACTGAAACGACTCACCCTTGTGGCACTCGCCGCCTTCGCCATAGCCGGCATCGACGCTTCGGCGCAAGACAACAACAGCCAGTCGTCGGCCACGCTGAGCCGCCGCACCGGCGGTCCGGGCCGCAAGAAAGCCAACGAGCCCGAAGGTCCCAAGGTCACCGACCGCATGCAGGCCTTCTACGAGGAGTCGGGCGCCAACATAACCGATGCCGACCGTCAGTGGATGCGCGTCGTATATCGCGAAATCGACCTCGATAACGACAAGAACGCAGCCCTCTACTTCCCCGAGGACATCGTCGAGGACCAGGAGAACCTGTTCCGTATCATCATGCGCCTCCTTGCCAACGGCCAGGTCAAGGCTTACGAATACCTCGACGGCCGCGAAGTCTTCAACGAAGAAAACGAGGTCAAGGTTGGCGAGATGCTCGACCGCTTCTCCATCATGCACACCGACGCCAAAGGTTCGACCGCCCGTCAGCCCCGCTATACCATCCATCCCAGCGACGTGCCCACCAACGAGGTGCTGTCGTACTATCTCATTGAGCAGTGGGAGTTTGACACCCGCTCCAACAAGACGCGCACCGTCGTCCAGGCCATCTGCCCCGTGCTCCACCGCTCGGGCGACTTCGGCGGCGAGGCCGTGCGTTACCCCATGTTCTGGATCAAGATGAGCGATATCCGTCCCTGGCTGGCTCAGCAGCAGATCTTTATCGACGACGATAACAACCTGCCCACAGCCACATACGACGACTTCTTCACCCTCAACATGTACGAGGGCGACATCTACAAGACCCGCAATCTCAAGAACAAGTCGATGACGCAGCTCTACCCTGATCCCGACCAACGCAAACTCGCTCAGGACTCGATACAGAACCGACTCACCTCGTTCGACAAAAAGCTGTGGGTACCCGACCGCGAGGACGTCTTCGCCGCCAACGCCAAGGGTAAAAAGGGTAACGCATCCGCAGCTGTTGACGCAGCCGCCGGCGCTGAGACTGCCGAAGTTGCCGAAGCCGACGCTACCTTGCAGGAAGAGAAGGCTCCCAAGCGTGCCACCAAGCGCACCGCCAAGAAATCCACGGCCAAAAAGTCCAAAATCAAGGAGTCCAAAGTCAAGACTAACTCCTCCTCCAACGCCGCTCGCTCCGTCCGCCGCCGCAAATAACCCCCACCTACCTTTAGGATGAAAAGCCCGGTCTTATATATAATTGCAGGATGTAATGGTGCCGGCAAAACTACGGCATCCTACTCTATACTGCCCGAACTCCTTAATTGCAAGGAGTTTGTCAATGCCGACGAGATCGCAAAAGGGCTTTCTCCCTTCAACCCCGAGTCGGTAGCTATCGAAGCCGGAAAATTGATGCTCGGCCGTATCCGAGAGCTACTCTCCCAACGCAAAACGTTTGCCATCGAGACCACACTTGCTACGCGTAGCTATGCAGGCTTAGTTAAAGAAGCACAATCCTTGGGATATCGCGTAGTTCTTCTCTTCTTTTGGCTCCCATCTCCGGATATGGCGATGGAACGAGTGGCAAAAAGAGTGCGCGAAGGCGGCCATAATATTCCCCAAGAAACAATTGTACGCCGTTATTGGTTAGGGTTGCAGAACTTCTTCGAACTTTTCATCCCCTTAGTGGACAGTTGGATGCTATTTGACAATGTCGATAATACATTATTGCTGGCAACCAACCAAGAAGTCTTTGATAAAGAAACAGTAGAAAAAATAAAAACGCTATGTCTGAACAGGAAGAACGCAAATTATTCGATACCATAACGAAGGGACTTAAGCGCTCGTACGAGCAATTGTTGCGAAGGAAGGCAGCCCTTGGTCAGGACATGGTGTTTGCTGACGAAAACGGAATGCCCCGCACTGTCCCCGCCTCCGAAGCCCTCGCCGAATACGAGCGCACCCACACCGCCCCCGAAAAGTAGAAGCAGAGAATCGTTGCCCGTAACCATCGCGCCGGACTACAGAACCGATAAATGATTAACTCATACGACTGAGTCTCCGCTTCGACAACGAAGTCGGAGACTTTTTTACTTACAAATGAATAACCGGACATCAGATAATGCTACCGAGGGAGGTCGCGCGCGGCGCGTGGCCATACAGGGTGTGGCCGGCTGCTGGCACGACGCCGCGGCTCGCGCCGCTTTTCCCGCCGACGAGGTGCTCCCCGTGGAGTGCGACACATTCGACGACCTGTTCGAGACCATCGCCACCGATGCTTCGCTTACGGCCGTTGTGGCAATCGAGAACACCATTGCCGGCGCCCTTATGGCCAACCACGAGTTGCTCCGCCAGAGCAACCTGAGGGTTGTCGGCGAGGTGCGCATGCGCATCACCCACGCCCTGGCGGCTCTCCCCGGACAATCCCTCGCTGACATTCACGAGGTGTGGAGCCACCCCATGGCACTCATGCAGTGTGGCCGCTACCTGCACTCGCATCCGGCCATACGCAAGATCGAGCACCACGACACGGCCGGAGCAGCCTTGGATATCAGCCGCAGCGAGATAGCCGGTCGCGCAGCCATCTGTAGCGAACTGGCCGCCAATCTCTACGGACTCGAAGTCCTCGACCGCGGCATCGAGACCAACAAGCGCAACTTTACACGCTTCCTCATACTTGCCGACCCGCTTACTGCCGACGAGATCGCCCCCCCTGAGCAGGAAGTCAACAAGGCCTCGGTGGTCTTCACCTTGCCCCACGAGAAAGGCGCGCTGTCCAAGATACTGACCATATTGTCGTTCTACGACATGAACCTGTCGAAGATACAGTCGTCGCCCATCATAGGCCGCGAATGGGAGTACCGTTTCTACGTCGACCTGACGTTCGACTCTGTGGTGCGCTACCATCAGGCCATCGACGCCATCCGCCCGCTGTTGGGCGAGTTCAAAATCCTCGGCACATACAAAGAACAATTGTCATGAATCGCTCTATACGCCCGGCTGACCGTTTGGCCGACCTGTCAGAATACTATTTGCAGAAGAAGATGGCCGTCGTTGCCCGCATGAACGCCGAGGGCAAGGATGTCATCTCGCTCGGTATCGGCGGTCCCGACGGTCCGGCACCTGCCGAGGCCATCGAAACGGCGGCCGATATGCTGCACCGCCCCGATACCCACTCTTACCAGTTAGGCACGGGCATACCGGCGCTACGCGAAGCCTACGCACGATGGTATGCCGACCGTTTCGGCGTCACCCTCGACCCGGCAACTGAAATCCTGCCCCTCATAGGCTCGAAGGAAGGCATCCTCCACGTATCGCTCACTTTTCTCAATCCCGGAGACAAGGTGCTCGTGCCCAATCCCGGTTATCCGACCTATACCGCCGTATCGCGCATCGTCGGCGCCGAGGTCATCCCCTACGACCTGACGGCCGAGGGCGGTTGGTATCCCGACTTTGACGCTCTCGAAGCGATGGACTTGTCCGGCGTCAAACTTATGTGGATCAACTACCCGCACATGCCGACGGGCACACCGGCCACGCGCAGTCTGTTCGAGCGCACGGTCGAATTCGGCCGTCGCCACGGCATCCTCATCGCCCACGACAACCCGTACAGCTTCATCCTCAACCGCGAGCCGCTGAGCCTGCTCGCCGTCCCCGGCGCCATGGACACCGCCATCGAGATGAACTCGCTTTCCAAGAGCCACAACATGGCCGGTTGGCGCATGGGCATGGTGGCCGGCAGCGCCGAACATATCGGCTGGATACGGCGTATCAAGAGCAACATCGACTCCGGCCAGTTCCGACCGGTGATGGAGGGTGCCGTGCGTGCTCTCGGCCAACCCGACGCATGGTACGACGCTCTGTACGACATGTACGCCGAGCGTCGCCGAGCCGCCGAGCGGGTCATGGTCGCCCTCGGCTGCACCTTCGACCCCGAGCAGCGCGGCATGTTCCTATGGGGGCGCGTTCCCGACTCGGTAGCCGACGTCGAAGCCTTCTCCGACAGCGTCCTCGACCGTGCCCGCGTGTTCATCACCCCCGGCTTCATCTTCGGCAGCAACGGTGCCCGCTACATCCGCATCTCGCTGTGCGCCCCCGTCGAGACCATCGACCGCGCTCGCCGCCGCATCGCCGAAGCCTTCCCCGAATATTCACCCGAAAAAATACAATAATTATGACGACATCCGAAATGACCGGATTCCAACCCATTATCCCCGGTCACCGTCACGAAGACCCGTTATATATAGCCGGCCCTTGCAGCGCCGAGTCGCGCGAGCAGGTGCGCGAAACCGCCGCCGGCATCCACGCTGCCGGCATCCCCGTATTCCGTGCCGGCATCTGGAAACCGCGCACGCGCCCCGGCGGCTTCGAGGGCATAGGCGTCGAAGGCTTACCCTGGCTGCAGGAGGTGAAAGCCCGCACAGGCATGTACACCGCCACCGAGGTCGCTACCCGCGCACACGTCGAGGCGGCCCTTGACCACAATGTCGATATCCTTTGGATAGGCGCCCGCACCAGTGCCAACCCCTTCGCCATGCAGGAGATAGCCGATGCCATCAGCGACAGCGGCAAGGACGTGGCCGTACTCGTCAAGAATCCCGTCAACCCCGACCTCGAGCTGTGGATAGGCGCCCTGCTGCGCATCTACAACGCCGGCGTGCGTCGCCTCGGAGCCATACACCGCGGCTTCAGCGCCTACGGCAAGCACCTGTACCGCAACATGCCCATCTGGCGCATCGCCCTCGAGCTTGCTCGCCGCGTGCCCGGACTGACCATACTCTGCGACCCCAGCCATATCGGCGGAAAGCGCGAGCTAATCGCTCCGCTCGCCCAGCAGGCCATGGACATGGGCTTCGACGGCCTCATCATCGAGAGTCACTGCGACCCCGACTGCGCCCTTAGTGACAAGAGCCAGCAGATCACCCCCGAAGTGCTCGACTACATCCTCAAGACCCTCACCCTCCACGAAGCCAATCAGTCGACCGAGAGCCTGCGCCTGCTCCGTCAGGAAATCGACCGTCTCGACACCGAGATGTTCGACATCCTCAACCGCCGCATGGCCGTGTCGCGCGACATCGCCCGCTTCAAGAAGGAGCACCGTATGCCCATCGTCCAGGCCGGCCGCTACGACGAGATCGTCAAGAGCCGCTGCGACATGGCCGGCCAGATGGGCATGAACACCGACTTCGCACGAGGACTAATGGCCAACATCCACGAAGAGTCCGTACGCCAGCAACTCGACATTTACAACCGCCGCTAACCGATATGAAAATACTCATCCTTGGCGCCGGCAAGATGGGGTCGTTCTTCTGCGACCTGCTGTCGTTCGACCACGACGTAGCCATCTACGACCCCAATCCGGCCCAACTGCGCTTTGTCTTCAACGCCCGGCGTTTCGCCGACCTGTCGGAGGTCGACGACTTCGACCCCGACATGGTCATCAATGCCACCACCGTCAAGTATACGCTGCCCGCTTTCGAGGCCGTGCTGCCACACCTGTCGCCGCGAACCATCCTGAGCGACATCGCCTCCGTCAAGACCGGGCTCCCCGAGTTCTACCGCCGTGCCGGACACCCCTTTGTGTCCACCCACCCCATGTTTGGCCCCACTTTCGCATCGCTCAGCAACCTGGCCAACGAGAATGCCATCATCATTACCGAGGGCGACCACCTGGGCCGAGTCTTCTTCCGCGACCTCTACTCTCGCCTCCACCTCAACATCGCCGAATACACCTTCGAGGAGCACGACACCACCGTGGCCTACTCGCTGACCATCCCGTTCACGTCCACCCTCGTTTTCGGCTCGGTCATGAAGCACCAGGATGCCCCCGGCACCACCTTCAAGCGCCACCTCGCCATCGCCCGCGGCCTAATGTCCGAGGACGACTACCTGCTCACCGAAATCCTCTTCAACCCCTACAGCGCCGACAACATAACCCGCATCCAGGAGTCGCTCGACACCCTCCGCACCATCATCGAACGCCGCGACGCCCCCGCCCTCAAAGCCTACCTCGACCAAGTCCGCGCAAACCTCAAATAACTACGAACTACGAGTTACGAACTACGTGGTACCGGCCCCACCCCGGCCCTCCCCAAAAGGGAGGGAGCATATAGATATAGGTCCAAGACAGGAGTACAGTAGAACATTTTTGGACGTTGGACCGTAGGGGCATGCCTTCGGCATGTCTTGGATGTAATTGGTAATCATCGCGTTGGGCAGACATGCCTTCGGCATGTCTTGGATGTAATTAGTAATCATCGCGTTAGGCAGACATACCTTTGGCATGTCTTGGATGTAATTAGTAATCATCGCGTTAGGCAGACATACCTTTGGCATGTCTTGGTAGGTGTTAATAGCCAATGCGTTAGGAAGACATGCCAAAGGCATGTCCCTACTGCGAGGCGTTCGTAGAACGCTGATCACCGCTTAACCGGGTACGTCGAGCCGCCAGGCGAGACGTGCCCGGATACACGGTGGTCAGCGTCCCGTCGGGACGCTCAATTCTCAATTTTCAATTCTCAATTTTCCATTCTCAATTTGGTAACAGTGGTGCCTTGGCGGCGGATCACGAGGGTGCCGGGG
This sequence comes from uncultured Bacteroides sp., assembly GCA_964572615.1. Taxonomy (GTDB): domain Bacteria; phylum Bacteroidota; class Bacteroidia; order Bacteroidales; family Muribaculaceae; genus CAG-873. Next base: position 8,416 of record CAZNGJ010000066.1, read on the forward strand.
CGGGGATTGTCGAGGCGGCGCCCCTGCATATCGAAGTACTCGACAGCACCGCCATTCTCATCGGTGGTAATCTCGTTAACTCCGTCCTCGATAGGCAGAATTTGTGCAAACTTGCCCCACACTGCGTCTGCCTTGTAGGTATCAATTGCTTCTGCAGGCACATACAGCGTGCATTTATTGTACAATGTCATGTCGCCGGGAGACGATTTGTCAAACATAAATGCTTTTTCATGCGCTTGCCATGGTTTCGGATCGCGACAGATGATTCGCTCGAGGTTCTCGGCTTCGTTAAAGGCATAAATTCCAATCCTTTCCTCTCTTGCCGGTAGTGTGCATACATCTCCGTTATATACGTATGACACCTCTTCGACAGGTTCAGCCACAGGAAATTCTATCCATTTTGCCTCCGTTCGTCCAAGTCCGAATTGGTGTACGACTGTTTTCGCGGGCAGTTTCAACCCTTCTGTTTCATTGAGAGGTGCGTTACAGAAACCGTAATTATAAAGATATAACGGCTCGTTGTCAAATTGTATCGCGCTCGCACCCCAAAAGCCGTGACATTCAACTGCACCATCAAAGTATAGAGTGACACTTGTTCCTTCAGGAATCCCAGCAGCTGAATCATTTCCTCCCAGTTCGGTTAATTTACTATTGAGGTGTATATCCGTCAAATTAGGACAGTCCTGAAAAATTTCAAATAACCATAAAAAATATTCCTGAGGAAAGACAATCTTGCGTATTCCCGAGTTTTTGAATGGCAGAGATCGAAGCATATACATATTCTCGGCAAGTGTAACGCTGTTAAGCTCGGGTGTGTCATAAAATGCGGGAGTGTCCTGATTCTGTGGTTGTTGAGCGATTATTCCTTTTACATTGACGACCTCTCCATTATATTCGATCTCGCCAACGAGGACTATGTCTCCTTTGTATTTTGACCCGTCCGCAGGGGCTCCAACGAAAGCCACATATTTCTCGTCTTGACCATAGGTGCCATTTTGACTATAGACATTATATGTCACTCCGTCAGCAACAACTCTATCCTCAAATTTAACTCCATAAGGACCTGTTTGCGCAACAGTTAAGTTAAACGCAGCAGCCAACAAGGCACAGGATATCTGAATTTTCTTTATTGTTTTCATAAGAGAATTTTCACTATAGTTTTGAAATTAATAAATTCCACGATAAGTATCTAACAGTATTCCATCGCATACTAATTTAATTTCAAATATGCCACTGAAATCATCGCAGACTCTCAATATATAAGGTTGGTCATAAACACTTTGGTTTGACACCGAGGTGACGCCTCCCAATTCATTCAATCCGGAAAAATAAACAGTGAAATCTGCTACCGACCCTGATACCTCTATGTCAAGAATGAAGCCTTGTTCACTGCTATCCCAAGTTGCAGACTTAATTTTTCCCTCATATTTTGGTAGATATGATTCTTCAATGTTTATCCCGACAGCGGTAGTATACGGATACCTATTTCTTCCCGTAACAGTGACTAGAACATCCTTGACATCGGCACTTGCTTCAAAATAATAATTTCTGCCTACATAGTCGAATGTTTCCACTCGCCCTGTTGATGGCTCATAGAAATGGACTTTACTTGGATATTTAACGGGATCATCATGAAGATCTACAACAATATTAGGCCCGTAAGCCACTATTTCAGGTCGATAGTATTCCCGAGGAACAGATGTATGTATTGCAACAGAAGGGTCACCGTAGCAACAATATGTTAGGCGCTGAATTTGATGATAATATCGGTCTGTCTTTGTTTCGGCAAAGAGATGACCGTTGTTTAGTAAATCTCCTAGTCTCAGTTCGGGTAAATAAGTTGAACCTGAAAGGTATGTTAAGGGGAACAATTCTTTTAATAAACCTTCCAAAAGAAAGCGGTTTGCAAATGTCTTGCTTATCTCAGTGGCAGCAATAACACCTATAGCACCTTGACGCATTTTCATGAGCCAATTAGCAAAAGAATGATTCCACTTCACATAACCTGTTCCACACGATATACTCAATATAAGAGGGAACTTATCGTTAAGTTTATCCTGCGGAAAATCTTTAGGCAAGAAATCCAAAGTATACCAACCATCTGTATTGCCATGGCCGAAATAAGTACCTAAAAACGTACCCTCCGAAAAAGAATCTATAATGTCATATTTTGATCCATTCCATTTGAAGTTTGGATATTTGAGGTAATCGGGGAAAAAGCCCATTCTTTCACGATAGTACTCTGACTTAGTAGACCACACTCTGGGCCATTCATTGTTTTGAATTATTACCGGATGCAAATTATAGATACGTTTAACGTTTAATCCATTCTCTGTTACAATCGGTCTCAACATTTCGAGGCTTTCTACAGTCCATTGGTCTTCTTCGAATAATCTATCGGTGGGGATAAGAGAATAATCCTTCCAATGGTCGTCTGCTCCTTTAGGCTCGAATCGGCTAGCCATAAAGGTGTTTTTATAGAATGAAGGATCTGTGATGGGCGCAGTCTCATACTTTTTGAGTTTGTGTATAAAATCATACAATTCTTCTTCTGTGTTTACATATATGAAGCCCAAGTTGAATTCAGGCAGCAGATCGTGAAATTTGTCAACTATCTCGTTTCCTCTGTATGCATACCCCGCGTAGTTTAGTGCGGTATCTCCAACTTCATAGAATTTTGGATAATTAGAGAAAGAAATACCCTCAACTGCAGTCCATGGGCCGATGATTACTACGTTGGTAAGATTGTCAAGGTTATTATAAGCATTGTCTATTACCGAATCCATTTCTTCATAAGGAATCTGCCAACCAAGATATTTATGCACTCTGTATCCCATAGTTTGTTTCCACTCAGCCAACGTGTCGATTGCCGCTTTGAACATTTTGCTTGATATTATCAAGTAATCTTCCGTATTTTCAACTGGGTAAGGTTTGGCATCTATATGTTCCCAGCTAACTGTTTGATACATCTTTTCTACATTTCTTGCACGCGTGATTTTGAAACTTTGTGGACGATGCACTTCGAGGTCAGCAAGACCTTCATTATAACTTATCGTCGCCTTAAAGGAAGTTGTGATATTTAGTTTTTTATCACGCGAGGAATATGAAAACGGAGTGATATTGAAGTAATGAAAAGGTAAGCCGCGATAGAATTGCAAATCAGCATGTTGACAGACACCTGTGGGATAAAACCCCGGATAATCTATCACCTCGCGGATGACATCATTAGCTGCTCCCGAAACTGCGACTTGTGCAGGTGATATTTCACATGCAATCTCGGTCGTAGCTATGTTCGACAATGATATCACTGGGTTGTCGCATGTTGGCAAGTTATATCGCATTAACTTTTCAGGGAGCATGGGCCACCCTTCTTTAGCCATTGAAACAAAATCGGGCAAGGTGCAGATTTTGGTACCCGGACATGTCGGATTGTCTTCAAGAAAATATGCGTTCAGTTTGAAATCTATTTCAATGGTCTTGTTGTGCTTGTTGTGGTTTATATTAAGGACGTATGGCGTTGCAGTTGCCTCGGCTTCCGTCATTGTGTTGTTGAGCACCACAACCTCTGCGAACGTCGGAACGATTCCGACTATCGCTGCGGATAATAAGTAAAAAAGTTTTTTCATTTGTAGGTGCTTTTGATTTTGGTTTATAGATTGGTTGTTGCTTAGAAAATTCCGACGTAGGTTTTATTATTTGTCGTGATGACAATTGTTACGGGAGAGGGAGAATTGAGTAGGTGGTCGACAAATTCGGCAGGTTCATCAGTCGAGAACAGCATCATGGTTTGGGTCTCGTCCCAAATCTCGTACGAGAGGATGTCGTCAACGTAGGGGATCAGCGTCACCTCCTTGGTGTCGGTGTCGATAACGCACTGGATAGGACGCGCGGGCATACGATGGCCTAACTCTGGGAAATCATTTTCGTTGCTTCCGGGATTGTGCTGTTAAGGAACTTCGAGAGTGTCCGCTGATAGATATTGCAGTGGCATCGCGCTAAGCGCCAATAGGGCGCAGATTTTAAGGATTGATCTTTTCATGATGATTTGGTTTTACGGTTGATTAAAGGGTTGATTCCCCACAAAGATAGTATAATGAAAAAACAGCGCCAAAGAAAATTGAGCGGAAGTTGAGCGGAACTGCTGTCGTCAACTCCGCTCAATCTCCGCTCAATCTAAATTGTATTTATAATCCCCTTAGAGTCTGCGTATTATCGCATCGAGGTTTTTAAGATTGAAGTCTTTCCCAAAAGTCTTGTTTCGTATCGATTCTCGCCGCGAGGATATGGTGCCTTTGGCTCGGCTGAGTAGTTTTCCAGTCTGAGTGGGAGTAAAACCGGCCTTGATGAGTAGCAAAAGACGGCGGTCGAAGAGGTCCATTTCGCGGGTAGACAGCTTCTCGATTTTTTTATAAAAGTTCGGGGATGCCTTCAGTACCACCGCCTCCAGTTGCCCCCATAGATCATTATTATCAGATAGAGCACCTCCCTTTTCCAATGTTTCTTTTACTCCGGAGTAAGCTGTTGAATGTAGGATAATGGGCGAGATATGAGGAGATTTTTCACTATCTTCGGCAAGAACAGCCAGTTGCTCGTCGATATACTTTCGTAATGCCTTTATATCGGTGGTATCCACTATCTGTTCCTCGTCATTGTCCACCTCAAGGTATGACCGTAGTTGAGCAATTTTTGAGGCTCGCGTATTGAGCTCCAAGATAAGATTCTTGCGATAATAAAGAACGACTACGGTGGCTATTATTATCAGCAATACAATAATAATTAGGACGTATGACAACTGTGCACTGTGAAACTCTGCTTTAGCCCGAGCTCGGTCGTGCAGACTGTAATTATACATCGACTGCTGAACGATGCCTTGCTCAGCATTATTCAGATTGTAGTATTTATTGAATTCTTGGTAAGCACGTACAATATAATCTTTCAACGAGTCTTCTGGTACAAGATCTATTAGGTCGGCCGACAATAAGTTACGGTATCCATTCTTGATATTGTTGATGTCTGTTGATTGGATAAGAGCTGCAGCATAAATATATGCGCTGTCCAATATTTCATTATCTAAATAGATGTCTGATGCGTTAATCAACGCAGCGTTCTTAAATAAGGGGTGGACTATTTCCGGCACTCCCCTTATTATAGCTAAAGCTTCCTTGGGCTTATTTTGTGATTTTTTAATAATAGCCTTATACACTTCCACATTCGCAAGATGAACTTTAGGAAGGCTTACCGCTAATTCATAAGCACTGTTGATATAGTTTACGGCAGAGTCAACAAAATCATTTTTTATATATACGTCTCCGATAAGTAAGTTATCGTAAACGATATCAAAAGTGTCACGGAGCATGTAATCGATGCGCAGGGCATCTTTTAGATAGGGGATGGCGCTGTCATAGAGGCGGAGGGTATTGAGTAAGCGTCCTGTCTGGCTGGCGATAGCTCCGCGCAGCAGTAGGTTGTCGCGGTCGTCGGGGACGGCGTCGAGGGCGTCCTGGAAGTAGCGGAGCGAGGTGGGGTAGTCG
>CAZNGJ010000067.1:0-13913 GCA_964572615.1 uncultured Bacteroides sp.
GAAGCGGCAATACTTCTTGAGAAGAGTATCGATACGAGCCTGCTCGAGGAACTCCTTGTTCTCGTCGTCGATGTAAAGTACGATGTCGGTACCACGAGTTGTCTTGTCGGTGGGTTCCATGGTGTACTCAGGCGAACCGTCGCAGGTCCACTTGACTGCTTCGGCACCTTCCTTATATGAGAGAGAACGGATCTCAACCTTCTTCGACACCATAAAGGCCGAGTAGAAACCCAGGCCGAAATGACCGATGATGGAGTTAGCATTGTCCTTATACTTCTCAAGAAACTCCTCGGCACCCGAGAATGCTATCTGGTTAATATACTTATCAATGTCTTCGGCAGTCATACCGATGCCACGGTCGGAAACAGTGAGTGTGCCGGCTTCCTTGTCAATGGTGACGCGCACGTCCATCTCGCCCAATTCGCCCTTGAACTCGCCGAACGACGATAGGGTTTTCAGTTTTTGGGTTGCGTCGACGGCGTTACTCACCAGTTCGCGCAGGAATATTTCATTGTCGCTGTAAAGAAACTTTTTGATGACGGGGAAGATATTGTCGGTCGTTACCCCGATCTGTCCTTTTTGCATAGTATTAAGTGTTTTAATTAGTTAGTGTTCTTATTTCTCGGCGCGGCTGACTATCTTGTCCGACTCCTTGTCGTAGTCAATAACAATCTTGTCACCGGGTTGTACGTCGGCGCTGATAATCAGTTCGGCCAATTCGTCCTCAAGGTACTTCTGGATGGCACGCTTGAGAGGACGTGCACCAAACTGGCTGTCGTAACCCTTCTCGGCCACGAAATCCTTGGCACCGTCGGTCAATGTGAGTTGGTAACCAAGCGATTCGACACGCTTGAAGAATCCGGCCAGTTCGACATCGATAATCTTGAAGATAGCTTCCTTGTCGAGGTTGTCGAACATTATGATGTCGTCCACGCGATTCAGGAACTCAGGCGCAAAAGCCTTGTTGAGAGCCTTCTGGAGCACACCGCGAGCCTTCTCCTTGTCGACATCGGCCGCCCCGCTGCGGGTAGCGAAGCCGACGCCCGAACCGAAATCGCGCAGCTGACGCACACCGATATTCGAGGTCATGATGATAATGGTGTTCTTGAAGTCAATGCGACGGCCAAGGCTATCGGTCAGACGACCTTCGTCCATCACCTGCAGCAGCAGATTGAACACATCGGGGTGTGCCTTCTCTATCTCGTCAAGCAGCACGATGGAATACGGGTGACGACGCACCTTCTCTGTCAGCTGACCGCCTTCCTCATAACCCACATATCCGGGAGGCGCGCCGACGAGACGCGACACGGTGAATTTCTCCATGTATTCGCTCATATCGATGCGAATCAGCGTGTCGGCGCTGTCAAACAGATATTCGGCCAACTTCTTGGCAAGGTGAGTCTTACCGACGCCGGTGGGACCTAAGAACATGAATGTGCCGATAGGCTTGTTGGGATCTTTAAGTCCGATACGGTTGCGCTGGATGGCCTTGACAATCTTGTCGATAGCATTGTCCTGACCGATAATTGCGCTTTTGAGCACGGGGCCCATTTCAAGCAGACGCTTGCCTTCGGCCTGAGCGACACGCTGAACGGGAACTCCGGTCATCATGGCGACAACCTCGGCAACATTTTCGGCATCGACAGTCTCGCGCTCGTCCTCAAGCTGCGACTCCCACTGCTTCTTGGCCTTGTCAAGTTCGTCAGTGAGGGTCTGCGCACGGTCGCGCCACAGAGCGGCGCGCTCGAAATCCTGAGCGCGTGCAGCCTCAAGTTTCATCGCGGTGGCATCTTCGATTTCTTTTTCGAGTTTCTCGATATTCTCGGGAACAACAATATTAGATATGTGTACACGCGAACCGGCCTCGTCCATAGCATCGATAGCCTTGTCGGGGAAGTTGCGGTCGGTGACATAGCGATCAGTCAATTTCACGCAAGCTTCGAGTGCATCATCGGTATAAGTCACATTATGATGCGCTTCATACTTATCCTTGATATTATTAAGGATAATGAGTGTTTCCTCGGGACCGGTAGGCTCGACCATAACTTTCTGGAAACGACGCTCGAGTGCACCGTCCTTCTCGATATTCTTACGATACTCGTCGAGAGTAGTGGCACCTATACACTGCATCTCGCCGCGTGCAAGAGCGGGTTTGAGCAAATTGGCAGCATCCATCGAGCCCTGGGGATTACCTGCACCGACAATAGTGTGTATCTCGTCGATAAACAGTATGATGTCAGGGTTCTTCGTCAGTTCGTTGAGGATAGCCTTGATGCGTTCCTCAAACTCGCCCCGATACTTGGTACCTGCAATAAGCGAAGCCAAATCGAGCGACACGACACGCTTGTTGAACAACACGCGCGATACTTTACGCTTGACAATGCGCAGTGCCAAACCCTCGACGATAGCCGATTTGCCGACACCGGGTTCGCCGATAAGCACGGGGTTGTTCTTCTTACGGCGGCTGAGAATCTGAGCCAGACGCTCAATCTCGACTTCACGGCCAACGACAGGATCGAGTCGACCCTCGGCGGCGGCAGCCGTCATGTCATGGCTGAATTTATCGAGCATGGGTGTATCCTTGCCGGAGGTCGCACGACGCTTTGCCGACGGACGCTGAGCCTGTCCGCCGGTGTTGTCTCGGCGAGGCTGATCATCGGCTTCCTCCTCGGGTTCGCTCAATGCCGCCTCAGGACGTGTTTCTTTTATAACGGTCTTGTAATTAACACCGTATTCTCGCATTTTATTCATAGAGAATGTTTCGTTTAAGTCATGTGTTCGCAGGAAGGCCAGAAGAACATGCTTCGAGCCAACCTCATTGCTTTTGGTAAGACGCGATTCGAGGATGCTGAGTTTGATAAGGCGGTTGGTCAGAGGATCAACGCGCATTGTCATACCGTCAAGCTCGGCATCGGTCATCGGATCCGAATACAGCTCGGTGTCTATATCGCCGAACATGACATCCAGGTCCTCAGGTGCTACAACCTTGCTGAGAAGATCGTAACCGGAGTCGCGCAACTTATACATTGCCAGAAGAAGAAACTCCGGTTTAAGAACATTGCTGTAATGATTTCGGGCCAGTACAGCGCTTTCGTTAAGCAGAGTTGCAATTTCAGGAGGGAGTTCTTGTATCATTATATTATTGGTTCTAAATAAGATAACAGTTTACGTGGTTATTAGAGCAGTCGCCATCAATAATAATGAACGGGACCGCTGTTTAGTTTATAGCAATTTCCGTGCCAATTTATAAAATTATGTGTGTTGATGCGCAGCCGGCACTATAGGTGCACATTTTACAGTATTAAAAACACTAAAATTTGCCGTTCGTATAACAAAGATAGTCATTTTTCTCGAAAAAATTTGTATCTTTGTGTGATAATTCCGGCCTAACCGGCCGATTTTAGATGTTTTTAACCAACCTACTAACCGTAAATAATTAATTTACACTGTTTTAACATGCAGGAAACAGAAGACCGCATAGTAAAAATCGATATAGAAAACGAGATGCGGACAGCTTACATCGACTACTCGATGTCTGTCATCGTATCGCGTGCCCTACCCGATGCCCGCGACGGTATGAAACCCGTGCAACGCCGCGTGCTCTTTGGCATGGATGTCATGGGTAACAACAGCGACAAGCCTCATAAGAAATCGGCCAGCTGCGTCGGCGAAGTCATGGGTAAATATCACCCCCACGGCGACTCGTCCATCTACGGAACCGTTGTGCGCCTGGCCCAGGACTGGAACTTGCGTTACACTCTCGTTGACGGCCACGGTAACTTCGGCTCGATCGACGGGGCCTCGCCCGCTGCCATGCGTTATACCGAGGTCCGTCTGTCCAAGATCGGTGAGGAGATGCTTAGCGATATCAATGACGATACCGTCGACTTCCAGCCTACTTACGACAACACCCGCAAGGAGCCGGTCGTATTGCCCACCCGCATCCCCAACCTGCTCGTCAACGGTGCTGCCGGTATCGCCGTGGGTATGGCTACCAATATGCCCCCTCACAACCTCACCGAGTCGATCAACGCCTGTGTTGCCCTTATCGACAATCCCGACATTACCATCCCCGAGCTGATGCACTTCATTCCGGCACCCGACTTCCCCACCGGCGGTACCATCTACGGCTACAATGGCGTGAAGGCGGCTTACGAAACCGGTCGTGGCCGTGTCATCATCCGTGCCAAGGCCGAAATCGAGAACGAAGGCAACCACGAGACCATCATCGTCAAGGAGATTCCCTACGGCGTCAACAAAGCCGAACTCATTAAATATATAGCCGAGCTTGTCACCGAGAAGAAAATCGACGGTATCGCCGACATCAACGACGAAACCGACTTCGAGGGTATGCGTATCGTCATCAAACTCAAGCAGGATGCTAACGCCAATGTCGTGCTCAACAAGCTGTACAAGCTGTCGCAGATGCAGGCATCGTTCAGCATCAACAACGTCGCCCTGTTGCACGGTCGCCCTTACACACTCAACCTCAAGCAACTGCTCGAAGCATTCATCGACCACCGTCATGACGTAGTAATCCGTCGCACAAAGTATCGTCTTGTCAAAGCCAAGGAACGTCTCCACATCTTGGAAGGACTCATCATCGCCTCCAAGAATATCGACGAGGTGATTGCCATCATCCGTTCGTCAGCCAATGTCGACGAGGCCAAGAGTCGCCTCATGGAACGCTTCTCGCTCACCGAAGCTCAGGCTACAGCTATTGTCGAGATGCGTCTGCGCGCTCTTACCGGTCTGGAACAGGCCAAACTCGAGGAGGACTACAAGAAACTCGAGGACTATGTGGCCGAACTGAATCTCATTCTGTCGGACGACCATGTGTGCCGCGAACTCATCAAGAGCGAACTCATCGAGGTTCGCGATAAGTTTGGCGATGAACGAAAGACTGTAATTGATTACACCGCCGGCGACTTCAACGCCGAAGATTTCTACGCCGACGACGATATGGTTATCACCATCTCGCACCTTGGGTATATCAAGCGCACTCCCCTGTCGGAATTCCGCGCCCAAAACCGCGGCGGCGTAGGTGCCAAAGGCAGCAATACCCGCGAGGAAGACTTTATCGAACACGTTTACATGGCATCGATGCACTCGACCATGTTGTTCTTCACTCAGAAGGGCTTGGTGTACAAGATGAAGGTGTACGAACTCCCCGAAGGCGCACGCAACACCAAGGGCCGTGCCCTCCAGAACCTGCTCAACATCGAAGCAGGCGACTCTGTCAACGCATTCATCTCATGCAAGGGCCTTGGCGATGTCGAGTACATCAACAGCCACTATCTGGTGTTCGCCACCCGTAACGGTGTTGTCAAGAAGACTCTCCTTGCCGAATACGCTCGCGTGCTCGCCAAGGGTAAGAAAGCCATCGTTCTTCGTGATGACGACAAACTCATCGGAGTCGACCTCACCGACGGCGACAGCGAGGTATTGCTGGCCAACCGTAACGGTCGCGCCATCCGCTTCCACGAATCGAAGATTCGCGCCATGGGTCGCGTGTCGACCGGTGTCCGCGGCATGACCCTCGATGGTCCCGACGACGAGATTGTCGGCCTTATCACCATGCCTGCCGATGCCACCAACACCATCCTGGCTCTGTCCGAAAAGGGCATCGGCAAAAGCTACGAACTCGAGGGCTACCGAGTCACCAACCGCGGCGGGAAGGGTGTCAAGACCATCAACGTCACCGAGAAGACCGGTGCTCTCGTGGCCTTCAAGAGCGTCAGCGACGACAACGACCTTATCATCATCAACAAGTCCGGAATCACCATCCGTATCCGCGTCGCCGACATCCCGGTCCGCGGTCGCGCCACTATGGGCGTTAAAATAATCAACGTCGAAAAGAACAATGACGAGATTGCATCTGTTTGTGTTGTAGACTCCGACCCCGAGGAAGCAGTGGAGAGCGTTGCCGCTGAAGCAGCCGCCGAAGCTGCCGAAATCGCTGAACTCGACGCTGAGCTGGCCGAGGACGAGGAAGTGGCCGAATCCGAACTGATGGAGGAACTCGAGGACATCGACGACAGCATCATCGAAGGTTCCGACGATCCCGAAGCTGAGGACGACGAGGCTTAAACACAAATAATTCACGATTACTAACAACTTAAATCACTCATACAAACCACAATGAAAAAGTCACTCTTAATTCTTGCCGGCGCTATGGCAGCCCTGTCGATGAGCGCTCAGCAGACTGTGGTAAAGGATGCTGAAAAGGCCATGAAGGCCAAAAAGCCTTACACCGAGGTTTATCAGATGATCCTGCCCGCCATGTCGAACCCCGAAACCGAAAAGGACGCAGCCGTCTACTACATCCCCGGTAAGGCCGGTTTTAACCAGTACGACGACCTTATCGTTCCCCAGCAGTTAGGCCGCCTTAAAGAAGGCGAGGACCTTATTATGGCTACTGCTCTGATGGGCGGTTATGACAACTTCATGAAGGCTCTTCCCCTCGACACAGTTACCGATGCCAAAGGCAAGGTAAAGACCAAATATAGCAAGGACATCCTTAACCAGGTAGCAGGTCACTACAACGACTTCACCTCAGCCGGTGTAACATTCTACAATGCCAAAGACTACAAGAACGCCTATCGCGCCTGGAACACCTTTGTTGACCTGAGCGAGGACGCTGCCCGCTTTGGCATCAAGGCAGCTGCCGACAGCGTAGTGGCCAACTTCCTGCTCAACAGCGGTCTGGCCGCATGGCAGGATGGCGACAATGCTCTGGCTGCCCGTTCGTTCATGAAAGCTACTCAGAAAGGCTACGACAAGGAAACTGCATGGCAGTACGGTCTCGCCACCGCCATCCAGGCAAACGATGATGAAGCACTCCAGTACTTTGCCACCACCGGTAACGAACGTTACGGCGCCGAGGACACTCAGTACATCAACAGCCTCATCAACTACTACCTGAAAGCAGAGAAGTACGACGACGCCATCCGTTATCTTGATGCCGCTATTGCACAGAGCCCCAACAATGGTCAGTACTACGCCCTCGAAGGCATCATCTACGAAAGTAAGGGCGACGAACCCAAGGCTATGGAACTGTATAAGAAGGCCGTAGAACTCGATCCCAAGAACGGCCTGGCCAACTACTACTATGGTCGCGCACTCAGCATCGAAGCCGGCAAACTGGCTGACGCTACATCGGAAGCTGACTTCCAGAAGGTTTATCGCGACGAACTCAAACCCCGCTACGAAAACGCCATCAAGGTTCTCGAAATCGCTTACGAAAACGACAAGAACAACCGCAACAACACCCTCAACCTGCTCGAACAGTTGTACTATGTTACCAACGACCAGGCCGGTATGGACAGCGTAAAGCAGCGCAAACTCGACGACTGATCACAATAGTCTGTACACATAACGGCGCGCCCTTGCAAGCTTCATCACTTGCAAGGGCGCGTTCTTTTGGGTAATCTTATAGGAATTTAAGCTTTGTCAAGTTTGCCGGCTTTGAGTTTGCGTACGTATGCGTCTATCTCGTGCATACGCTCGGGGATGTCGATGTCCTGCGGGCAATGGCTGACGCAATGGTTGCAACCAATGCATCGTGAAGCATTGCGCGCCGGATCGACAGCACGGTCGTACGAACCGAGGAACACGCGACGAGCCTTGGCATAGTTCTCGTCTCGGCTCGACACAGGCACATTGTCATCGTTGATACACTTGTTGTAGTGGTCGAACACCGTTGGAATGTCTACTCCGTATGGACATGGCATACAGTACGAGCAACCCGTGCAAGGCACACTCTCATTGTACACTATCTTTGCGGCAGCCTCCTGCAGGAATGCTTCCTCATCGGGTGTCACAGGCTGCAAAGGCGAATATGTCTTGAGGTTATCGTTGATGTGCTCGTCGTAGGTCATGCCGCTCAACACGGTAAGAATCTTGGGCTGCGAACCGGCAAAACGGAATGCCCACGATGCCACCGAGTCGTTGGGACGGCGCTTCTTCATCTTGGCAGCAACAGCAGCAGGGACATCAGCCAAGCGGCCTCCGAGCAACGGCTCCATTACCACAACGGGAATGTCACGCTTGGCTAACTCGTTATAAAGGTAAGACGATTTGGTATTGCGCGGATTTATTTCCGGCGCATAATCCCAGTCGACATAGTTGTGCTGAATCTGAACGAAGTCCCAATGCACTTCGCCTTTGTCCATCTTTTCGAGCAGATAGTCGAAAATAGCTACATCCCCGTGATATGAAAAACCAAGATTACGAATACGGCCGGCGGCTTTCTGTTCTATCAGCCAGTCAAGGATACCGTTGTCCTCATACCGGGCCTTGTACGTCTCCATACTCGTCAGCCCGTCGCTCGTACCACCGATAGCATGAAGCAGCAGATAGTCGACATAGTCCGTCTTAAGATATTTCAACGAGTTTTCGAACATCTCGATCGACTTCTCGCGAGGCCATGTCGAGGGACTAAAGTTGGACAGTTTGGTAGCAATAAAATACGAATCGCGGGGGTGACGCGATAGTGCCACACCCATGGTTTGCTCGGATAAACCGCGACAATAGGCGGGCGATGTATCAAAGTAATTCAATCCATGCTTTAGACAGTGATCAACCTGAGCATTAACCTTCTCCTGGTCTATTTCGTCGTCCGACCGCTGGGCACTTTCGCCACTCTTGGTCGGCAGCCGCATACATCCGTATCCTAAGATGGACACCGTGTCGCCAGTATTATGGTTGACACGATAAGTCATCTTGCCTTCTGCATCGGGAGCGACAGACTTAAGGGCATCGTCGGCACCCTTGCCTTCCTTAGCTTTATCATCGGTCCCGCAGGCCGACAAAGCTATAGTACCTGCTGCACCGAGGCCCATGTATTTGAGAAAAGATCTTCTTGATATATTAGTTTTGGTCATTTTAGCTCACATATTATGGTTAAATAAAACGTTGAGGTGCTACACCCTCCACATGTATAGCAGGCTGGTCGGCCTCCATCGAAGCAACAGTGCCGACGGGGCAGTGAGCTTCGCACGCGCCACAACCGATACAGATGTTCTCGTTGACTATCGGCATGGCATCGCCATTCTCATCCTCAACCATTTGTATGGCTCCTACAGGACAATGACGGGCACAGTTGCCGCAATAATCCGTTCCGTTGGCCGACAGACAAGCGGCAAAGTCGACTACAGCCGTGCCAACCTTCCACGAACTCTTCATAACCTCGTCGAGGGGTTTGAACACACCCGCCGGACAGACGTTTGAGCACTGCGTACATTCAGTCGGGCAATAGCCGGGTGTATATGTCAGAACCGGCTGCATCAGTGTTTCGAGGTCGGTCGACATAGTCAGCAAACCGTTGGGACACGCCTGGATGCATAGCTGACAACCTACACAGTGCGCATTGATATGTGCCTGCGAAATGGCACCGGGAGGCACTATGCGAACCTTGCGGACTGTAGGTTTACGCTGTTTGAGCGGAGTCAGGCCACCGTCGGTAACCTTGTCCGTCACACCTTCGGCAGCTTTGGCAACCACAGCACCGGTCAGTATACCGAGCGAAGCGACAAACTTGCGGCGACCTTTGTCAGTGGCCGTTGGTTCGGGTGTTTTGTCGCTCGGCTTTGCCGGTCGGTATGAAATGGCATTCTGATTGCACACATTGATGCAGTCAAAACAATCCACGCAGTGCGTATATTCAATCACATGGTTTTTAGAGTCGATACACTGAGCCTTGCAGTGACGCTGACAGCTGCCGCAACGGTTGCACTTGTCAAGATCTATACGTGGCTTGAGCCATGAGAACTTAGACAGGTAACCCAACACAGTACCGACAGGGCAAATGGTATTGCAGTATGCGCGACCGGCCTTGACGGCGCAGAAACCGACGACGAGGAAGGTCACGCCGGCTATTATCATCAGAACCAAAGGCACACTACGTTGGATAAAGTCGTACTCGTACTCACCGGCAGCTGCCGAAGCTTCGGCCATATTATTATAATATGTGTCGTACACTGGTGAGACGAAGGCAGTAACCATACGCCCGAACGCGCTGTAAGGCTCGATGATGGCGCCGAGGGAAACAGCCATCAGGTTAAGCGCCCCGAGTAATATAACGGCTACAAAACATGCCAAAACAATTATGCGGGCTTTGCTGTGAGCCTTGTGGTATTTATACACTCCGACCTTGCGCTTACGTTTGCCGGCAAAGACCTTGCGCGCCCAAGCCAGCACATCCTGGAAGATACCTAACGGACAAATAACCGAACAGTACAAACGGCCGAAAACGAGCGTCATGACAAGTAGTATGGCTATGGCGACGAAATTAAGCGCCAACAGCGCCGGCACCAACTGGATACGCGCCATAAAATCAAGGTGTGCCGGGGCCCACCCTGTGGCATCGACAAAAAGGAAGGTCAATGCCAAAACGGATACAACGGCTATCGCGATTCGTATGTATTTTAATGCTTTCACGTGATATGATAGGTTAAAATGGTTTATCTATTCTGTTTACGACTTCTCTGACAATTCGAGCCACCGCATCTCTTTTTCGTCAAGGATAGTCCGCAGTTCTTCGTAACGGGCGGCCTTAGTGGCTACATCGTCTATCGTTTCGCCGCTGTTGAACATCGCCTCAAGGGCATCGCGTTCGGCGGTTAGGGTTTCAATCTCCACCGAGAGCGCCTCAAACTCCTTGCGCTCCTTAAATGTCATCCTCTCGGGACGTTCGGTTCGCGGCTTTTCTTTAGCAGTGACAGCCTTTACTGCGGCCGGTTTGTCATCCTGTTCTGCCCGGAAAGCTCGATATTCGGTGTAGTTGCCGGGGAAATCCCTTACAACCCCGTCACCTTCCATAACGAACAAATGGTCAACGATGTTATCCAGGAAATAGCGGTCGTGACTTATTATGATAGCGCAACCTTTATAGTCGGCAAGGTACTCTTCGAGGATACCCAGTGTCACGATGTCAAGGTCGTTTGTGGGCTCGTCGAGGATGAGGAAGTTTGGACGTCGCATCAATACCGTGGCAAGATACAGTCGCGAAAGTTCGCCTCCGCTCAAGGTGTGTATGTACTTCTGCTGATCTTTGGCACTGAACAGGAAGTGTTGCAGGTATTGGAGTGGCGACACGCGGTGCCCGCCAAGGTCGATATCCTCGGCAATGTCTGTGACAACATCTATTACTTTCTTATCCTGTGGAAAAACTGCCCTGTCCTGACTGTAGTAACCAAATGAAACGGTCTCGCCAACATCGAAATAACCCGAATCAGGCTTTACGAGTCCTTGCAACATCTTGACAAAGGTCGATTTGCCGACACCGTTTTCGCCAACGATACCGATCTTCTCGAATCTTGCAAAATCGTAGGTAAAATCTCGAAGAACGCATTTATCCCCAAAACTCTTAGTCACGCCCTCAGCATGGAAAATCTTGTTGCCTATATAGGTGGATGTCGAGTTGAGGGCCACGCTCTTTTCAGTCAGATTTACCTTGCTACGATCCTTAAGGTCGTAAAATTGGTTTATACGATAGCGGGCTTTGCCGGCTCGTGCCTGCGGTTGGCGACTCATCCAGTCTTGCTCTTTGCGCAGCAGATTTTTCACCTTGGCCAATTCGGCACCCATCACCTGGATGCGGTGTTCGCGCTGCTCGAGATACTTGCGGTAATTACCCGGGTAGGTATATATCTGCTCGCGGTCTATTTCGATGATGCGGTTGCATACACGGTCGAGGAAGTAGCGATCGTGGGTCACCATCAGCAGTGTCATACGCGAGCGCGACAGGTAATTTTCGAGCCATTCGATGGTGCGTATGTCCAGATGGTTAGTCGGCTCGTCGAGTATCAGCAGGTCGGGATTACCGGCAATGGCAGCAGCCAATGCTACACGCTTGCACTGACCACCGGACATCTTGCCAAACTGACCGTCCATGTCGAGACCGTCGCCAACCTGCGTTATGAGTCGCTCAAGGTTGTTGCGCACCTCCGGGTCGGTCGAAAACTCCTCGACAAACTGCCGGGGAGTGCTGTCGGGGTCAAAGCGCGGCGACTGTTCGAGGATGGCCGTGCGGACATCGTTGCGGAATGTCACCGAACCCGAATCGTGATCTTCATCGCCGGATATTATCTTGAGCAGTGTGGATTTACCCATGCCGTTTTTGGCAATAAGGCCTATCTTGTCGCCTTCGTTGACGCCAAACGTGACATCGGCAAACAACAACCGGTCGCCATAACTTTTGGTGAGGTTTTCTATCTGTAACAGTGGTGCCATATATGGTTCGGCCTGATGGCCGGTGAATATGAAATGATTTGGTTGTGTAAAGTTAGTTATTTTTTGATTAACAGCAAAACGCGAGTTGCGCATCCCGAGAATAATTCGTAACTTTGTAGCACCATTCACTAACCCCAATCATAAAAGACCAATGACAAAAATAGGCTCGGTAATGACCCCCGTGGGACGCAAAGCGCTCCTGCTCGGCAGTGGCGAACTCGGTAAGGAAGTGGCACTCGAACTGCAACGCTATGGCGTTGAGGTAGTTGCCTGTGACAAATATGCTAATGCTCCCGCCATGCAGGTTGCTCACCGCTCGCATGTGTTCAATATGCTGGACGGCAAGGAATTACGCCGCATTATCGAACTTGAAAAACCCGACCATATCATCCCCGAAGTCGAAGCTATCGCAACACCGGTGCTTGTCGAACTCGAAAAGGAAGGTTACAACGTCACTCCCACTGCTACAGCGGCGTGGCTGACCATGAACCGCGAGGGAATACGCCGTTTGGCAGCCGAGAAGCTTGGTATCAAGACCTCCAATTACCGTTTTGCAGACAATTACGACGAATTCAAGGCCGCCATCGAGGCCGTTGGCATCCCTTGCGTTGTCAAGCCCATCATGTCTTCGTCGGGCCACGGTCAGTCGGTTGTCAAAACAGCCGAAGACATCGAAAAAGCATGGCAGATAGCCCAGGAAGGCGGTCGCGCCGGTGCCGGTCGAGTCATAGTCGAAGGTTTTGTTGATTTTGACTACGAAATAACACTGCTCACGGTACGCACCGTTTCGGGCACAGTGTTCTGTGAACCCATTGGCCACATCCAAATCGACGGTGACTACCGCTACTCGTGGCAACCCCAGCCTATGTCGCCCTCGGCCATCGCCAAGGCGCAGGAGATTGCCGCTAAAGTCACCGAGGCACTCGGCGGCTACGGCATCTTTGGTGTCGAACTGTTCATCAAGGGCGACGAGGTCATATTCAGCGAGGTTTCTCCGCGTCCCCACGACACCGGCATGGTAACTATGATCAGCCAGGACCTGAGCGAGTTTGGGCTCCACGCTCGTGCATTGCTTGGTCTGCCCATTCCAGAAATCCGCTTCTACGGTCCGTCTGCTTCGCGTGCCGTAGTAGTTGAGGGCGATACCGATAAGATCGAATTTGAAAACCTGGAAGAAGTACTCGCTGAGCCTGGTGTACAGATGCGCATCTTCGGCAAGCCCGAAATCAAAGGCCATCGCCGTATGGGCGTTATCCTGGCTACAGATAAGACCGTCGACGAAGCCCGCGCCAAAGCCGAACGCGCCTACAACAAGCTCAAAGTCAACGTCCTACCAAGATAATAACTACTAACTACGGGCTACAGTTCCCTCCACAATCCGCCGGTCCCACCCACAATCGCCCCAGAACGCACTGAGCCAAAGCCAGTCCGTAGGGATACGCCATGGTGCATCCTCCTATTATTCAACAAATTGTAGCATCGCAACCCAATGCTGTTTTCTTAAGAAAGATAAGTAACAAAAAGGGTTAGGGAAGGACGTCCGAAGGACGTCGACTTCCTCGTAACCGCTGTACGTCGAGCAAAGCGAGACGTGCCCGGAAAGTGAACATACCACTTATGGCGTGCTGAAAGTACGCCGACTAAACAAACTATAACTGAGCATCCTCAGTGGTAAAACA
>CAZNGJ010000068.1:0-13634 GCA_964572615.1 uncultured Bacteroides sp.
GCAAAGTCGAAATTGAAAAATGAAAATTTAGAATTGAAAGTTGAGAATTGAGAATAAAGAAAAGTGAGAAAGGATAATTTTCCATTATCCATTCTAAATTCTAAATTGCGCGAACCGTGTTAGCGCTTCCGATATGGCGACTCGTTTTGACCCATACAGGACGGTCCACTGCGACGGACCAAGGCCAACGGCAAAAGCGAAATGCGAACGCAGAATGCACAAAGCAAAAGCGTAATGCAAACGCCAGGCCAAAAGAACATACTAAGGTGGCAATAGCGCAAGGGCTCCACCTCTTCCCATTCCGAACAGAGAAGTTAAACCTTGCTACGCCGATGATACTGCGAAAGTGGAAAAGTAGGTAACCGCCCCCTCTACCGCGCCGAGAGCACCCCGCTCCCGGCGCTTTCTTTATATCCCGATTGATCCGGATGGGGAATTTTGATGTCTTAAATAATCATAATTTCTTTTTGTTTTTCAAAATTTGTTTTAACTTTGCATATTCAAACTCGTTTGTTTTACCCTATCGTTTTTAATTTATACTTAACTTCAACTATATTAATTTGTTTCTATGAAGAAATTGAATCTTTTTCGTATTTTGTTATTGGTTGTCCCCATCCTGTCGCTTGTGTCCTGCGATAAGGATGATGATATCAAGTGGGACATCAATCCTGTTAATGCGCGTATCGTGATTCTTAATGAGGAAGGTCAAAACTTGCTCGTTCCCGAAGTCGAGGGTTCTCTCTACCTCAGCGATATTAAAGCAGAATATAAAGGCAAGACTTACTCAGCTTCGTGGTCTGCCTCCAACAATATTAAAGATCAGATAGACGAGTTCAGAGGTCTTTACTACTTCGATTCTTACAGCTTTGCTGATGACGAAGTGAATCGCGATCCTGAGAGCGATTGTCTTAAGTTCGGAGCTTTTGACGGTGACGAGTTCCAGGATATCGAATTTGAGCTGTCGATTCCCAAAGTATCCGAAAAATATACCATCCGCCTTATCCATCGTTTTGGCTGGGTGAACCAGGAGCCCAAGCATGAAACTGTTGTTTATCTGAACGGTGTACTCCAACCCGCAGAAACTGCCTATATTGTCATCCCCAACGAAGAACCTACTCCCGAAGAGTAATATAGTATAGAGCAACTATAAAGGCAACGGCCTGTTGAATTGAGAAAAATTCAACAGGCCGTAGTCTTTTCCGGAATGGCTCTGTTTGGTCAGGCGGTGAGGATGGAGTGCATTTCGTTGTATTCGAGCCAATCAGGGTCGGAGGTGGCTGTCATGCTGATAGGTAGAGTGGGGAGGTCAGCGAGAGCTTCGT
The DNA here is from genome assembly GCA_964572615.1 of uncultured Bacteroides sp. Classification (GTDB taxonomy): domain Bacteria; phylum Bacteroidota; class Bacteroidia; order Bacteroidales; family Muribaculaceae; genus CAG-873. The sequence continues at coordinate 1,323 of CAZNGJ010000068.1, forward strand.
TGAACTTACGGTTGAAGATATTGACGCTGAGGGTGTAGAAAACCCAATTGCGCTCGCCGGCGCCTGTATATATGCCTGTGAGTACGGCCACGGGGTCGCGGCGGAATGTCTCAACGAGGCGGTCAGTGACTTCCTTAAGCATATCGGCTGTCGCTGCATCGGGCATGCCTGAGTGGATGCCTTGGTAGCTGTAAGTTACGTCGACTCGGATATTGAACTTGGGATTTGCGCGGAACTTATCGATGTCGCATCGGCCTGTGACGAATATTATGTCGGATCGGTCGTTGTCGCTTTCGGTGGGTATGGTCCACCATTCACCGGGGTATTCGAGGTTAGTATCTGAAGAGTGGTTGTTTTCCATGACAATGTATGTGTTTGGTGGAAAAATAAGCGGTGGCGGGGTATAAGCCGGGTTATGTCCGGTCCGCGGAATAGCGCGGACGTGTCTCGTCATTTATCTTGGCGCACGGTTTCCCGTGGGCTCGAGCAGTCTACCCTCCGGCGTAGTCGCAGGACACTCGGGCGAGCAGCCCTATATGACGCCGGTATACTTGACCTTGCAACCCGTAAGACATGCGGCGCGACAGGTTACCCTGCCGCCCGGTGGTCTCTTACACCACCTTTTCACCCTTACCTCCGCGGGGGAGGCGGTTGTTTTCTGTCATGTTACTCTAAGCCTGAGTCCCGGCAGGAATTGCCGAAACGGGCTTGCCGGGTGTTACCCGGTACGGTGCTCTGTGTTGCCCGGACTTTCCTCGTGCCGCTCTCGTAGTCGGCACGCGACGAGTCCCCCGCCACCGTAGACGGTGATTATACGTATCCTTTGATGATGCCGCGTGTGCTTGCCTCGACGAAGTTAAGGATTTCGTCGCGTTCGGGTGTCTGCGGCACCTTGTCGCGGATAGTTCGTACGGCATCGCTGACGTTCATCCCCGAGAGATAGAGATAACGGTAAATATCTTGTATTTCGCGGATTTTCTCAACGCTGAACTCTCGTCGGCGCAGACCTACGGAGTTGACACCGGTGTAGCAAATGGGTTCGCGGGCAGCCTTGACGAACGGGGGCACGTCCTTGTTGATGAGCGCGCCGCCTTGAATCATGACATGAGCACCCAGATGGCAGAACTGATGGACAAGTGTGCCTCCGCCTACTATAGCGTAGTCGTCTACTTCGACTTCGCCGGCCAATTGAGTAGCATTGGACAGGATGACATGGTCGTGAACATGGCAGTCGTGGGCTACGTGGCAGTATGCCATGATGAGGCAGTTGCTGCCGACACGTGTCGTCCCCTTGGCTGCGGTGCCGCGATTGACGGTCACGCATTCGCGAATAACGGTATTGTCTCCTATCACCGCGGTAGTCTCCTCGCCTCTGAACTTGAGGTCCTGAGGGATAGCGCTGATGACTGCACCGGGGAAGATTGTGACGTTATTGCCGATGCGGGCACCTTCGAGAATGGTGACATTGGAGCCTATCTTGCACCCATCGCCAATTTCGACGTTCTTGTCGATAGTTACGAAGGGTCCGATAAGGACGTCTTTGCCTATTTTGGCTTCGGGATGGATATGAACGAAATCGGAAACTTGCATAATTATTTGTTTTTGACAATCTGGGCCATGAACTCGCATTCACAAACGAGTTTTTCGCCCACGAAGGCGCGGCCTTTCATCATTGCGCAGCCGCGACGTAATTCGGTAAGGAATGATACGTGGAAGATGAGAGTATCGCCCGGAACGACCTTCTGGCGGAACTTGACATTGTCTATCTTCATGAAGTATGTCGAGTAGCGTTCGGGATCCTCGACGGTGCTGAGTACGAGCAGACCACCCGTCTGAGCCATAGCCTCAACGAGGAGTACGCCGGGCATTACGGGTTCCTGGGGGAAATGCCCCATGAAGAAGGGCTCGTTGGTGGTGACGTTCTTGACGCCGACGATATACTGCTCGCCACGGTCGATGATCTTGTCGATGAGGAGGAAGGGGTAGCGGTGAGGTAGTGAGCGACGGATGGCGTTGTTATCCATCACGGGCTCGAGGTTGGGGTTGTAGACGGGCGCGATGACGTCCATGCGCTTCACGTCGCGGCGCAGAGCCTTGGCGAGTTTGGAGTTAATGGTGTGACCGGGGCGTGTGGCGATGACGCGGCCCTTGAGGGGTGCGCCGATGAGGGCGATGTCGCCGATAACGTCGAGCAGCTTGTGGCGTGCAGGCTCGTTTTCGTGTGACAAAGGTGTCTCATTGATAAACCCGAACTCGCTGACGTGCTTGTGGGGGGCGCCCATCAGGTCGGCCAGGTGGTCGAGGTGTTCTTGACTCATGGGACTGTCGTAGATGACGATAGCGTTTTCGAGGTCGCCGCCCTTAATGAGGTTAGCCTTGATGAGGTCCTCGATTTCGCGCACGAAAACGAATGTTCGCGAGCCGGCTATTTCAGTGTTGAAGTCGGCCAGATGTTCGAGGGTAGCGTACTGGTTGTGGAGCACGGGGCTGTCGTAATTGATCTTGACGTCGATAGTGAATTCTTCGTCGGGGAGGACGATGATCTTCGAGCCGGTCTCTTCGTCGACAACTTCGATCTTGTTCTTTATTATAAGGTATTCCTTTTCGGCTTTCTGTTCTTCGACGCCGGTCTGAGCGATAGCTTCGGCGTAACGGGCTGCGCTACCGTCGAGTATGGGCATTTCGGGACCATCCACCATAACGAGTACATTATCGATGCCGGCTGCGTAGAGGGCGGCCATGCAATGTTCGATTGTGCTGACAGTGACATCGCCTTTTCCGATAACGGTACCACGGTTGGTATCGATGACATTTTCGGCCACGGCATCGATGACGGGTTTGTCTTCGAGGTCTATACGCTGGAATTTGTAACCGTGATTATCCGGAGCGGGGCAGATCGTGGCTTTGATGGGCAGGCCGGTATGAAGACCGTTACCTTCGATAGTAAATGTATCTTTAAGAGTCAGCTGTTTCATTGTGGGGATGGAGTGTATGTTTGATTGGTTGTTGATTCTAAGTAGTTAATGATGGGAAGCATCGGTGTGTTTCTTCTCGAGGTCGGCCACACGGTCGAACAGGTCGGGAAGTCTTCGCAACAGCGCTGTCTGCCGAGCGAACGTACCCCCGGGGACTGCGGGGTAGCCCATGACGCGACTGTCGGGCGCGACATTGTTGGGTATGCCCGACTGAGCGCCGACGGTAACGCGGTCGCCAACCTTGATATGGCCTGCCACGCCAACCTGCCCTGCAAACATGCAATGGTCACCGATGTGCGCGGAGCCGGCAACGCCAACCTGGGCGGCCATGACGGTATTACGCCCGATTGTGGCGTTGTGCGCTATCTGAATAAGGTTGTCAAGCTTTGTGCCGTCGCCAACACGGGTGCTTCCCATGGTCGCACGGTCTATGGTTGTGTTTGCGCCAATCTCGACATTGTCGGCAATCTCGACGTTACCCAACTGTGGAATCTTATGATACGTCCCGTCGGGCAGCGGGGCAAATCCAAATCCGTCAGCACCGATTACCACTCCTGCATGAATGATGCAGTTGCGGCCAATGTGGACGTTATGATAGATCTTCGCACCGGGATATACTATCGTGCCGTCGCCAACCGAAGCGTCATGGCCTATGTAAGCCTGAGGGTATATCTTGACACCCTTGCCGAGGCGTACGCCCTTACCAATATAAGCGAAAGCCCCGATATATGCATCTTCGGGGACCTCAACACCTTCGGCGATAAAGACAGGCTGCTCTATACCGACAGGTTGAGGGTTAATCACATTATTGGCAATGGTCATCAGCTCCGACAGAGCTGCATACGGATCTGCTACGCGGATTAAGGTTGTTGTCACCGGTTGTTCGGCAACAAAGTCATTAGCTACGAGCACAGCCGACGAAGCGGTGTCGTACAGATAATGAGTATATTTGGGATTTGCCAGGAACGACAGTGAGCCAGGTCGGCCCTCTTCGATCTTGGCAAAAGTATTCACAGCAACGTTTTCGTCACCCTCGACAGTTCCGCCGATCAGGTCGGCTATCATACGGGCAGTAAACTCCATTTTGCAGAATATGTGAGTGGTTTAATAATAATATTGTGCAAATATCCGAATTTTTTTTGGATTACACAAATTCTTAGTTGCCCGGTTGATATAGGTAACGCTTGATAGACCGTTTTGGCGTCTTCTCAAACTCGTTGGTGTATACCTGGAGCGACGACAGTTTCGAGTAGCCGGGAAGGTTCTTGTTTGCTTCGGCTACTACGGTCTCGAGAGCCGACCGGAGCGACTCGTCGTCGTTGAGTCCCTCAGCCTTTGCCGTATCATAGTCGGGGTGAATGAGAGCTTCGAGTTTGCCACCGTTGTCCACCACAAGACTTTCGGCTACAAGCGGATTGTCGTTGAGCACGGCCTCAATCTCCTCGGGATAGATGTTCTGACCGGAAGGCCCGAGAATCATGTTCTTGTTGCGTCCACGGATATAGATGAACCCGTCGGCATCCACCTGACAAATATCGCCTGTGTTCATCCAGCCGTTGTCCATGACCTCGGCAGTTGCGTCGTCGTTCTTGTAATATCCTTTCATGACATTGTCGCCCTTGACCCACAGCACACCGGGACGGTTGGCGGGGTCGGGACTGTCGACACGAATCTGCATGCGGTCGACCACGCGACCACAACTGGCAGGACGTTGCTTGTCCGACGGGCAATACGAAATGAGCGGGCCACATTCGGTCATACCATAACCGACAGTGACGGGGAAGTGGATCGAGCGCAGGAAGTCCTCGACATCCTTGGCAAGACCTGCGCCACCGATAATCATCTCGATGAGTTGGCCGCCGAAAGCTTCGATAAGGGATGCGCGGACTTTAGCAAGCACCTTGTCGCGGATAATTGGCAGGTGGAGCAGGAAATTCATCAACGGCTTGCGCAACTTGGGGAAGACGCGCGTCTTGATAATCTTTTCGAGCACGAGTGGAACAGCCACTATCAGCTTGGGACGAACCACGCCAAATGCGTCCAGGAGAATCTTCGGCGACGGGGTGCGGTTGAGCAGGTAAACATGGCAACCCTTGACAAGGGGATGGAGCACCTCGACCATCAAACCGTACATGTGCGCCAAGGGCAGCAGGCTGAGCATGTTGTCGCCCGGCTTGAGGAACGACAGACCGTCGATGGTGAACTGGATGTTGGACCACAGGGCGCGCTCGGTCAGCATGACGCCTTTCGAGAAACCAGTCGAGCCGGCCGTGTAGTTGATGAGCACTACATCGTCGGCTGATACCTCGGCAAACTTGAGGTCATTCGGAGTGAAACGTTCCGGATATCGCTTGCCGAACATCTCGTTGAGATGATGACGGGCGCGGGTCACCTCCGGGTCGCGGCACATCAGCAATGCGAAGTCCTCGATACGGACAGCGGCATGCAGGTCGGGCATCTGTTTCTCGTCGAGACGATGCCAGATTGGCTCGTCGACGAATACCACCTTTGCATCCGAGTGGTTGAAAAGGTGGTGCAGTGTGTCGGGTGTGAAATCGCTGAGTATCGGTACGGCGACAGCACCATACGACACTACCGAAAGGAACGCGATGACCCACTCGGCACTATTCTTACCGCACAAGGCAATCTTGTCGCCTTTCTTGATGTGCGCGGCCTCCATCATGATATGTATCTTGGCGATCTTGCGGGCAATGTCGCGATATAGATAGGTCTCGGCGCGGAAATTAGTGAGCGCTTCGGTATTCCAGTTGTCGACAATGGCCTGTCGCAAGTAGCCGTTAAGGGTCTTTTGTTCTTTCATGGGGTATGATGTAATGTGATGAGTAATTGTGAGATGAAAAAAGCAGGACTAACGCAGATAGGGGTTGCGAGCACGTTCGTCCTTGACGGTTGTTACCTCGCCGTGTCCAGGCAGCAGGTAGGTATTGTCCGGGAGGGTGAGGATACGGTTTTTTAGGGCACCCACAAGGGTTGCCATATCGCCGCCTTCGAGGTCGGTACGACCTATCGAGCCGGCAAAGATGGAGTCGCCGACAAAGGCCACGTTGTCAGCTTTGTCGTAGAGCGCTATGCCACCGGGACTGTGACCCGGTACGTGGATAACCTCGAGTCGGCTCTCGCCAATGTTTATTACATCGCCGTCCTTAAGCTTGACGTCAAATTCGAGTCCGTTCTTGAGCACATTGCCCATTCCGAACCGAGCACCCTGGCCGGCAAGAGCGGCAGCGAGGGGTGAGTCGGCCTCGTGAGCCTTGACAGGAACACCGTATTTGGTCTTGATAAAGTCGGCCCCAAAACAGTGGTCGAGATGTGCGTGAGTCAGTATGACTTGGGTCAGCTTTATGCCGTGTTCGACAATGTATTTGTCGATGGCGGCTTTCTCCTCGTCGTACAACATACCTGGGTCAATGATGGCAGCTTCGTTGGTTGCCTTGTCGACAGCGAGATATGTGTTTTCACCAAAGTTGTTGAAGACGAACTGATGTATCTGAAGCATAAATATAGCGTTTTCTTATTAGTATATATAAAACAAACGCCTAACGGCCCTTTTTGGTTGCCATGGGCACATATATTACTGACTTTGTGTCGAAAAAGTCTTCGTTGAAATACTCGTTTATCGGAATTTCGACGATGGGATAGTTGACTCCCTGCGACTCCTCGGCAAGGTCGCCGCCTTTGAGACATATCAGGCCGTTGGGATGCTGATTGCGACACTCTGGCGATATGTTGTGGCGCACAAGGCGTACCAACGCATCGAGACGCATCACTGCACGGCTCACAGCATAGTCGTATCTATCGTGGCACTCGCCCATGTCACCATGTTGGATTGTGATATTTTGGAGTCCGATGGCTTTGCCAACCTCCTCGGCTACGCGCAACTTCTTGGCGATGCGATCCACCAGGTGGAAAGTGCAGTCGGGGTACATGATGGCCAGGGGTATTGCGGGGAAACCGCCTCCCGTGCCGACGTCGACAAACTTTGTTCCCGGCTCGACGCAGTCAAGAAAGCGGGCTATGGCAAGGGAGTGGAGGACGTGTCGTTCATAGAGGTTGTCGATGTCCTTGCGCGAGATTACGTTTATTTTACTGTTCCAGTCGGAGTACAGTTCGCCAAGGGCATTGAACTGATCGATCTGCCGTTCCGAAAGATTTGGGAAATAATGTGTTATTATGTCTTTGTTCATGTTCCGTTGCGGTTGAGGTGGCCCGGTGGCCGAACTTTTTAGGCGCTCGAAGCGTTTTATAATCAGCAAAATTACTATTTGTAATCGTTATGCCCAAACGATTTGTCCAAAAATTCATAGCATTATGATAAAAATTGGTGACTATAATACTCTGCGCATAGAGCGTCTCGTGGATTTCGGGGCGTATTTGTCCTCTGCGGACGGTAATGACAGCAAGGAAGTCTTGCTGCCCAAACGTTATCTCGAACCGAGCATGAAGCCGGGCGACAAGGTGCGCGTATTCGTATATACAGACTCGGAGGATCGCCCTGTGGCAACGACCGAAAGCCCGTATGCAACTGTCGGCGAGTTTGCTTTCCTGCAGACCGTGCAGGTCAATCGGGTTGGAGCATTCCTCGATTGGGGGTTGCAGAAAAACTTATTGGTTCCCTTTAAGGAACAGAAGGTAAAGATGTTTCCCGGAGGTATTTACCTTGTATATATTTATCTGGATCAAACTACCGGCAGAGTAGTAGCTTCGGCCAAAATAGAGAAGTTCCTGGGCAACGTATTACCTGATTATTCAAAAGGTCAGAAAGTTGAGGCTCTTGTTATCGGTCATACCGAAATTGGCTATCAGGTCATTGTTGACAACCTTCACCGCGGGATGATATACTCAAGCGAGCTATATCACCCGCTCGACATCGGCCAGCAAGTTGAGGCGTACGTCAAGCATATTCGCGAAGCAGATGGCAAGATCGACCTAACACTTACCGCCCCGGGAACATTAGGGCGAATCGAAAAGGTTGCGGACAGTATTCTGAAACAGCTGACTGACGGTTCGCTGACTGTCAGCGATGAGTCGACACCCGAGGAGATTAAGGAAGCATTTCATTGCTCGAAGAAGGATTTTAAGAAAGCTGTCGGGTCGCTCTACCGCAATCATAAGATAGTGATCCACGACTCGAAGATAGAATTGCCGGTTTAGGCAATGTTGACTCCCGGCGGCTATCCGTCGGGAGGATTTTTTGTGCCGGTAAGAAAAAAATATTCAGGTGTGTTTCACGTTCGGCAAACGTTGTTTTAATGACCGTTTCACGGAATTGGGGATGGGTGGAAGATGTGGTGCGTGGTATGATTGTATAAGAGTGTAACTCCTTGCATTGTAAACAATAGACACCAACTAATAAAGAAATAGTTTAAGAAATATTTTCTTCAACCGGGTAACTTATTGAATTTCAGTTGTATTTCGGAAATGGTGAATTGACAAAATATTTTTGCTATTGTTTATGTGAAAAATTATTCTCAAATTTGCGTTGAAAAGTAGCGCCTTTTATAAGCAAAATATTAGTTTCCAAATTTTTGATGCCAAACAATCACACCGAAATGTGGGCCCGGTGCCTGCAATTTATTAAAGACAACATAGGTGACGCCCAGTTCACGACATGGTTTAGCGATGTCGTGTCGTTGCGCTTTTCTGACAACGAACTGCACATCCGCGTTCCCTCGCCGTTCTTTGCCGAATACATCGACCAGAATTTTATCAATGTTGTTGCCGCAGGTGTGAAGAAGGTTTATGGCGCCGGCGTTAAGTTGTTCTATAACTTCAATATAGCTAAGGATGAGGAACGCTCGGGTGTTGAGATAAAGAGTACACCTGAGTCCAAAGCAGTCAAGCCCGGACCCGATAAACAGATTGCCGATCCGTTCACGGCTCGCAAGGCCGCGCCTATTGATCCGCAGCTGAATCCGCGCTACACTTTCGAAAACTATTGTCGCTCAGACTCCAACCGTATTGCCGTCTCGATAGCCGAAGCTATTGCCGATCATCCTGAGCGGACTCAATTTAATCCTCTCTTTATATTTGGTCCTACCGGTGTAGGTAAGACTCATCTTATCCAGGCTATCGGTGTCGGCATCAAGGAACAGTGCCCCGAAAACCGGGTGCTGTACGTTACGGCACGACTGTTTATGTCGCAATACACTACCGCTGTTGCACAAGGCGAGACAAACAAGTTCTTCAACTTCTACCAGAGTATTCATACTCTAATCGTTGACGATGTGCAAGACTTTAGTGGCAAGCACTCTACGCAGAATACCTTCTACCACATCTTTAATCATCTCTACCTCAATAATCGACGAATTATCATGTCGAGCGACCGCTCGCCGGCCGAGATGGAGGGTTTCGAGGAACGTCTGCTCGGTCGCTTCAAGTGTGGCATGTCGGTTGCTCTTGATAAGCCGGATGTTGAGCTGCGTCGTGATGTGTTGGCGCTCAAGGCACAGCAGGACGGTATCGAGCTCGCCGGCGAGATTGTCGATTATATCGCCGAAAATGTTACGGAGAGTATCCGCGAACTCGAAGGTGTTATGGTTTCGCTTGTGGCACATGCTACGATCCTTAACAAACCCATTTCGCTCGATCTCGCCCGTGTGGTTGTGCAGAATGCCATCAAGATAAACCACCGTAAGATTAACTTCGAGATTATTGCTCGCGAGGTCAGCGCTTTCTATGGTCTCGAGCCCGATGTGCTGTTTACCAAATCGCGCAAACGCGAGATTTCCGATGCGCGTCAGGTTGTGATGTATCTGTCGAAGAAACATACCGATATGCCCCTCACTGCTATCGGTCGCAAACTTGGTCGTACCCACGCTACGGTGTATTACGCCATCACGACCATTGAGGAACGTCTCGATTTCGATCGCGCCCTCAAAGCCGATATCGACCAGATCGAGGCGGCGCTTAAATAACTACGAACTACGAGCTACGAATTACGAGCTACAACTGTTCTAAATGTAGTTCGTATCTTGTAGTTTGTAGTTAGTATTTCAGCTGTTTTTTGATGAACGTTGCGAGAGTTTCGCTGAAGTGTTCGTTGTTGGCGCGGGGGTAGCGCACGTCGGTGAATACTTGGGCGAGATTTTTCTTGTTGTTTTCCTTGACGAAGCGTTTGCTGTCATCGCGCGCCTCTTTGGCGGCGTAGATGGCGCGTATGTCGTCGTCCGTATAGGGCTTGTACTCCTCTAAGTGAACAAACGATGATACATCGAGTCGGTCGCTCTGGGGCTGTTCGCCTTCGGGATAGCCTACAGCCAGGGTCGTAACGGGAACGACAAGCAGAGGTAACTTAAGTGCCTCGGCTATCTGATCTGGATTGTAAGTTGTAGTGCCAAGATAGCATGTGCCGAGGCACTCCTGTTCGGCTATGGTGACAAACTGCTGAGCCAGAATGGTTGTGTCGAGTGCCGCGGCCACGAGCGACTGGAGGTTATCGTAGCAGGCATCGGCGTCGCTGACGCGGCACCATTGGCTGAATCGGTTGAGGTCGGCGCAGAAAGTCAGTATGACCGGCGCGTTCATGTATGCCGGTTGCGAAAAGTGGGCCGGCGCCAGGCGGTTCTTCCGGTCGGCATCGCGTGTTATCACAACACTGTACAGTTGCATATTGCCCGTTGTGGGTGCATGGGCTGCAGCTTCGAGCATGGCTTTAAGCAATGCATCGTCGATGTCTTTGTTGCTGAATGTTCTGACTGTTCGTCGGGTTGAAAAGTAGCTGTCCATAATGGAAGATGCCGGTTGAAATTTTTGCCAAAATTAGGATGATTATTTGAGACGGCCAAATTTTGCGGCAAAAAGTTATTGACAGTCGTGATTTTTAATCTGTTTTTGCTTTTGGAAAACTTTTGTTATGTAGCAAAGTTGCTAATATGCATTTAATCAGGGTGTTGGGTTTTGCTTTTGGAAAACTTTAGGGTGTTGATAAATTTTTGTGTTAAAAAGTTTGGTAACTTGAAATTTAATTAAGAACTTTGCGGTCGCATCTTTTTAACCAACCCTTTATTCCCGTTAGACTCAGATTATGGAACCTGTGATTTATCCCTACGATGAAGCCTACAAGGCGTCGCTCGAATATTTCGGTGGCGACGAACTGGCCGCGCGTGTATGGGTGACTAAATATGCCCTGAAGGACTCGTACAATAACCATTACGAAAAGACTCCCGACGATATGCACCATCGTCTTGCTTCGGAGATAGTGCGTATGGAGCAGAAATATCCCAATCCGATGAGTCACGACGAGGTGTACGGCCTACTCAAGGATTTCCGTTACATCGTGCCCCAGGGTTCGCCCATGTCGGGTATCGGTAATAAGTTCCAGGTTGGTTCGCTGTCAAATTGCTTTGTCATCGGACTTGACGGTAACCCCGATTCGTACGGAGGCGTTCTCCGTATCGACGAGGAGCAGGTGCAACTCATGAAGCGTCGCGGCGGCGTAGGTCACGATCTTAGCCACATCCGCCCGCGCGGAACTGCGGTTAAGAACTCGGCACTGACCTCGACAGGCCTCGTGCCCTTTATGGAACGTTACTCTAACTCGACCCGCGAGGTTGCCCAGGACGGTCGTCGCGGCGCCCTGATGCTGACGGTCAACATCAAACACCCCGAGAGCGAGGCATTCATCGATGCCAAACTTACCGAAGGCAAGATTACCGGCGCCAATGTATCTGTGCGCATCGACGACGACTTCATGAACGCCGCCGTCGAGGGTAAACCTTATCGCCAGCAGTTCCCCGTAGACAGCGCCAACCCTTCGATAGAAAAGGATGTCGATGCTACCGCGCTGTGGAACAAGATTATACATAACGCCTGGAAGTCGGCCGAACCCGGTGTACTCTTCTGGGATACTATCACCCGCGAGAGTGTGCCCGACTGCTACGCCGACCTCGGTTTCCGCACCATTTCCACCAATCCCTGCGGCGAGATACCCCTGTGTCCCTACGACAGCTGCCGCCTCTTGGCCGTCAACCTCTATTCATACGTTGTCAATCCATTCACCCCTGAAGCATACTTCGATTTCGACCTGTTTGCCAAGCATATAGCTCGCGCTCAGCGCATCATGGACGACATCATCGACCTCGAGATGGAGAAGATTGATGCAATTTTGGCCAAGATCGATGCCGACCCCGAAACCGACGAGGTGAAGAGCACCGAGCGCAACCTCTGGCAAAAAATCAAGACCAAGACCCTCAAAGGCCCTCGTACCGGTGTAGGCACAACTGCCGAAGGCGACATGGTTGCTGCCCTCGTACTGCGCTACGGTACAACCGGGGCTACTGATTTCAGCGAAAAGGTAGCGCGTGCACTAGCCCTTGCC
>CAZNGJ010000069.1:0-13438 GCA_964572615.1 uncultured Bacteroides sp.
TGGCTCAGTCACGTAGCTCGCTACGCTCCCTCGCCTTCACGACCAAAATCCCTCCACGATATACAACCCCGCCGTTAACTTTTCTTGTCAAACAAGCTCTTAGTAGAAGCGGGTTTCACAGCAAAAGTGAAACCCGCTCTATCTTTATAGTGTATGTCAGTTATGTATTATTCGATTGCGCCTTTGGCAACGTAGTTGCGCATGGCCTGCCAGCAGAGAACAGCGATAACGGCACCTACTACGGGACCAACTGCCATGATCCAGAAGTCGCCCCAAGCACCGGGAGAGAAGACTGCGGGACCGAACGAGCGGGCGGGATTGACCGAGCAGTTGTCGACGGGGATACCCACGATGTTAACAAGACCAAGACCTATACCGATGGCGAGCCCTGCAAACTTGCCGAAGCCTTTTTCGGCGTCGGTGGCACCGAGTACGATAAGAACAAAGAAGAACGTGAGCAGGATCTCAGCGAGAAGGGCCATGGGAACGGTTGCGCCCTCCTGGAGTACGTTGGTGGCCAGATCGTTAGTGCCGGTGATGCCGCCAAAGTTGAAGTCGGGAGCCGAGTGCATGAACCAGAACAGGAAGCCTGCGCCGATGGTTGCACCGATCAGCTGAGACACGATGTACCAGAAGCAATCCTTGGCGCTCATACGGCCACTGAGCCATACTGCGATCGAAACGGCGGGGTTAACGTGACAACCGGAGATATTGCCGATACAGTAGCAAAGGCAGATAAGCACCAGACCGAAACACAGACCGATGCCGAGGCCACCGATAGACGGACCTGCCAAGACAGCGCTACCACAGGCGAGAAGCACGAGGAACATGGTGCCTACGCCTTCAGCCAAATATTTTTTCAATTCCATAAATTAGGTTTTTGAGGGGGTGAATTAAAAATAGTTTTAACTATAACCAAAACAATAACGGCGCGTCAAAAGTTTCACCACCATGCAAAAAAAACATTCCGACGCAACCGAATGCGCCGGAATGTGATGGAGTATAACTATGTTGTATAGTGGTGTTTTAGCGGACAACAACCTTGTATGAGGTACCGTCGACGTTGACTACGTAAACACCTGCGTTAAGACCGGTCATGGGCTGTATGCGACCTGAGAGGTCGTAGACCGAAGCATTGTCATAGTCGCCTTCAATGATGATTTCGCCTTCGCCACCGGATACTGCAATGTTGGTGCCGGTGGTATCGGCGATGATGTCGTCAGCGCCGGCTACGTTGTTGGTGGCGTACACGGCATAACCGTGAGGGGGCAGTGATACGCTGACTGACGTACCTGTGCCGCTCAGTTTGCCGTTGAAATCCTTGGAAGCGGTGATGAGAGTGCAGTTGTTAGCGTTGAGCTTGGTCGATGCACCACCGACGCTCTTGTTGGCACCGCCGATGTTGGGATTGATGAAGGCCATGATCTCCTTATCACCGTTGGTGACGCGGATGATACGGTTGGAGGTAAGGTTGTCGGCAAAGCCGGTCAGTGTCACAGTCGCGGTGTTCGTGAACAGTTCGGGGTTGTGGGTGCGGAAGTGGCACAGGGCGCCGTAGGTTTCCGAGAGCGCCTTGCGGTCGGGGTCGTTGAGGTAGTTCCACACAACGGTCTTGGGATCGGTATTGTTGTCACCGCCGTTTTTGGTGGACTCGTCGGCACCGAGTTCGCCGAACTGCCATATCATCTTCGGTCCGGGCATAAGCAGCATCTGAACAGCGAGTTGGCCGAGGCGTTTCATGCTTACGTCGTGCTTGCCCTTGACAGCGCTTGCGCCGTATTCGTTCTGCTTGAAGCCCATGCGCTCTTCGTCGTGGCTTTCAGCGTATGCCACTGTCGAGCCCCATGTACGGCTGTCGTTGGGTGCGTAGAAACGGGCAGTGTTCGACTGACTGCCGTAGCCCATCACGTACTGACAGGCCGAGTTGTTTATGTTGGCCCAGTTGAGCTGACCGTCGGCTGCCATTTCGTTTTCTTCCTGGGCTCCGGCCAGGTTTTCGTTAATGTGGATAGCATTGGGCTTTACTGCTTTCATGGCAGCGTGGAGGTCCTTCATGACAGCCACACGGCTTGCGTTGTAAGCGTCTGTGTTCGAGCCGTACGAGGTGCCGAGACCCTTAACGAGGTCAAATCGGAAGCCGTCGACGTTATAGACTGTCATCCAATGCTTGAGAACGTCCTTCCACTGCTGGCGAACCAGGGGATTCTCCTGCTTCCAGTCGTTGAGCACGCTGTATGCGTGGGGTGCGGTCTGGTTGTAGAAGGGATTGCTCTCGATGGGATACATCTGGTACCAGGGGTGGAGACCGTCGCTCTGGTTGAATACGATGTCGAGAATAACGGCGATACCACGGGTGTGACACGCCTCGACGAAGTGCTTGAGGTTGCGGGGTGCGCCGTAAGCCTTGTCGGGAGCAAAATAGAAGTTGGTGTTGTAACCCCAAGAGTTGTTGCCATTGAACTCCATTACGGGCATCAGCTCGATGGCGTTGATGCCGAGGAACTGGAGGTAATCGAGTTTCTCCATTGCTTTGGCCAGAGTGCCTTCACCGTTGGCCTGACCGTCAGTGCCTGTGAAGTCGCGCACCAGCAGTTCATAGATGATCAGGTTGCTGTGATCGGGGATGGTGAAGGGCGAGAACTTGAAGTCGGTATCCATGTCACCGCGATATACCGCCAGGATGACATCGTCGAACTTCTCGTACGGATACTTTGGCATATCGGGCCAGATGGTCGGATCGAGCCACTTATCGCTATAGCAGTCGAGAACGAGACGGGCGTAGGGATCGCAGACTTTGTAAGTGGCATCAATGATGTAATAGTAAGGATAGTAGACATTGTCCTTAAGACCCGAAACAGTGGTGAAGAAGTAACGCTGACCGTTGTAGTCCTGGTACTGCATGATGTTCTTGTCGAGGACCTGGTAGTCGTCCCACGAGGGCACGAGGATAGCGCTCGACTTGCCCGGAGCGGCGATACAGAAGGTTACCGTGCCGTCGCTGTTCTTGACGGCGCCCATCTTAGGTACACCGCCGGGGTAGGTACCTGCTGTCGATGCACCGGGGTAGGCCATGTTGATCTTTTGGGTCAAGGTCTGACCGCCGGCGGTTGCTTTAGCTTCGAATACATAGCTGCCCGTGGTCTGAATGGTGTACGAGGCAGTGGCTTTCTGAGTGTTGGCCTGGTTGGTCAGGACGGTGCCGTTGACCGAGATGGTGATGTTGCCGGCCTGCGATGTCACTGCCGAGAGGTTTACGGTGGTGGGCTTGCTCACCACGGTACCGGTGGCGTCGGTGGTGAACTGCATCTGGAAACCTTCTTCGTGAACATCGACAAAGATGTCACCACCCGAAGCTGTCTTGCCTTCGCGGCTACCGTCGGCGTTACGTACCACGACGGCAATCTTCTTCACGTGCTCGTTGGGGTCAGTGATGCCGAAATAGTTACGGATGTCGCCGATATTGAGGCTCCAGGTATTGGGCGAAACATAAGTCAGTTTGTTTTTGGCCATATTGGCTGCGGGGTCGTTGGCGCTTGTGGGCCATGTGACCGGTACATACTTCCAGTCGCTTGTCGATGTCGACAGGTTAGTGATCGCGCCGATGTGCACATACAGGGGTGTTGACGAGGTGATTCCTTTCAGACCGTTGTTGCCTAAAGGCGAATCAGCGTGATAAGTCAGCACGACATTCTTGCTGGACTCCTGCAAAATCTCGGGCGAAGTGGTGAAAATCTGAGCCACTCCGGCCATCGAGCATAACATGAGTGTCAGCAACAGAGAGTAAATCTTTTTCATGTTTTTCGATTGGAAAATGATTGATATGTTAAGTTTTAATTTATAAGCTGTAAAAGTATAAGCAATTATTCGATGCCCTCGGGGAGGGTAATGCCAATAACACACAAAGTTACCAAAAAAAGTTGGTTTTTCAATGTCGCTTGGCTATTTTTATACTTTTTTAGGTAAAACGCCCGGATTTGCGAGATTGAATGATAATGACTACATTTGCAAACGGTTTTAACACGTTATTATTATGTTGATGGATATTGTATGGCTCGTAGCGGGCCTTGTGCTTATTTTATTGGGAGCCAATTGGCTTACCGACGGTTCGTCGGCAATTGCCCGACGGATGGGTGTCAGCGACTTAGTAGTCGGCCTGACGGTGGTGGCCTTTGGTACATCGGCACCCGAACTGGTGATTTCGGTGATTTCGGCTATAAACGGCAGCGCACCGCTTGCTATCGGCAACGTTGTCGGCAGTAATATATTTAATGTATTCGTTATCATCGGCATAACGGCTTTGGTGCGACCTATTGTGGTCGAACGATCCATACTTACGATGGAGATACCTATGCTAATACTTTCCTCGGTGATACTGCTGATATTAGGCAACAGCGGCACGCTCGGGGGGAGCAGTGGCAATATTGTCAGTCGTGCTGACGGTCTGTTGCTTCTCATCTTTTTCTTGCTGTTCATGCGTTACACCTTTGCCACGGCCAAACGACAGGACGAACCGGGCAATCAGGAGATAGAGCAGGTGGGGGCCGAGCGTGAAATGCCCGTTTGGAAAGCGGTTCTTTTTGTTGTGGCCGGTCTTGGCGCACTTATATGGGGTGGCGACCGTTTTGTCGACGGTGCTACTGCGATAGCTTTGGGCCTGGGTATCAGCGAGGCAGTTGTGGGACTGACTATCGTTGCCGCAGGGACTTCGCTGCCCGAACTCGCAACTTCAATAGTGGCTGCTGTCAAAGGTAAGCCCGGACTTGCCGTCGGCAACGTTATCGGCAGTAATATATTTAATGCCTTGATGGTGCTTGGCGTATCTGCAACTATAACACCCTTGCCCTTCGGCGGTATCGGTAATTTCGATCTGCTGACATTGCTTTACGGCTCGTTGTCATTCTGGTTCTACGGATGGCTCTTCAAGGAACGCACCATCACCCGTGTCGAGGGCGGCCTATTAGCCGCCTGTTATGTCGGCTATGTCGGCCTCCTGATCAGCAATCTGTAAGATTGTTTGGTAGTTAGAAAGAAAATTCGTAACTTTGCGGTGCTTTTTGAATTGGGTCCGCGGGTCGGGCCCCCATCTCGTGTGATGGGAAATTTAGAGAGCTATTTTTGATATTCTCTTAATTTTTAGTAACACAAACCAAACATTTTTCCAAAATGAAGACATTCCAACTTTCAGCCGAACCCCGTACTGACCTCGGCAAGAAGGCAACCAAGGCTCTCCGCGCCGAAGGTAAAATCCCCGTTGTTCTTAATGGTGGCACAATCATCGAGCTTCCCTACGCCGGCACTCTTAAACCCGGTGAAAAGATCGTAGAAATCGGCAATGGCAAGGGCCTTATCACTACCGACCTTTCGGTTAGCAAGGATGCCGTTCGCAAGCTGGTTTATACTCCCGACATCTTCGCTATCGATCTCGATGTAAACGGCGAAAAGCGCACCGCTGTTCTCAAGGACATCCAGTTCCACCCCGTTAAGGACAGCATCCTCCACATCGACCTGCTCGAAGTGAACGACAAGAAGCCCGTTGTCATCGAAGTTCCCGTTAAGCTCGAAGGTCACGCCGAAGGTGTTAAGGCCGGTGGTAAGCTCAATCTCTCGATGAAGAAGCTGAAAGTGAAAGCAATATACACCGAAGTGCCCGAACGTCTTATCGTTAAGGTGGACGACCTCGGTCTTGGCAAGAGTCTCCAGGTTGGCGACCTCCACTACGAAGGTCTCGAACTGGTGAACGCCAAGAACGCAGTAGTTTGCGCCGTTCAGCTCACACGTGCCGCTCGTGGTGCCGCTCAGGCTGCCGCAGCCGGCAAGTAATTGCAACGACAGTACAATCTGCGAGAGCAGAGGAATTATTCGGGGTTGGCTTTGGCCGACCCCGATTTTTACCATAATAAATGATATAATATGAAGTACCTGATTGTAGGACTCGGAAACATAGGCGAAGAATATGCCGGTACGCGTCATAATATCGGATTCATGACCGTCGATAAGTTGGTTGAAGCCGCCGGTGCGCAATTCAGCACCGAACGTTACGGAGATATTGCGCGGATGCGTGTCAAGAACAAGCAACTCGTCGTGCTGAAACCATCGACGTATATGAACCTCAGCGGCAACGCCGTGCGGTATTGGAAGGATAAGGAAGGGATAGCTGTCGATCATATCCTTGTGGTTGTGGATGACATAGCTTTGCCTTTTGGGGCAATCCGAATCAAACCTTCCGGAAGTGATGCGGGCCATAACGGTTTGAAAAATATAGCAGCTCTGCTCGGGACACAGGCTTATCCGCGTTTGCGTTTCGGCATCGGCAACGATTTTCCCCGAGGTTGTCAGATTGACTATGTGCTGGGTCGGTTTACGCCCGAACAGCGGCTTGAACTGCCTGCGCGTATCGAAGTTGCCGACAATGCCATAAAGGAATTCTGTCTTGCCGGAATCCAAACAGCCATGTGTACGTACAATAATAAATAGCACCCGTATGCCCAACGAAGTTAGGATAGACAAGTGGATATGGGCTATGCGTATTTTCAAGACCCGTACCATAGCCACCGAAGAATGCAAGAAAGGTCGTGTCACCGTTGGCCTGGATAATCCTGTCGTGGCCAAACCGTCCCGCACCATAAAGGTCGGCGATGTTGTTAATGTCAAGAAGCCGCCGATTACTTACAGTTTTCGGGTCAAGGCATTGACCGAAAATCGACTCGGCGCAAAACTTGTACCGGAATATCTGGAGAATATTACCCCCAAGGAGCAATATGACATGCTTGACGTGGTGCGTATTTCGGGTTTTGTTGACCGACGCAAGGGATTGGGTCGACCCACAAAACGCGAGGGTAGGGAACTCAACAAGTTTGTCGAGGAGTCGTACGAAGATCTATGGTTTCTCGACGATGCAGACGAACTCGACGAAGATTGACTCTCTGTTTTATATTAACATAGGCGTTAAGCCAAGCGACGGGTTGCACGACGGATTCCGTCGGCAATCATATAGTACATCAGGTTTTGCAGGCCTGTCAGCGACGCCGGGGCCGGACAGTCCAGGATGAATTCGGATACAAGTGCATCCGTGACCGCCCTACGGTCTTCGTCCGGAAGATTGCGTAGCGTGCGGATAGTCTCGGCGGTGAATACCACGGCCATTTTGTTTTCTTTGGTCTCCATGCCTGGGATATTCATATTCTCGGTTGTAGCAACGTTGATGGCTTTCTTGTGGTAATTGTTGTTGAGCATAATCTTGAGTGTTAAGGTTTGATGCTGCAAAGTTAAATACCACTATGAGCGAAAACTTTTCCCATGTAAGTTAAATAATTTCAAAACTCTGACGAGCAAACAATTACACTCGTAACGTTGTTTATAATGTAAAGATAGGGTAATCCTATATAGAAAGATTGTTTAATTATAATTTTAGTTTAATTACAGACTACAATGAACACAGAAATTATTGGTTACAATGCAGGTACAGTTTGGACTGCACTTAACTCTGCCGATGCACTGGGTGTAAAGCAGATTCGCAAAATCACAAAGCTGAAAGATAAGGAAGTGTATGCAGCCCTCGGTTGGTTGGCTCGCGAGAACAAGATTGTTATCGCGCCCGATCCCGAAGACGAAAAAGAACTTCTCGTATCGCTGGTTCAGGAATAATACCTGACTTTGATAACGAAACCACCCGGTGTCAGACCGGAATCTAAACGAAACGGACAACCGTTGCACACTGAGTGTGAGGTTGTCCGTTTCGTTTAGATATAGATTGTTGTTATATATCGCCGGTGTAACTTAAGATAATAAATGAAGGATTGCCCACCCGAATCAACGGGTGAGTACAATCTTGTTTTTTTCTGCGGTGCGACGCAGATTGAGGATAGCGTAACGCATGCGCCCTAAGGCGGTGTTGATGCTAACGCCCGTTTTCTCAGCAATTTCCTTGAACGACAGGTTGTTGTAATAACGCATAATCAGCACTTGTCGTTGCTCGGCAGGCAGGGACTGGATGAGCGACCGAATATCGTCGCGGATAGATTTGTCGATGATAAGGTCTTCGACAGTATCCTCGGCGAGTTCGCGGCGGTTCAGGATATCGAACTCCGATTCGTCGGTCGAGATGGTGCCTTGCGACTTTTCCTGACGAAAATGGTCGATGACGGCATTGTGCGCAATGCGCGAAATCCACGAGGCGAATTTGCCGTCAGCGCTGTAGCGACCCTGCTTGATGGTGGTGATCGCTTTAACGAATGTCTCCTGAAAGATGTCGTTGGCCAGATCCTCATCTTTAACCATGTTGTAGACATAGTTGAAGATTCGGTCTTTATGTCTTTCGAGCAAAAGATCAAATGCCTGATTATTACCGTCGGCAAATGCTGAGACCAACCGGTCGTCGGTTAGTTCTTTGAGTTTCTGCATTTTACTGATTTGATTTTGTTTAGTTTGGAGTAAAAATCAGACGATAGGCTTATGGGTTTAGTGGGAAATAATTAAGTTAGAAATTGTATCGTAACCGACCCGTTGGTCGATATGTAAGTACAAAGGTAGTGATTATTGTCCTTTCGGCCAATTATTTCGAGTGTAAAAACTCGCCAATCTTGATTATTTCACATTATTTAACTCGTTTAGCCCTTCGTTAAGGCAATAATTCGCCAATGCTTTCGTAGCAGGGTTGCGCTACCTTGCTAAGGCTTTTGTCGCAGGGTCGCTACAGGCGGTACAGATTATTCGGCCTTGCCAAAACCGAGAATACCCTTGCCTTTGGTCTTTTCGCGAACGAATTCCTCGGCTTTATCCTTGGCTTCTTCAATTGTCTGTTTGCCCTTTTCGGTGCTGATAAATTCCTTGCCTTTGTTTACAGCGTTCTGTACTGTGGGATTGTGGATGGCCTTGTCGGCTGTGTTCTTGAGATCGTCGATAAGTGACATAGTCTTGATGTGTTAGGTTAGTATTAGAAATAGTTTTATATCATTGTAACAACCTGCAACCGCTAAAAGTTTCGTTGTCTGCATTTACGATCATGGTTGCCACAAGGTGTTGATAAACAGAGGTGTATGTTCAGTACGTTCCGACTTGTTGAGTGTCCCGCCGAAAAAATGTTGTGATTTTTTTGGCATTTCGAAATTAAATTATTAATTTTGCACTCGCAAAACCCACTTAATGGTTCCTTGGCCGAGTGGTTAGGCACCGGTCTGCAAAACCGTTTACAGCAGTTCGATTCTGCTAGGAACCTCCCTGAATGCCAACTTAACCCGCTCGAACAGCGGGTTAAGTTGTATTATATAATGTTGAACCAAATAGCCGGTCTTGAGATACATATTCAGAAATAAGATTATCGCGCTTGTTGTCATGTTGCTGGCATCTGTTGTTGGTATGCAGTTGCGTGCGCAGGTGCCCGGGGACACGACTGTCTACTTCGTCAACGTGTATCCCGGTTCGGAGATATACGAACTCGAGGGGCACACAGCGTTGCGCATCAAGACGCCGGCATACGACGTGGCTATACATTACGGGCTGTTCAGTTTTGATAAACCCAATTTTGTGTATCGTTTCGTTAAAGGTGAGACCGACTATATGGTCGGAGCGCAACCGTGGAACAGCTTCACTGCGCCTTATATGGCTGCCGACCGTCGCATCGTCCAGCATAAGCTAAACCTTAACCCCGACGAGAAATCGCGGCTGATCGGACTATTACAGGAGAACCTGCTCCCCGCCAATCGCGAGTATCGATATAATTATGTATTGGATAATTGCGCCACTCGACCACTGCGCATGATAGAACTTGCGGTTGGCGACACTCTGATAGTTCCCGAACCGGATGGTAATAGCGTGCCCGTCCTCGATTCGTTCAGAGATTATATGCGCCATTACCACGTCAACTATCCATGGTATCAGTTTGGTATCGACATCGCACTTGGTGACGGTATTGACCGACCGATTTCGGCCCGCGAGAAAACCTTCGCTCCGGTTGTGCTCGAGTCGCAATTGCCCTTTGCAACTGTCGGAACAGACGATGGCCGGAACTTGGTCGAATCGTCCGAAGTACTATATAATGCGGCACCGTTTGCGGCGGTCGAAGCTCCGACACCATGGTGGCTTGCGCCGCTCTTCTGGTCGTGGCTCGTGGCTGTCAGTGTGTCCGGTTATGCGATATATCTTGTCATCGTACGCCGTCGGTTCCCGCGCATTGCTGCAACATGTCTGTTTGCAGTCTTCGGACTGGCCGGCTTGTTAGTGGCATTCCTTGTGTTCGTCAGTGTTCACGAAGCCACGTCGCCAAACGTAAATCTGCTTTGGCTGAACCCTCTTTGCCTTTTACCGGCATTTACTTTGTGGTTAAAATCGGCTAAAAAAGTAAATGTTTGGTATTTTATGATTAACTTTGCATTGTTGTTGGGTGTACTGACAGCGTGGATAGTCGGCGTACAGTCTCCTAATCCCGCTTTTGTACCCCTCGTGTTAACCGATATGCTCCTTTCGGCACTCTATATCTATCTCTATCGACCGAGACATTGAACCACTTGAAGAATAAACATCAAAATACAAGCTATGTCAAGCTTACACCGCGTGCAGTAAGTACGTTGGTAGCTTCGATGGTTGCGTTGGTTGCCGTTCAGGCCAGCCAACCCAAGCTTGTTGTCGGTATAGTGGTCGACGGTTTGCGTCAGGAGGTACTCGATATGCTTCAGCCGCATCTCGAGAAAGACGGATTTAACCGATTCCTTAACGAGGGTCTCGTCTTTGATAATGTTGAGTATGGTACAAATGTTGATGCAACTGCAGCCACAGCGATACTGACTACCGGTGCTTCGCCCAACGTTAGCGGTATAAGCGCCGAGCGCATATATGATGCCGCTGCCCGACGCACCAACCATATCTTCCGGGACGAGGAATCGATGGGCAATTTCGCTCAGGAATCTCTTTCGCCCAAAGCGCTCAAGGTAACCACGCTCAGCGACGAGGCGCGGATATCAGGAGCCGGTGTGACATACGTCTATGCCATTGCTCCCAATGCCGCTCAGGCATTATTGCTTGGCTCGCATGCAGGTAACAGCGCTATCTGGTTCAACGACAAGACCGGCAACTGGGCAAGTTCGACGTATTACGCCGATATGCCACAGCCTGCTGTCAACACCAATCGTATTCGTCCGCTCTCGCATCGACTCGACACGATGCAATGGGTGCCGTCGGCTGCCACAGCTGCCGCAGCGCCGCTGCCCGACCACCTTACGCGCTATCCCTTCCGTCATACTTTTGCCAAGAGTGATCGGGACCGTTATGCGCGTTTTGCGGAGTCGCCGCTGATGAATACCGAGGTCACCCGATTGGCCAACGAGTACATTACGGCTCTCGAATTGGGGCGCCACGACGGTACAGATGTTCTCAACATCGCTTACTCGCTCCAACCCTATCAATGGACCAAGACTGCCGAGAACCGTTACGAGCAGTATGACAGCTATATAAAGCTTGATCAGTCGCTTGCTCAACTGTTTTCGACTATCGACAAAACTGTCGGACGCGAAAATGCTGTGGTTTATCTCGCCTGCACGCCTGCACGTTCGCAGCGTCGCAAGGACGACGACAAGTGGCACATCCCCGGCGGCGAGTTCTCGTCGCGCAAGGCCATCTCGCTGCTCAATCTCTATCTGATCGCCTTGCATGGCAACGGAGAGTGGGTGACGGCATTCAACGACGGACACTTCTACCTGAACCGCGACCTTGCCAACAAGCGCGAGAAGGACATGAGCCAGTTGCGTCGTCAGGCAACCGAATTCCTTGTACGCATGGCCGGTGTCGGTCATGCCTATACCATAGACGACGTTGTTACTGCCGATGTCAGTGTGCCCAATGCTGAGGGTCAGGCGCGTAACACGGTGATAGCCCATTCGGGCGACGTCATAATCGACCTTATCCCGGGTTGGAGTCTGGTCGACGATTTCAATATTGCGGGTCACAGTCCGACAACGACTTACGCTCTTGTCCCGACCACCGCATCGTTCATGATTACCGCCCCCGAGGTGAAATCGCAACGAATCAATACCCCTGTCGATGCTCGAGCTCTCGCACCTGCATTGGCCGGAATGTTGCATATCCGTTCGCCTAACGGGGCAAATACGCCTGCCGTAACCCTTAAATAAGCTGCCGAAACGCGTTTTTAGGGTTTTATCAGGTTGTGTTTTAACTGAAAATCATTAACTTTGCAAAAAAATTAAAACCCGTATATAAGATATGTCATTTTACGACTCTATCCGAAAACTTTTTGGTGACAAATTTACCCGCGACCAAAAAGTTCTCCAGCCTATAGTAGATAAAATCAATGCATTAAAGCCCGAAATGGAGGCTCTGTCGCACGACGAGCTCCGTGGCCGTATCGACAAAGTGCGTGCCGAGATAGCCGATGCCACCGCAGCCGACTATGCGGCAATCGACGAGATTCGTTCCAAAGTGGAAGATCTGCCTATCGATGAGCGTCAGCCGCTTTGGGATGAACTTGACCGTCACGAGAAGAAAATCCTCGATATCCTCGATGAGCAACTCGAAAAGCATCTTCCCGAAGTATTTGCAGCAGTTCGCGAAACTGCTGCCCGCTTCGCAAACAACGAAACCATCGAGGTGACGGCAACTCAACTTGACCGTGACCTGGCAGCCGAGGGCCGAGACTTCGTGACCATCGAAGGCGACAAGGCTATTTGGAAAAACCATTGGATTGCCGGCGGTAACGATATGAAATGGGATATGGCGCACTACGACGTACAGCTGAAAGGCGGTACGGTGCTGTTCCAGGGCAAGATTGCCGAGATGGCAACCGGTGAAGGTAAAACCCTCGTGGCTACCCTCCCCGTATTCCTCCGTTCGCTTGCCAAGAAGGGCGTACACGTCGTAACCGTCAACGACTACCTGGCCAAGCGTGACAGCGAGTGGATGGGTCCGCTCTATATGTTCCACGGCGCTACCGTAGACTGTATCGACAAACACCAGCCCAATACCCCCGAGCGTCGCGCCGCTTATAACTGCGACATCACCTACGGTACTAACAACGAATTTGGTTTCGACTACCTGCGTGACAACATGGCCATGGACCCCGAGGACATGGTGCAGCGCAAACATTATTATGCCATCGTCGATGAGGTCGACTCGGTGCTTATCGATGATGCCCGTACCCCTCTGATCATCTCCGGCCCCGTGCCCAAGGGCGAAGACCAGTTCTTCGACGAGTTCAAGGGCAACGTCGAAAATGTAGTCCAGGCACAGCGCAAACTCGTTACCCAGATTCTGTCGGACGCAAAGACAAAACTGGCCAGCGAGGACCCCAAGGATCAGAAGGAGGGTGCCCTTCTATTGTTCCGCGCTTATAAGGGTCTGCCCAAAAACGGCGCTCTTATCAAGTTCCTCAGCCAAGAGGGAGGAAACCAATGGTAAACCAGTCCTTGAGACTATAAAGTGTTAAGGCCTCTCC
>CAZNGJ010000070.1:0-13002 GCA_964572615.1 uncultured Bacteroides sp.
AGAAAGCGAACAGCTCCATCTCCTTGCCGAGCTTGCGGTGGTCGCGCTTCTTGGCTTCTTCGAGCATCACGAGATACTCGTCGAGCATCTTCTTCTTGGGGAAGGTGATGCCGTACACACGGACAAGCTGGTTGCGCTTTTCGTCGCCGCGCCAGTAAGCACCGGCCAACGAGGTGATCTTGACAGCCTTAATGGGAGCGGTATTGGGGATGTGCGGGCCACGGCACAAGTCGGTGAAGTTGCCCTGAGTGTAGGTAGTGATGTGGCCGTCTTCGAGTTCTTCGATGAGCTCGCACTTATATGTCTCGTTGCGGTCGCCGAACAGTTTGAGGGCATCTTCCTTACTGATGTCGGCGCGAACGATGGGGTTCTTTTTCTGAGCCAGTTCGAGCATCTTCTTTTCGATGCGGGGCATGTCGGCGGCGGTGATGGTGTGTTCACCGGGATCGATGTCGTAGTAGAAACCGTTCTCGATGGCGGGACCGATGCCGAACTTAACGCCGGGGAAGAGTTCCTGCAGTGCTTCGGCAAGGAGGTGAGCCGAGCTGTGCCAGAAGGCGTGCTTGCCCTCGGCGTCATCCCACTTGAAGAGTTTTATTGAGGCGTCCTCGTTGATGGGGCGGGTCAGATCCCACTCCTGATCGTTGACCGATGCGGCCAAAACATCCTGGGCCAGACGAGGGCTGATAGATTCTGCTATTGCGAGCGGCGTGATGCCGGCTTCGAATTCTTTGACTGAATTGTCGGGGAATGTGATTTTAATCATTGTTGGTGTTGAAAGTCTTTCGCGGCAACGTACGGATGTTGCCCCTATGCATTTTATCGCGCAAATTTACGAATATTTTTTGAGATGGCCAACACCCGCAGGGCTAACAGCCTAAAATATTTGCAAATTTGCGCGATAAACACGCAGTTAATTATGGATTATGGTCAATCTACGAGCGAAACGGCGTAGAATGTCTGTCGGCCGTCGGGTTTAAGGGCCTTGATGAACATAACCTTGTCTTCGTCGCTCTTGACGATGGCATTGTACAGTTTTTCGACATCTGAAGAGGTACTTACGGGCGAGCCGTTGATGCTCAGAATGACGGTTCCTTTGGCTATACCGGCCGAGCGGAAGCGACCGTCGCTGACAGCATCGACCATGACGCCGTGGCGCACTTCGAACTTGGCTTTTTCGTCATCGGTGAGTTCGCGCATGGTTGCGCCGAGTTCGCTGACGGTACCGGCCTGGGTTACTCCCGTTTCGCCTTGACGGTTGCGCAGGGTAACGGTCTTGACAATCTGCTTGCCGTCGCGGATAATGGTCAGGACGGCCGTGTCACCGGGGCTGAGGCGAGCTATAACTTCCTGCAGCTGAGCTGTCGAAAGGGTGGGGTGGTTGTTGATGGCGATAATGATGTCACCGCTCTCTACACCGGCCTCGCGTGCTGCCGAGCGGTCTTCGACCGAGTCGACCCAGATGCCCGACGTGACGCCTTGTAGTTTCTTTTCGGCGATAAGTTCAGGTGTAAGCTCGGCGAACAATATGCCAAGATATGCGCGTTGCACGGTGCCAAACTCCTTGAGGTCGCCGATGATTTTGCTGACGATAGATGTGGGAATGGCAAACGAGCAACCGATATACGACCCGTTCTGGCTGTATATAGCGGTGTTGATGCCGACCAGTTCGCCGTCAAGGTTGACGAGGGCGCCACCCGAGTTGCCTTGGTTGACGGCGGCATCGGTCTGGATATAGCTTTCGATGCCGCCCGAGCCACGCATACCGGTTGTGGTTGATATGTTACGGGCCTTTGCGCTGACGATGCCGGCGGTTACTGTCGAGGTAAAGCCGAACGGATTGCCCACGGCCAGTACCCATTCGCCCACCTTGAGCTTCTCGCTGTCACCCATGGGGATGACGTGCAGGTCGGGGGCGTCAATCTTGATGAGGGCAAGGTCGGTAGTGGGGTCCGCACCGATGACGGTAGCGGGATAGTTACGGTTGTCGTTGAGGGTGACTTCCAGTTTTTCGGCATCGGCGATGACATGGTTGTTGGTCACGATGTAGCCGTCGGTGCTGATGATTACGCCCGAACCGAGGCCGATCTGACGCTGAGCAGGCTTCTCCTGCTGACGTGGTTGCTGTTGACGCGGCTGCATGGGCTGGCCGAAGAAGAACTCGAAGAAAGGATCGCTGAAGAAGTCCTGATTGTTATATTGCTGACGAACACGCGGTGTGGCAAACGACTTGACGCTGACAACACCGTTTACGGTCGATTCGGCGGTTTTGGTAAAATTCTCGCGGGTATAGCCTGCTGACTGGGCAGACATTTCCGACATCGTGGTACCGAGCACCGACGCTGTCACAAGGGAGAGAATGATTTTGTTCATTTTATTATAGATTAGGAATGTGATGTATGTCGTTTACGGATATACAAAATTAGTTTATCGATATTCAAAATTAGCCAATAGTAACGATATGACAAAATCCTTCTCCGTTGTTTTAGAATACTTTAGTAGATATGGCGGACTAATTGACAGTAATTAGGATTGTGACTCTGATTTGTTAATGTATGCTATGCCCGCAACGTATGTCATGACATCGGGCGCATTGCCGTTGTCGGACCATACGAGGTCGAGCCCGAAAAACTCGCGCAGCAGGCACGATACGTCAAATCCGGCTGCTTCGAGGGCAGGTCCGGCAAGGTCCGGATGGCGGCACGGTTGGCCGAGGCTACGGGTGCAGTCGTCGGAACACAAATCGCAAGTACCGGCAAAACCGTACACAATGCCTTCTTTTTCGCGAGCTGTTTGATACAGTTGAGGCATTAGCAACTGCTTTTCAGTCAGGAATATGCCGTAACCTTCGTCCATGCTGACGGGCTTTTCAGTATTAATGCGGGTAACGACGAGGCGAAGGGTGTCAAAACGCTCGGGGTGCAGTCCGGGGAAGTCGTACAGCTCGAACGGTGGACACGCCCAACTGCGACCATAGCGTGGACAGGCGCGGCACGCTTTGTCGCACGCGTCACGACTCATGGCGACCTTGATGGCATCTGACATGGGAATATCCTTGACAAGGCGTTCCAAGGAGTAAGCCGTTCCGTCCGTGGTAGTTTTCATTTTCATGCTCCAAATTTAGCTATAAATTATGAAATTTGCGTACCTTTGTCAAAAATTCCAGCCAAATATGAAAAAGATAATGGACCTCCGTATTGTCACCAACACTCGTTTGGGTGATAAATACGTATTTATGGTGCTGACTCCCACCGACTATCAGCAATTGCCTGCGATAGAACCCGGGCAGTTTGTCAACATTGCAGTGCCTAATTCGAAAACTACATTTTTGCGTCGTCCCATCTCGGTGAACCGCGTCAGTCGCGACGGGCGCGAGTTGCATCTGCTGATTCGTCTTGCCGGTGACGGTACTCGCGCTTTGGCCGAACTCCTGCCCGGCGACATGCTCAATGTTGTTTTGCCTTTGGGAAATACGTTCCCGATGGATGGTACAAAGGGCAAGAAGGTGCTCCTTATTGGTGGCGGCGTTGGTGTCGCTCCGCTGTTGTATTACGGTGAGCGACTCAAGGCTGATGGTGCCGAACCGGTATTCCTGCTTGGCGCCCGTACGGCCGACGACCTGTTACTGCTCGGCGAGTTTGATGCCGTGGCTCCGACTTGCCTGGCTACCGAGGACGGCTCTTTGGGTGTCAAGGGTTTTGTCACCGACAGCCCCGTGATGGCCAATACCGACTTCGATATGTGGGTGTGCTGCGGACCGAGCCCGATGATGAAAGCAGTGGCTGCCAAGGCTCGTCAACTGGGCATCGATTGCTACGTCAGCCTCGAGAACATGATGGCGTGCGGTGTCGGAGCGTGTCTGTGCTGCGTCGAAAAGACCGTGCGCGGCAATGTGTGTGTTTGTACTAACGGTCCCGTATTTAATATCAACGAACTGACATGGTGAATACATCGGTAAAAATAGGAGGTCTCGAACTTAAGAATCCTGTGCTGACAGCCTCCGGCACATTCGGTTACGGCGTGGAATTTGCCGACTTTGTCGACCTGAACCGTCTTGGCGGCTTCATCGTCAAGGGTACTACCCTCGAGCCCCGTCAAGGTAACGACTATCCACGCATGGCCGAGACGCCCATGGGTATGCTCAATGCGGTTGGTCTGCAGAATGGTGGTGTCGATAACTTCATCAATCATATATGGCCGATGATCCGTCACTACGATACCAATGTTATCGTCAATGTGTCGGGCGCATGCATCGACGACTATGTCGCTGTTACTGAAAAGCTTGCTGCTGTAGACGGTATCGAGGCTATAGAGGTTAACATTTCGTGCCCCAATGTCAAGCAAGGCGGTATGGCTTTCGGAACAACTCCTGCCGGTGCTGCGTCGGTGACCAAAGCTGTTCGTGCAGCCTGGCCTCGCACTCTTATCGTTAAACTCTCGCCAAACGTAACGGATATAACCGAGATAGCTCGCGCTGCCGAGGCCGAGGGTGCTGATTCGGTTTCGCTTATCAATACTATGTTGGGTATGGCTATCGATGTTGAGCGTCAGCGACCCAAACTGTCCACCGTAACCGGCGGTATGTCCGGCCCGGCTGTTAAACCCGTTGCTGTTCGTATGGTTTGGCAGACGGCTCATGCTGTCAAGATTCCCGTCATTGGCCTTGGCGGTATAATGAATGCCGCCGATGCTCTCGAGTTTATCATGGCGGGAGCAACAGCGGTACAGATAGGTACAGCCAATTTTATCGATCCGGCTGTAACGATGAAGGTTGTAGACGGTATCGAGGACTATTGCCGACGCCACAACGTCGACGACATCAAGTCGCTCATCGGAATCATCTAATCTGATTTTTTGTAAACTTCGCGGTGCAAGGTGCGCGTCACCTTACCCACGTCGAGCGGATCGCCGTGTTTCTGCATCAGGTATAACGGTACCGAGGGGAGTCCCTTGCGGTAGGGCGGTTGTACGTAATCGCGATGCAGGATGCGGTAGCCGTTGCGGTCGTAGAAGTGCAGTCGGCGTTGTGCCTGCTCGCCTGATGTCTCCGGTTCGGCTTCGAGAATGATGGGACGGTCGCCGGCTATCTCGTCAAACTGCTCAAGTACTTCTTCTCCAATACCTTGACCTCGATTGTCGGGATGCACGGCAAAGTGCTCGATGTAAACGAAATCGTCGAAATCCCACCACGTTAGTAGCCCCTTCGCCTCGCCGTCCACGCGGATGGTGACCAGATGGGGTTGCTCGTTGTTCATGATATCCGACCAGTCGCGACGCTCCTCCTCGGGGAATGAGTCGAGGTAGATGTCGCGCAGCCTGTCGGCTTCGTCGGCCGAAGGCAATGCACTGTCCAGTTCGAGTCGGCGTGTCGTTTCGTCGTGTGATGTGTCTTCCATAGTCATAATGCTTTTATCTGAACCGAATCTTGCGCCTCGACGAGACGTGGTAGTAGTTATGATCGGTGATTACTATGTCTACGCGAACGTCATGCGGCTCGGCATCGATTGCGTCGACTACCTGGAAGTCGTAGGCCACACCGATTTTTGTGGCTTTGCTGTCGGCGAGCAGACGGTCGTAGAAACCTTTGCCGCGGCCAACGCGGTTGCCGGCGGGGTCATAGCCCACGCCGGGTACGACAATCAGGTCGATGTCGTTGACCGAATATGTCTCGTCGCCTTCGGGCTCTTCGATATGAAAAGCACCGAGTCGCAGGTTGGAGCGGTCGTAGGGCAGTATGTCGAGGTTGACACCGTTCACTCGGGGCAGGAAGAACCGCTTGCGCGAATTCCACTTGTCCAGAAACCGACGTGTCGACAGTTCGTCGGGCAACGAGTGATACATCAGGATATTGTCCGACATCAGGAAAGCAGCTGTCTTCTCGAGCATGTCGAACACAGCATCGGCAGCTGTGTTTTTTTCGTTGTCGTCGAGGACAGATTTGTATGCTTTGACGCGTCGGCGCACATCTTCTTTCTTCATGTATGCTTACTTTAAGGTTGACAATGTGTCGCGCTGACAGCTGCGTCAGTTCTTGATGGGGAAGTCAGCCTTGCCGGAGCGGAGCGCTTCGAGCGCTTCGAGGACGTTGTTGTCCAACTTGTTGTATATCCGGTAGTAGGCACTCCGGCCAAGAATGTCGTATGCTATCAGAGCCTTTATCTGAGTAACAATCAATTTGGCCGAATTGTTGATGTAGAACCAGCGAGGAGCGACACCGTTCATCTTTGCGTAGTCGGCAAACGACCACAGCAGGATGTCGTCGGTGGGCAGTTGCTTGGTGAGTTCACTGACCGTCTTGGCTTCCATCAGTTGGGGACGGTTGAGGCTGACATACTCGTTGGCAAACTTCTGGAGCAGACCGCGGCGTGCTACGTCGGCATAGTACGAGTTGATGCCCGTTGTATCATTGGGTACAAAGACGTCGGGGATGATACCTCCGCCACCGTAGAGCTGGCGGCCACCGTTGCTGTAATACATCAGGTCGAAGTTGATTTTGGTCGAGTCGAGTGCCATCAGTTCGCCGCTGCGGTAGCGTTCGAAGATTTCGTCTTCGTACTCGAGGTTCTGACCGCGCTTGTAGTCCTTCTGAATCGAACGTCCCGAGGGAGTATAGTACCGTTGTATGGTCAGTCGTACCTCGCTGCCGTCTTCGAGCTCGATGGGCTGTTGCACAAGGCCCTTGCCGAAGGTGCGACGTCCCAATACCAGGCCGCGGTCGTTGTCCTGCATGGCGCCCGAGAATATCTCGCTGGCACTGGCTGTCAGTTCGTCCACAATCACGACGAGACGCGCGTCGCGCAGCCCTCCGTGGCCATCGCTGGTGACGGTTTCGTCGAGTTGGGGATTGCGACCCTTTGTCGACACGATGGTCATGTTGGCGTTGAGGAACTCGTTGGCCATCAGTAACGCCGGCTCCATGTATCCGCCTGAATTACCGCGCAGGTCGATTATGTAATCGTTGGCACCGTCGGCCATGAGTTGGGCGAGTGCCTGCAGGAATTCAGGGTAGGTGGTGCGACTGAAGCGATTTACCTTGACGTAGCCGATATGCTTGTCAATCATGTAGGAGGCGTCGATGCTCGTCATGGGTACGTCGCCGCGGATAATCTCGAAAGTAAGCGGTTCTTTCAGTCCGTCGCGCTCCACCTTGAGCTTGACGGTCGAGCCTTTCTCGCCGCGGAGGCGTGAACGCACGCCATCCTCATCGATGCCGATACCGGCAACATTCTCTCCATCCACCTCGACGATGCGGTCGCCGGCCATCAGGCCTACTTTTTCGCTCGGACCACCCGATATGACTTCGGCAACGACAATCTTGTCGTTTTCGATGCGGAACTCGATACCTACACCGCTGAACGACCCTTCGAGCTCGCCGTCAACAGCCTCACGGTCGTTGGCGGATATATATACCGAGTGCGGATCCAGGCTTGTCAGCAGACCGGGGATTGACAGTTCGATGATGCTGTCCAGGTCGACTTCGTCGACGTATTTGTCGGAAATAAGGTCGAATATCTCCTTAAGTTTCTGCTGACCGGGTGTGAGTGGTTCGGGGCGTAACAGCCACCATTCCAAAATCATACCCACAGCAATCATAAGGGCGCCGAAGAACGGCATCCAGATCTTACGCCTTTTGCTACGGTCGGGGGTCACATTCTCCCCGGGTGTAGGATTGTCAAATGTCATTTACGGGTTATGGATTGCTTGACGCAAGTTAACGGGTCATGAATTGCTTGACGCAAGTAAGTATGTTGTCGACGGTGAAACCGAATTTTTCTTCGAGAACTTTGTATGGAGCCGAAGCGCCGAAACGGTGCAGTCCATAGATTTCCCAGTCGGCGGAACCCTTCATGAGGGGATAGAAGGTCGATTCGAGTCCGGCGGTCAGGGCGAAGCGTGGTACGCCGGCTGGAAGGACGCTGTCGCGGTACTCTTTAGGTTGACGCGCGAACAGTCCGACGCTCGGGAACGAGGCAACAGCAACGCGGTGACCTTCGGCATTCAGACGCTCGGCTACGTGAAGCACCAGCGATACCTCGCTGCCGTTGGCCATCAGTATCAGTTCAGGGTCAGCGACTTCAAGAATAGTATACCCGCCGTGCTCGGTACCCTTGGCTGCCTGTGCACGGCTTACATTGCCGACAGCAGGGATGTCCTCGAGATTCTGACGCGAGAATATCAGCACTGTGGGCGACGTGGTGTTGGCCATGGCCATCTTCCATGACTCGAGTGTCTCGGCCGAGTCGGCGGGACGCAGCACGAGTGTGCTCTGCTTGCCGTGCAGATTGTCGAGCTGTTCCATGAGTCGCATCTGGGCTTCCTGCTCGATGGGTTGATGAGTGGGACCGTCCTCGCCTACGCGGAATGCGTCGTGGCTGAAGATGTACTTGACGGGCAGTTCCATCAGTGCCGACATGCGCAGAGCCGGTTTGATGTAGT
Source organism: uncultured Bacteroides sp. (assembly GCA_964572615.1). Lineage (GTDB taxonomy): Bacteria > Bacteroidota > Bacteroidia > Bacteroidales > Muribaculaceae > CAG-873. Next base: position 8,437 of record CAZNGJ010000070.1, read on the forward strand.
CGCTGAACACGAAGAATGTACCGCATGCGGCAATGCATCCGCCGTGGAGAACGATGCCGTTCATGATGCTGGCCATGGTTAGCTCGGCTACGCCTGCGTGCAGGAAGCGGCCGCTGAAATCGCCGGGAACGAGTGCGTGGGTCTTCTTGAGGAAACCGTCGGTTTTGTCGCTGTTAGCCAAGTCGGCGCTCGACACCACCATGTTGTGGATGTGCTCGCCTAAGTAGGAAAGCACGTTGGCCGAGGCGTTGCGGCTGGCCAGACCGGGCTTGAATTCGATGGCATCCCAGTCGATATGGGGTATTTCGCCGTCGAAGTAGCTCTTGAGTCGCGCAGCCTTTTCGGGGTTGGCTTCCGCCCATGCTTTTTCGGCTGCATGGCGTTCAGCAACAATGGCTTTCAACTCTTCTCGACGGGCTGCGTAGAGTGCTGCCACGTCGTCGAATATAGTGAAGGGATTGTCGGGGTTGCCACCCAATCCTTCGATGGTCTTGGTAATATCAGCTCCGGCAGCGGACAAGGGTTGACCGTGGGTCGAAACTGCGCCTTCCAGCGATGAACCGTCGGCCTTAACAACCTTGCGGGCCATTACGGTATGTCCGATGATGAGAGTGGGACGTTCTTTCTCTTCGAGAGCGGCGCTGAGAGCTTCGGCTATGGCGTTGCAGTCCGAGCCATCGACTTCGAGTACATTCCAGTTCCATGCGCGGTATTTGGCAGCGGTGTCTTCGCCCGTCACCTCGTCGGTACGGGTAGACAACTGGACGTCGTTGGCGTCGTAAAACATTATCAGGTTGTGCAGTCCGAACAGACCGGCAATACGGCCTGCGCCCTGTGAGATCTCTTCCTGGATGCCGCCGTCACTGATGAAGCAGTAGGTCTTGTGGGCGCAAACCTCGCCAAACTCGGCAACAAGCATGCGTTCGGCCAGAGCGGCGCCGATACCCATCACGTGGCCCTGTCCGAGGGGACCCGACGAGTTCTCGATGCCGCGTTTGGGGTCGAGTTCGGGATGACCGGGGGTTATGCTGCCCCACTGGCGGAACTGTTGCAACTCGTCCATAGTGTAACGGCCCGTGAGAGCGAGGACGGCGTACAGCATGGGCGACATGTGGCCGGGATCAAGGAAAAAACGATCGCGAGCAAACCAAGTCGGTTCATCGGGATCGTAGACAATAAATTTGGAGTAGAGGGTATTGATGAAGTCGGCTGCGCCCATAGCGCCACCGGGATGGCCTGATTTGGCTTTTTCAACCATCGAGGCCACGAGGACGCGTATGTTGTCTGCCGCCCGATTCATTAATGATTCCTTTTTATTGTTCATAGTCAGGGTGTTGGGTGATTGTTACGGCCTTTATGCCAAGCGGCCGTAGAATGCTCGCACAAAGTTACTCTTTTTTTTGCTAATAGCCCCAATTTTTACCTCTAAAACTTCATCCTTAAAACATAAAAAACGGTAAAGCAGGTCAAGTAAGAACGGCGCATATCCGTGCGGTGGGGGATATGCGCCGTTGGGCAAGTATAAACCTATTTTTTACGTTGTGCGGTTAGTGCCGGGTGTATTACGCTTTGTAGTATTCGAGTTGGGCGATTTCGAAGTTGTTGATGAAGTCGGCGTGCTTGGCAACCTCGGCCTGACCGAGTTTAACGTAAACGTTGGCCGATTTCTCGAACGACTCGGTGCGGTTGGCGTCGAGCACGAGCAGATAGCCCATAACGATATTGCCTGCCATCTCGACAAGACGACGTGCCATGAAGTCGGTGTAGGTGGGATTAGCGGCTTCGTTGATCTTGGCAACGGCGGCTTCGTACTTGGCAGTCATGTCGGCCAGGATGGCTGTGAGGGGCTTGAGGCTTTCCTTGACTTCCTCGGCTGCATAACCGTTGATGAGAGTCATGTAGGTGCCGGTGGTTACGTGGCGGATAGCTGCCACTACCTGCAGCTGGGTGGTGCCTTCGTAGATGCTGGTGATGCGGGCGTCGCGATAGATGCGTTCGCAGGCATAGTCCTTCATGAAGCCCGAACCGCCGTGAATCTGTATGCAGTCGTAGGCATTCTGGTTGCAGTATTCGCTGCCCATGCCTTTAGCAAGGGGAGTGAGTGCGTCGGCCAGACGGCTGTAGTGCTTCATTTCGGCACGTTCGTCGGGGGTGAGGCTGCGTTCGCGGGCGATATCCTCGTAGAGTTTGTACATGTCTACGAAACGTGCTGTTTCATAGAGCAGCGAGCGCGATGCCTGCAGCTTGGCGTTCATGATAGCGAGCATTTCGGCTACAGCGGGGAATTCGATGATAGCCTTGCCGAACTGACGGCGCTCGAGAGCATACTGATATGCTTCGCGATAGGCGATTTCGCTAACGCCTACACTCTGGGCGGCGATGCCAAGACGGGCACCGTTCATAAGAGCCATCACATATTTGATGAGGCCCATGCGACGCGAACCGCACAGCTCGGCAGGAGCGTTTTTGTAAACGAGTTCGCATGTGGGCGATCCCTTGATACCCATCTTGTTTTCGATGCGGCGAACGGTAACACCGCCGTTGCGCTTGTCGTAGATGAACATCGAAAGGCCGCGGCCGTCTTTTGTGCCGTCTTCGGAGCGGGCGAGCACCAGGTGGATGTCGCTGTCGCCGTTGGTGATGAAGCGCTTAACGCCGTTGAGCACCCATGTGCCGTCTTCCTTCTGGGTGGCCTTGAGCATCACGCTCTGAAGGTCGGAGCCGGCATCGGGTTCGGTGAGGTCCATCGACATGGTTTCGCCTTCGCATACGCGGGGAATGTATTTGGCGCGCTGTTCTTCCGAGCCGAATTCGTAGAGGGTTTCGGCGCAGTCCTGAAGACCCCAGAGGTTTTCGAAACCGGTGTCGGCGCGGCTGACGATTTCGGCAGCCATGATATAGGGAGTGATGGGCATGTTCAGGCCACCGAAGCGGCGGGGCATTGCCATGCCCATGAGGCCGGCCTTGCGGCAGAGGTCGAGGTTTTCGACGGTGCCGTCGGCATAGTGAGCGCGGCCATCGGAGCACGATGCGCCCTGGTGGTCGACAGCTTCGGCATTTTCGGCTATTTTGCCGCCGCAGATTTCGCCAACGATTTCCAGCACTTTTTCGTAGCTGTCCATGGCATCGGCATAGTTTGTGGGGGCATAGTCGTATTTTTCAGCATCTGTATAGTTGCGCTCGCGCAGTGCCACAATCTTCTCCATCAGCGGATGGTTGAGGTGGTGCTTGAGAGCGGCGTTGTCTGTATAAAAGTTAGCCATTGGAGAATATTGATTGGTTACTTGGAGTTCTTCTTGTAGTATTTGATGAGTTTGGGCACCACTTCCTCGATATCGCCGGTGATAACATAGTCGGCGATGGTGTTGATGGGCGCGTTGGGGTCGTTGTTGATGGAGATGATGATGGAGCTTTCCTGCATGCCGGCGATGTGCTGGATCTGACCCGAAATACCACATGCAATGTAGAGTTTGGGACGTACGGTAACACCGGTCTGGCCAATCTGGCGGTCGTGTTCGATGTATCCGGCGTCGACAGCGGCACGCGAGGCACCTACTTCACCACCCAGGGTGTTGGCCAGTTCGAAGAGAAGATCGAAGTTCTCCTTGCTGCCCACACCGTAGCCACCGGCAACGATGATGGGGGAGTTCTTGATGTTGACTTTCGATTTTTCGATGTGGCGGTCGATGATTTCTACTGCAAAGTCGGTGTCGTCGACATATTTCTTGGCATCGAGGTTCACCACTTCGCCTTTGTGGTTGGGGTCGGCGATTTCTTTCTTCATCACGCCTTCGCGCACGGTTGCCATCTGCGGACGGCACTCGGGGTTGACGATGGTAGCAACGATGTTGCCGCCGAATGCGGGACGAATCTGGTAGAGCAGGTCGGTATACTCCTTGCCGGTCTTGGGGTCTTTGTGGGGGCCGATTTCAAGCGATGTGCAGTCGGCTGTCAGGCCGCTGTGGAGGCATGACGATACACGGGGACCGAGATCACGGCCGATGCATGTAGCACCCATGAGGCAAATCTGGGGCTTGATCTCCTTGAAGAGATTGATGAGCACGGCTGCGTGAGGATTTGATGTGTAGGGATAGAGACGCTTGTCTTCTACTTTATAGAGAGTGTCTACTCCATAGGGGAACACTTGCTCCTCGACGCCGTCGAGCTTGTCGCCGATGACGATGGCCTGGAGTTCAACACCAAGTTTTGAAGCGAGTTGACGGCCTTTGGTCAGCAGCTCAAGGCTTACATCGGCAATCTTACCGTCTTCAAACTCGCAGTATACTATTAAATTATTCTGTGACATGATCGTTTGATTTTACAGTTGGAAGAATTGTGTGCGATTAACCGATAGTGTGGTTAGCGATAAGGTCGACAATGAGTTTCTCAAGCTGCTCGTCGTTGTTGTCGAGTCTAAGGCTCTCTTTGGCTGTAAACACGACGTTCTCGATAGCCTTAACCTTTGTGGGCGAGCCGGGCAGACCGATCTGCTCGGGATCAGCCTCTACATAAGCTGCGCTCCACTCATCGATGTTGAGGTAGGGGCGAGCGTCGACAAATGCTTTC
>CAZNGJ010000071.1:0-12854 GCA_964572615.1 uncultured Bacteroides sp.
TTGAATTTTGCGATTGACATAATCTGGAAGTCCAATTCGTCGGAGTGTTCGCAGATACTAAAACCGCCTCAAAAAAAATGTCATGTACTGTAACCTTCGGCACGCCTGTTTGATAAATCAGATAACCGTGCACGCCTCGCGTTGCTCGGCGTACACGGCTAAATAAAGTCTGCGTCCTGTCGGACGCACTTAGATGCGGGGATTAACGGGCGAGTTTGAGGGTGGTGGCGCCGGCTTTGACGAGGTAGGCTCCGGGAGCGAGGGCCGACAGGTCGACGGTAGCACCGGGAGCGGCGGCGTAGGTGGCTACGGTGGCGCCGGCAAGGTTGTAGACAGTGACGGTCTTAACGCCGGAGCCAACGTGGAGCAGGGTGCCTTCGAGCCATGTAGCTTCGGTGTCGACGGTGAGGTCGGCAACGCCGGCCTGCGACGAGTAGACGAAGCTGTAGGCGGGGCTGTACTCAGTGTACTTGACGGCGGTGCTGGTGGTCACGTTGTAGGTGCCGCGTGCGCGTACATAGTAAGTGTTGCCGTCCACGAGGTTCTTCGACGAGATCTTGATGGTGCCCAGTTCGGGAGTGTCGGTGGCGAAGTCGCTCAGCGTGTAGGCGTAGCTGGTACGTGCGGGGAACGACTTGTCGGAGGCTATCTGGACTACTATGCCGGTCATGCCTTCCCAGGGGGTTACGCTGATGGTCTGGTCGACGTGGAGGGTAGCGCCGTCTTCAGCGGGGTTGACGAATGTCGGAGCGGCGTAGTCTTCCTTGTTGACGGTGGTGAAGGCATGTACTTCGGACTGAGACGAGGCTTCGCCGACGGAGGCGGTGACGCGGGCGTAGTACTGTCGGCCTGTCGAGAGTGTACGTGCGGGGATGTTGTACGACGTGGTCTTTACGGTGGCGGTGTGCACGGGGTTCGACATGTCGGCGTTGCGCGAGATGACGATGGTGTAGTCGGCGCCTTCGACAGCTTCCGACCATGTCAGGGTGCCGTTGACGGGTACGTCAGCCTTGGGCGAGGTGATGGCGATGCGGGGTGCCACGAAGTGGCTGACGGCGCTCACGGGGTGCTCGCGGTTGACATCGGTAGCGCTGACGCGCCAGTAGTAGGTCTTGCCCTGGGTGAGGGTAGGCAGGCCGGTAACTGAGGCCGATTGGCCGTGAGCGTTGATGGCGCCGATGACGGTTTCGAACTCGGCATCTTCGGCTACCTCGACGGTGTACATGTTGAGGTGCGACGAGTGGTTCCACTTGAACTCGAACAGATCGACGGGGCTTTCGCCGGGAGCTGGGTAGACGAGTTCGGGGGCCGAGCCGTTGGTTTCCTTGGTGGCGCCTACGGCAAGGGGTGCCGATGTCTTGGCATAGCGGTCGTATGCGGCCACGAACCATTGGTAGTCGGCTGCATCGGCGGGAAGGGTGTAGCTGTTCTTATAGCTGACGCCGTCGAGGATAAGGCCCCAGCTGGACTGTACTTTGGGCTGCTTGTAGATTGCGTAGCGGCCCGCGGCGGTGGCATCCCATGTCAGGGTGGTACCGTCGTTGGCTACATTCGACACCATCTCGGGAGCGTCGCTCTTGGTCCACAGGCGCAGGGGTGTCAAGGCCTTGGTGTTCCATACGTCCTGGCCGAGGATGTCGCCGAAGCTTGTCGACTTGTCGTTCCAGCGCTCGGCGTAGTTGACATACTTGTTATACTCGAAGAATACGATGCCCGAGCCGCCTACGGGAGCTACGGTGCGGTAGTATTCGATTTCGCGGGCAAATTCGGCATATTTGTAAGTGGTGATGTCCGAGATATCGACCGAGGGGTAGCAGCCGCGGTGATACTTGGCGGCGGCGTCGGCCCACCATTTGCTGAGGGCGTCGAAACGGCCGGGCCAGTATATCTGAGGCGACATGTAGTCGATGCTGCCGGCTTTGAACCATGCCAAGGGATCGGAGTAGATGCCGTCGTACTGCCAGTCGCCGCCACCGGGGGCTGCGGGCAGGCCGTACTCGGATTCGACGTTGGCGGGTGAAGCAACGCCGGCGGGGCCGATACCGAACACCACGTAAGGCTTGACAGCCTTGATGGCTGCACCCACGCGGGCCACCATCTCGTTGACGTTGGCGCGGCGCCAGTCTTTCTGACTCAGCTTGCCGCCGCCGTCGGTGTACTTCTTGTACAGGTCGGCGTCAAGGTTGAGCGGGGTGGGGTTGGTGTAGAAGTAGTCGTCGAACACCACACCGTCAACGTCATACTTGGAGACGATGTCAACGGCAATGTCGACGATGCGCTGCTTCACTTCCTCCAGACCGGGGTTGAGTATGGTCTGGCTGGCCTGCGACAGCAACCAGTCGGGATGCGAGTTCTCGTAGTTGCGTTCGCCTGCACCGTACATGCTCTTGCCGCAATAACGGTATGGATTAACCCAGGCGTACACCTCGATGCCCTTTTCGTGGGCAATCTCGACGAGGTAGCCGAAGGGGTCGAAGGCGGGAGCCACGCCGCGAGTGCCGCTGACGGTCTCCGACCATGGTTCGTAGGCCGAGTCGTAGGTGGCATCGCACATCGAACGGCAGTGATAGTAGACGATGTTGACGCCCTGTTCGCGAAATTTATTAAGTCGGTTGTTGAGAATGTTCTTCTGGGTGGTGGCATTTGAGGCCGTGATCTTGCCCGAGGGCCAGTTGCCGCTCAGGAAGGGCGTCATCCAGATGGCGCGATGCTCGCGGGCGGGAGCGTCGGCCGATGCCGTCATGGCCGGACCGGCCAGTGCGGCTGCCATTCCGAGGATTATGGCTTTGGTAAGTCTTTTCATGATTGGATTGTTGTTGGTTACGAAGTTTAGAGGAGATTTTGAAATTCGAAGATTCGAGAGGAGAAAAGGTGAAAAAGACCACCGTCGCCATTACGGGCGGCGGTGGCCTTTCGTTGGATTATCAGACGGTTCTAAGAGCTTTTTCTTGTGAATCAACTCTAATCCCTGGGGATATTAGAACAGTTTGGTCTTGTTGGGGTTGATGCAGATACCGAGACCGAGGTCGTTGGCATCGCCGTAGTGGTAGCACTTCTTGGTTGCGGGGTCGTAGTAAGCTACGCCGGCTGCGAGACCCGAGGTGTCACCGGTGTTGGGACGGTACATGAAGTAAACGCGGCCGGTCTCCTTGTCAAGAGCGAGCTGGCAAACGAATACGCCTTCGTCAGCAGTGGTGTTGATAGGATCGGCATCGAGTTCAACAAAACCGGTAGTAGCAGTTTCTGAAACAGTTTCTGTTTCGCCGGGAAGGGGATACTCGCAGAAGCCTTGCTTGGTGCTGAGACGATAGATATACATCGCTTTACGCGATTCGTCAATTGTGAACGAACGCGGTTTCAGTCCCGACATGATAACGGGATATGGCAGAGTAGCTTTTTCGGCGTCTTTTTGAGTGCTATAAACGTCGGAGTCTTTGAATCGTACGATACAGTTACCATTATAATTCTTAGGCCACCACCATACACCCTTTGAGTCGCGCTCGAGGCCGGTCGAGATTGCGCCGTAGCTGAGACCGCGACCATAATACGGGAGCAGGTTGTTTTCCCATTCGTAGCTTGCACGATTGTTGCTCGAGTTCTTAGCCTGTACCTCACCGCGAGCTGTAGCTGCGATGGCCGATACACCGGTGTTACGGTCGCTGTAATAGATCTTGCCGTTATAATAATAACCTACGAAAGGATCGTTGAAGGCTGCGCCGCCAACATTTGTGATAACGGTGTTAACGCCGGTACCATCAGGATTCATAGCACTGATTGCGCCGTCGCCGAGTACACCGTCTTCGTCGTTGATGTAGTAGTACTGCTTACCACAGTCAAGCATGAAGATGGTTTCCTCGCCGTAAACGAGGTTCTGCATCATATTGCCGGCAGATACACCCATATCGTAAGGGAAGATCTTGGTGCCTGCAGGGAGTGTAGTGGGATCGACGAGCTTAATAGCCTTGATATTACCACCACGCTGAGCGTAGTAGAGAGTAGGAGCGGGAGTTTCGCAACCAACTTGTACGTTCATGTAGGTGTCTTCGAGGCGACGGTTTTCGCCATCTATGTCGAACCATGTAGCTATATCGATGCGTTGTGAACCGAGGTTCGAGAATTTAACTGCAGCGGGGTATTCAACATTACCGTTTTCGTCAGCGTAACCGGTAAATGTACTAACGGTGTTGCCATTTACATCAGTAGTGCCTTCAGGGAATGTCCATACATACTTAACCTTGAGGTTCTCGGGGTTGGGGAGTTCCAGTTTGAAGGTCATCGTTGTATTGTTAATTTCGATGATCTCGGAAGACTGTTCATCAATACTCAGAGCAGGTACTATGTCATATATCAAGATGGGATAAGTACGAGAACCATAACCGTCTACCGTTAGAGTAACGCGGTAAAGGCCCGCCACCTCATATTTATGAAGAGGATTCGGTTCTGTCGAAGTTGTACCGTCACCAAAGTCCCAGTGGATAGCACCGGTCTTGGTTGAGGTATTGTTGAATTGGATGGTTGATACTACATAGTAGTCGAGAGTATATTGGTCGCCATCGACATTGTAGTTGAAGTCGACACCGGGGCCTTCGAAATACTGTTCGTTGGGGATTTCATCACCACACGACACGAGACCCGCCATGGCGATTGCCGATACGCCGAGTAAAGCTATTTTATTCAGTTTTTTCATTGTCGGAAACTTAAGTCGTTAAACACGGGATTCGTGATTAGTTGATTGAAATGTCGCGTACATCAGAAGCGATACCCTCTTCTCCTTCAGTGTCATAAACTCTGAATTGGCTCTGAAGGGTGTACTTACGCGAGAAGTCCACTTTGTAAATCTTGTTGGCGCTGTCGTAAATCCACTGGTCAAAAGTGATCGATTGGAGGAGTTCGACGAAAGCGGGCATGTACTGAGCACGTACAGTGCTGATGATAGCGCCCAGGTCATCATTGTAACGGCAGAACACCCAAGGAGAAGACTTGTATACGGGATAGTAATTTACACCTTCTTGTTGGACTGCATCTTTAGCAACTTCGTGGATAATTGTGTTGCCATTTTGAACGGTGGTGTAGTAGTATCCCACGATTGCATCGTCGCTGGCTACAGTAGTGGAATACCATAAGTCGGATTTGGTACCTGCACCACCATCATCGCCACTCATGTCTATATCAGTGGGGAAATTTACGCCATACTTGGCATTAACGTCAGCAAACTGCTCGTTGGTGAAGGGATGGTTGATGTAGACAGTGCGGAGAGCGCTGTAGTATGTCGAATCCTTGGTAAGGTAGTTTACAACCTCATCGTTGAACTCTTTAGCGAAGCCTGCGGGATAGTAGCTGTTGAAGCGTTTTTCATCCCATTCTTTAGCTTCTACCCAAGAAACGGGAGCGAGTGTACGAGAGACTTCGACAACACCGTCGATTTCGAACATGTGGTTGGTCCATTCGGCCTGTGAGTGGCTCAAGGTTACGATAGGCTGATAGGTACGCATGGTGTCAGTGGCGCTGTAGGTCTTGGAGTAACTCAAGGATGTACCAGCCAGTGCTACAGTAGCAATTGCGGTTTCATTTCGCAGTACCCGATACCACACCTGCACGTAGTCACCGCCGCGACCGACGGGGATAGTGTATTTACCGTGGAAGGTGAACGACTCGCCGGCTTTGCAGACGTTAGAGCCAATCTCCCAAGAGCAAGTAGGTACTTCCTGGCCAACCTCCATGATACGTCCGGGAGTATCCTTAGTATCGCACGAGGTCATTGACATTCCGACAACTGCAGCCAGGGTAAGGAATATATTTAATTTTTTCATCTTTTCAGAATTGGTTTCGTTTGATGGTGAATTTCAAGTTTTTTGAAATCAGAATTTGATAAGGTTTCAGCGATTACTGAGCTGTTTCCTCGGTAAGGGAGCGAACCTTGCCGTATTCTTCGGCCCAGATCATGGGCTTGCGGAGCCATAGGTGGTTGTTGTAAGCACCCAGACGTTCGAGCTCGGCCTTGTTGTACTTGGGCTCTGTTTCGGGGTCGTAGTTCAGACGCTGTACCCATGCGTTTTCCTTTTCGGTTTCGGTCAGACCGTCTATCCATTGAGCCTGGTAGAGGTTATAGGGTCGACGCAGAGTGGGATAAACGATTTCCTGGCTGTCGCCGATACCGTAGCCGTTACGGTTGTTCGAGTAGTGGTAGCGACGCATGTCGGTCCACTGTTCAGGCTGCATGTACATGGCAATGTACTTCTGAATCATCAGGTCGCTGAGGTTGAAGGTCGATGGGTTAAAGAACCAGTGCTTGTTACCGATCTGGTCAGCGGGCTTACATTTGGCAACCTGTTCATTATCGAGGAAGGCAACGAGCTGACGTTCATAGCGCTCCTGAGCGGTAGCATTGCCGGGAACGTTACCAGTAGCGGGATAGAAGCCACCGCTGTCAAGCAGGAAGCGGTCGAGGTGACGCTGGATGTTCCATTGGGTCGCTTCCTTAGTGAGCTCGCAAGCCTTTACCTTGTTGCCAAGCCAGTAATAAGCTTCGGCCTGGATGAAGTAAAGTTCTTCCATAGTGAAGATAGCGGTGTAGGCCTCTTTACTTGCAGCGTATGCACCGGCATAGAGGTCAGGGAAGTGCGCCTGCTTGTAGGTCGAACCTGCACCGATGTTGTTCTCGAGGTAACGGATCATTACGCGGGTGCTGGAGTTAGAAGCTGATACGGGACCGTTCTGAGGACGGAGTAGGAGCATCAAGCGGGGGTCAGAACCGTAACCGTTTTCACGATCCCAGAAACCTTGCTTGAGTTCGTTACCGGGATCGATGACGCCCATGCAGTCCTGAATGAAGAATTTTGAAGGGACTGCGGTCGACAGCTGGTTGTCGCGGCTTTCCCACGAGTTGATCTTGGGCTGAGCCGAACTCCACTGAGCCGACGATTCGCCGGTACCGCCGTCGAAGTTGTAACGAGGTTCGTTGCCGAACCAGGGACCGTAGAGGAGGTCGCCCGAGCGCCAGCAATCGATGGCTTTTTGAGCGGCGTCGATAATCTTGTTGCACATTGCGGCGCTGCGGTCAACATTGGGGATGTTGCGGAGCAGCAGACGAGCCTTGATAGCATATACGAGGCCTTTCCACTTGTTGAGGTCGCCTGCATATACACGGTCAAGATCCTGGGTGATGATCTTATTTGATTCAGCGTTTACAATAGCGGGATCTTCGAACATCTGAATGAGTTCTTCGGCTTCGTCGAACATCCATTCGTAGATGGATGCCTGGCTGTCATACTTGGGCGAGTTGGACATGTAAGCCTCGCTGCGGGGCATGTCACCGAATGCATCTGTGGTAAGCTGAGTCGACATGAGCTGAATAGCACGTGCGATAAGCTCAAAGTTGGGCGAGTTGATGTCGCGCGAGTTGTCGATCATTTCTTTGCCGTTAACGCCGATATCGTAGAAGTGACGGCGCCACTGGGGGTGACGGTTCATGGTGAGGAACTGCCAGCCGCTCTTGTAGGCGTATGTACCGGTCTGGCTCTTGCCCATTGTGGTAAGGCACTGTGACAGATAGATGTAGTATTCGGCGTGGTCGTAGACCGTCTGACCGGCGTAGAAGACGAGGACGGGGAGACCCAGTTCGCAAGTGTTGCGGTGAGCAACGTCAGGGTTAACGTTCTCGTGCAGGATGTCGTCGCAACTCGTCATAGCAACACCCATCAGGGCTGCCATCGCCAGCGATTTTATCTTAGAGATATTTAAGATTGACATGGTTGTATGTTATGATTGGTGAGTGAGAGCTTAGAAAGTTACGTTTACGTTGAAGTTGAAGCTGCGCATGGTGGGTACGCTGTAGTTATCGATACCCATACCGCCGGTACCGTTAGCTGCTGCAGGCATTACCTGGGGATCAGCGCCAGTGTACTTGGTGAGCAGGAAGAGGTTGCGGCCGGTCAGCGAGCACTTGAGACCCTTGACGGGGTTGCGGCTGCCGAGCGACTTCATGATGCTCGACAGGTCGTAGCTCAAGGTTACGTAGCTGAGGCGACAGTACGAACCGTCTTCAATGAAGTTGGACGAAACGTTGTAGTAGTAGTTGTTGAATGTTGTCTGGTCGAGGATGACGGGAGTGGTATTGGGTACGTAGGTGCCGTCGGGCTGTTCAACTACGCCCTTGAAGATAACCTTGTGGTTGCGGTAGGGGAGGAGCTGAGCGCTCATGCCGTTGCTCATCAGACCGCGGCCGGTGATGTTGGCCACGTCGCCACCGAAGCGGCAGTCGAGCAGGAACGATACGCCGAGGTTCTTCCATGTGAAGGTCGAACCGATACCGAGCAGACAAGAGGGTTCGCGGTTGCCGATGTAGGTGTCCTTCTTGGGCGAGATACGGGGCAGACCGCTTTCGTCGATAAGGATCTGACCGTCTTCGGTGCGCATGTAGTCGATACCAGAAAGACCGGTGGTCGAGCCGCCTGCGTAAGCCGAGGGGAAGATGTCGCCGTACTGGGTACCGGTGATTTCGCTGACGTCTTCGGGCAGCGATACCACGCGACCGCGGTTGTACGAGAAGTTCACGTTAGCGGTCCAGGTGAAGTCCTTCGACTGGATAATGTCCTGGGCAGCGGTGATTTCGAGACCCTTGTTTTCGATACAGCCTTCGTTACGCGCCTGGAGGATAGAACCCGACGAGGGCGATACGCGCACGGTAACGATCTGGTTGTCAACGGTGGTATTGTAGTAAGCGATGTCGAAGCGGGTGCGGTCGTTAAAGAAGCGGAGTTCAGCACCAACTTCCCACGACTTAGTCATTTCGGGAACGAGTACGATAGCTTTCGAAATGGTGGGATTCACGCCGTAACCACCGTCGGGGAAGGTGGTCCACTGTTTATAGTTGTCAGAGAACTGGTTGGCGGGGGCGTCCTTACCTACCTTAGCCCAGTTACCACGGATCTTACCGAAGCTCATTACCTCGCGGGGAATGTTGAAGAGACGAACGAAGTTGATAGCGCCGGTGAACGAGGGATAGAAGTAGGTCGAGGTCATCTGCTTGAGGGTCGACGAACCGTCGAGACGGCCGGTAACCGATGCCATTACGATCGACTGATAGTCGAAGCGGATTTCGCCGAAGTAGCCGAATTTGTTGCGCTTGGCGTGGTTCAGGTAAACCTGATAGTCGCCGCTACCGTATTTGAGGTAATTGCCGTCGAGGTTGTTCATCGAGATGAAGTCGCCGTCAAGCATGAAGTGATAGCCACCCATACCGGCAGAGTAGCTGCTGGTTTCGGAGTATTCAGCACCAAGGAAGAAGTTGAGGTTGAACTTGTCGGTGATGTTCCAGTAGTAGTTACCGAGGAGCTGAGCGGTGAAACGTTCGCTGCGCGAGGGAGTGAACGAGTAAGCACCCATACGCTTTTCGTAAGCTTCGAGGATTGACTCGGGGAAGACCTGTCCTACAACTTCGCCGTCCACAATTTTATCGTCCCAGATGAATTCGTCACCGCTGGTTGTATAGCGAGGCATAGTAGCCGATTCGTACGACGACCAGCCCTTATCGTAAGCGAGTTTGCCGGTGAAGGTGAGGTTCTTGATGGGTTCCCACTGGATCTGACCGTTGACGATGACACGCGAGCTTTCGGTGTTCGAGCGGTCGTTGTAGCGTCCGAAGTAGGGGGAAACGGTAGCGCCTACACGCTGGTCGTTGGTGAGTTCGTCCCAAGCATCGTAGCGGTTGGACCAGTTGGGCAGACCGTTAGCCAGCTGGTAGTCAGCCATGTTACGGTTGATAGCCCAGCCGTAAACGGTAGACATCGAGTTGCCGAAACCGCGCGACTTGGTGTCGATGAAGTTGGTCGACAGCATGATCTTCATGGCCTTCGAGGGGTTGAATTCACCCTTGACGAAGATACCGAGGCGTTTCTTGTAGTCGTTGGGAACGACACCCTGGTTGTCCATGAGGTTTGCCGAAGCGTAAGCCGAGAATTTCTCGTTACCGCCCGACAGCGAGATGTCGTACTTCTGCATGAAGCCGGTGCCGAGGAAGTCGCCAACGTTGTCATACACAACGTCGTCGGCCATCAGACGGGGACCCCAACCGCCGGTGGCGTTGGTGGTGTAAAGGCCGTTGGCACCGCCGATGAACTCGTTCTGGAGTTTGGGGAGACGGAGGACGTTGCTGATTTCCCAGCCGCCGTTGGCGGTGATGGTGAGCTGGCCGTCCTTGCCGCTCTTGGTAGTAATAAGGATAACGCCGTTAGCACCTTCCTGACCGTAGAGGGCAGAAGCGGCAGCGCCCTTCAGCACGGACATCGACTCGATGTCGGCGGTGTTGATGTCACCAATAGCCGAAGCACCGCCACGGACGGGCATACCGTCGATGACGAACAGAGGCTCGTTGCTCTGGGCCGAGTTAACGGACGAGATGGCGCGGATGATGATCTGCGATGCCGAGTTGGGCGAACCACCCGAGTTGGACACCTGCATACCGGCCACCTTACCTTGAAGGTCGTTTGCAAAGTTGGCAGAACCACCGGCGAGTACGTCGTCGGCCTTAAGGTCCTGTACCGAATAGGTGAGTTTGGCTTTTGACTGGCTCTGACCCATAGCTACTACGACAACTTCGTCGAGAAGGTTAGCGTCGGAGGTCATCGAAACGTTGATGACACTGCGGTCGCCCACAGTGATTGACTGGGTCTGGAGTCCGATGTACGAAAATACGAGGACAGCCTTGTCGTTGGGTACGTCAATGGCATATTTTCCGTCAATGTCGGTGGAAACGCCCACAGTCTTGCCCTTCAGAGTAACGGACACGCCCATGAGGGGTTCGTCGCCGTCAGAGGCATCTGTAACCGTACCCGTGACGATGCGCGACCATCCGGTCATCGCCAAGAGGGAAAACAACAGTAAGAATAGCTGTTTTTTCATAATTACTTTTGATTGGTTTTTTATTCAAGGTTAATTTCTCTTCGATTGGTTGGGTTGTCGACATTGTGCGGCCTGTCGGCGGGGTCGGGGGAGAGGAAGCGGGGATACGGGCATCATTGCGGGGTCCGCGCATCAGCAGCGGAGCGCCGGGGAGAGATAGTGATGTGTTAACGTATGGTATTGAGGAGTGATAATGATTGGATATATTTTGTTAAAGTTTGTGTAAATGATTGATTTTTAGCGAAATTAGGGCGTGTAGACACACTAAGTGGCACCCTTGGAGAGTGCCTGTTGTTTTAGCCATTGACAAATTTAATACTTTTTTTGTCGCCAAAAGCGGTATTTCGAGTCGATTTAGGCATATTTAATTATTAACAACATAAATTAACGTAACGCCTGACTGCAAAATTAACTTAATATGCGCCAAGAGACAGCCGTGTTCAACCGTTTTTGCGTTTGTCGAGAGCTATGCAGACGAAGGTGAATACGCCCAGGGCGATGAGCAGCAGTGTCTGACATCCCATGACGGTGTTGGCGAACGCCGTGGCAGGGCTTTGGGCAAGGCCGTACATGCTCAGTGCCACGATGACCGACCACTGCCAGGGGCCGATGCCGCCGTTGGAGGGTACGCCCATCGACAACGACGACAGCACGAAGGTGACCAGTACGGCCAGGATGCCGTAGGTGCCCACGATGTCGGAGGTGAAGCTGAAGGCGTAAAACGCGATGTAGAGCTGGAAGAAGTAACATCCCCAGATGCAGAACGTCAGCAGCAACCATCGACCCTTGCCTGGCATGGTAGCGATGACGGCAAAGCCTTGCCAGAGACCCTTGACGAAACCCTGTAGCTTGGTGATGAAGCGGTTGTGAGTAGGGCGGCTGAGGAACCACCACGCAAGACCCAGGCAAACCGCCACGCCAAGCCACAGCCAGGGCGACGTGGCCACGGTGATAATGCCTTCGAGCGACGGGGCGTTCTCGCTCAGGTAATTGCCCAACTGCTCGGTGGCGAGCAGAAAAGTGACGATGGTGAGGGTGAGCACCGTGAACGTATCGGCCAGACGGTCGGCAACCATCGAACCGAAGACGGTGGCGAATGGTGCGTCCTGGCGTTTGGCGATATAGCCCGTGCGCCACACTTCGCCCAAACGCGGCAGGACGAGGTTGACGGCGTATGTGCCGAAGATGGACAGCACCAGGGGGAACAGCGGGGCGTCGATGCCGAGTGCCTGCAGCTGGATGCGCCAGCGCATGGCGCGGAAGATATGGCTGAAGACGGCCACGACGAGGGCGATACCGATGTAGGTGAAGTCGCACTGCGTGCGGATGATGGTCATCATCTCGGTATAGTCTACGCCGCTGAACAGCAGCCGGCACAGCAGCACGGTGACCAACAGCGGCACACCGTACTTGAGCGTGTATGTCAGGGCAACCTTCCAGCCGCTTTTCTTCTTGGCGGCCGGGGTTGACTCGGGAGCGTCGCCTTTCATTTCTTTTCGGATACGGGAGTGTTAACCTGAGGTACGGGGCGAACCAGCAGACGGTCGCCCTGCTCGTTGACGATCGAGCGGAAGTAGCGGTCGTTGTAGCCGCCGAACTTGGGCGAAGCGGGGGTGCCGGTTTCTGTGCGCTTGAACGAGCCGTCTTCGTTCTGAGGCTTGATGTTGCCGTCCATGAACTTGACGAACAGCAGGTCGCCGAGAGCCTTATAGTCCTTGGTGGCGCGACGGGTCCACGACGTGGTGATTTCGTCGAGCACGGCAGCCTGCTCGTCGTAGGGCAGTCCGGCAATCTGAGTCTCGGCCTCGGCTACGGCCTGTTCCATGCCGTTCTCGAGGGTCGATTGGACGGCGCGGATGTCGGGAATCATCTGGCTGTAACGGTTGTAGGCCTGGTTGGCGACGTAGTTGGTGACCCAGAACATGGCGTCCCACGACAGGGTGAGCATGTCGCCG
>CAZNGJ010000072.1:0-12333 GCA_964572615.1 uncultured Bacteroides sp.
AGGGCGCCCATGTCGTAGACGGCGTAGGCGCGGGAGAAGTCGAAGTCCTTGTCCTTGCCGTCGAAGTAGCCCTGCTTGCGGGCAAATGAGATGACATCCTTGGAGTAGAGCGTCTCCTTGTCCTTGAGCGGGAAGGTGTGTATACGCGAGTGATTGGCGTGGCCGGAGATGGCGTTGTCGGGGATGCGTCGGGCCACCCATACGGCGCCGGGGTCGTCCTTGCCCTTGCCGATCATCTCCATAATCCACACCTCGTCGGGGTCGGCGATGGAGAACGACTCGCCTTCGCTGGCATAGCCGTATTTGTCGACCAGATCGGTCATCACCTTGATGGCCTCGCGGGCTGTCTTGGCGCGTTCGAGGGTGATGTATATCAGCGAGCCGTAGTCAATCATGCCCGACCCCTCGAGTTCGGGGCGCCCGCCCCATGTGCTCTCGGCGATGGTCAGGCCGTGCTCGTTCATATTGCCGATGCGGGTGTAGGTGACGGGGGCTTCGGGAATCTCGCCGAGGTGTTTCTGCGTGTCCCAGTCGATGACGGGGCGCATGGTGCCGGGGGCGTGTGTGCCGCCCTTCTTTTCGTACAGTTCGCCGTAGAGCACGTGGCTGTCGGCGGCGTAGGTGACCATGGAGCTGCCGGTGGCGGTGGCTCCGGGAGCGGCGATAAGGCTGGTGCATGCCGAGGCGTCGGGAGTGCAGATGCCGGCGGCAGCGAGTATGGAAGCGTAGAATAGTTTGCGCATATATTAATCAATGTGTAATGATTGTTATTCGTTGAGCCAGTCACGGTACTGTTGTGCCGTGCCGTTGAAGGTGTTGATGTCCACGGGCCCCGTTATGCCGTCGATGTGGCCGTGGTGGCTGTGCTGCCACAGCCGTCGATGGGGGATGACGACGTCGGGATGGCGCGACGATGCCAGCCACAGGTCGACATCGTCGAAGTTGTTCTTGATGTACGAGTCGTACTGCCGCAGGTTGACGTAGATCATGACCCGGCGCCCCGCTGCGTGCAGGCGGTCGACCATGCTGCGCAGCCGCGGCACTACGTAACGGCTGTGGGACGGGTCGTTGTCCTTCTCCTCGAGGTCGATGATGAGCGGCAGGTCGATGTCGAGACCCTCGACGGTTTCGAGGAAACTGTTGGCCTGCTCCACGCCGTCGCGGTGGAAGCGGAAGTAGTGGTAGACGCCGACATCGAGGCCGGCCTTGCGCGCGCCGCGGAAGTTGTGGATGAAGCGCGGGTCGGTGTCGCCGACGCCGTCGGTGGCCTTGATGATAACGAACGTCACCGAGTCGGCCCGGACAGCGGCAAAGTCGACCGGACCGTTATGGTGCGAGATGTCTATGCCTTTGACCGGGAAGTGGGCGCGGCTCACTTTGACGTCGAGACGGTGAGCGTTCATGAACGGCACGACTACGCCGACGATGCCGGACACGAGCGCGGCCGCCACCAAGAGATAGAGGGTAACGATTATTTTGTGCTGACGGGTCATTAAGAATTGTTATCACCCTTCTTTTTGGGGCGGTAGTAGCGACGTTTTTTGGGTTTGGAGGAAGATGAGGGTTGCTGAGAGTCGGGCTGCTGTTTGGCCGGCTTGCGTTTCGGTGCGCGGTTGTTTGAGCGGTTGCCGGGTCTACGGCCACCACCGCCACTTCGGCGGTTGGGGCGGTATTCGGGTGTCTCGCCGAACTCGTCGGGAACTGTTAGCTTTTTGACGGGTTTTTCGAGGAAATCCTCGATGCGGCCGAAGCGGTACTGGTCGTCGACGCCCACGAAAGTTACGGCGCGACCCTGAGCCCCGGCGCGGGCGGTGCGACCGATGCGGTGCACATAGTCCTCGGCTTCGTGGGGCACGTCGTAGTTGATAACCATCGTGATGTCGTCGATGTCGATGCCGCGCGCCACGATGTCGGTGGCCACGAGGATGTCGATCTTGCCGGCGCGGAAGTCGAGCAGCACGTTGTCGCGGGTGGTCTGGTCGAGGTCGCTGTGGATCTCGGCAGCGTTGTATTTCAGCTTCTTGAGCGCGCGGGCCAATTCCTTGCACTTCAGCTTCGACGAAGCGAAGACGATGACGCGACTTGAGTGGAAGTTGGCAAAAAGGTGCTTGAGGATGGGCAACTTCTGGGCCTCGTAGCACACGATGGCTGCCTGGTCGATGTTTTCGCCGGGCTTCGATACGGCCAGTTTAACCTCCTTGGGATTGTTGAGGATAGTCTTGGCGAGTTTCTGAATCTTGGGAGGCATGGTGGCCGAGAACATCAGGGTGTTGCGCTCGGCGGGGAGGTGGCGCACAATCTGCATGATGTCGTCATAGAAGCCCATGTCGAGCATGCGGTCGGCCTCGTCGAGGATGAAGTAGCGCACCTTCGACAGGTCGACGTAGCCCATCTGCAGGTGGGCGAGCAGTCGACCGGGAGTGGCGATTACCACGTCGGCGCCCTCCTTGAGGCCGCGTTGCTGCTGGGCGAACACCGGGCCGTCCGTGCCACCGTAGATGGCTACCGACGACAAGTCGAGATAGTAGCTGAAGCCCTCCATCTGGCGGTCAATCTGTTGTGCCAGTTCGCGGGTGGGTGCCATGACGACACAGTTGATGGTGTCCGTAGGGGCTGCGTCGTCATACAGACGGCTGATGACCGGAAGCAGGTATGCGGCGGTTTTGCCCGTCCCGGTTTGGGCAACGGCGATCAGGTCGTGACCCTCGAGGACGATGGGGATGGACTGTTCCTGTATTGGTGTGCAGTCGTCGAAACCCATAGCGTCGAGCGCGTCGAGGACTTCGGGACTGAGGTCTAAATCTTCAAATTTCATTCTACTGATTGGCAATTAATCCCCAAAGTTACAAAAAATCACCGACATACCGAAATCCACCCAGCCCCCCGCCTTCTTCCTCAGTTTCTTGGTGAAAGTATGCCTATAACAAGTCCGACTAAATTCTTGCGCAATCGGCCCATTAAAGTTTTAGCATTCGGGTGGTGTTGAAGCTTGTTTTTGAGTTTTATAAGTTGGTCAAGGTAGAAGGGACTGGTAAAGTTGAACAGTTCGTCAATTGTTTGGGGTAGTTCGGTGTCGTTAAACTGAAATCTATGCAATCTATAATTGGGAAGAATCGAGGTTATCCTCCAATTGAAATTTTTTAGAAAATTCTTGCTACCATTCTTATTTCGCTCGTAAGTCTTACTTAGATAAAACCAGTCAAGTTCTTCCTTAAGGTTCCATACTTCAAGTTCTCTCTTCTTATATGAGCAATCTTCATTGGTAACTAAGTCAAGCGAATAAGTATATTGGTATTCTACTGCGTAATAGTCAGGAATGGTACCATTTACCATATCTTCGGTTGGAATAAGAGCTTTTATTATAACTCTTATCTCGTGAGCAGCATCCATACTCATACCTACTTGAAATAAATTGTGATTCCTTGATAGAATGTCTTTGATATTGCAATCTTGGTACGCAAGATAATCAGAATACGGATGTTCCTTGTCGTATGTCGCTATTTCTCGTTCAATCCTTTCTTCTTGTTTTGAGAAGGGAATCCCCTCATGGATATACCCTTTGACGACAACTATTGGAGCCGTAAATATTTCGGTGTGACGTTCTTGTCCGGTCAGTTCCCGACTCCAATCAATCATAGCCTTGATAGTTTTATCGCGCAGGAGAACCAACTCATTATCACTTACATAATGATTATTGTCAATTGCCTGGCATTGGAATTGTATCGGTGTATTATCTTCAGGCTTCTCTGCCTTGGTAAATATATACACTGCCATTCCGACAACCAGTACACTTAAAACAACTAAACAAACTTTCATCCATTTCATAGCCTTCATAACTTTCAATCTTTTGGTTTGTAAGGTTCTATCTTGTGGACTTTGTTCTCGTCTATGGGATATAGCTTGTCGGCATCATAATCAAACGCTTCTCTGGTTATCGGATATACGTTTTCCCCGAACACGTTGGTCGCTATATAAATGGGATTGGGGATTTCTATAACGCCGATCTCGGAAGCATTCATTATGTAATCCGCCGACCATAAGACCATTTCTTTCGGGGGCAAAAGTGCAAACAGATAAGTTTCTCCTTCTGTTAGACCGACAACACCGTTAGGCATGCGGCCAATAGATTTTTCAGCAACCGGGTGGATAATCACAGTTCGTGTTCTAACTTTGCCTTGGATTGATACTTTTCCATCATCAACCTCAACTTTTGTTACCGTCACAACTGTTACAGTCGGCCGCTTATATTTTACTTGACTGATCTTAGTATTGACATTGCTAATATCCAGCGCATTGCCAGGCACAGTACTAAACGCGCTACTTGCACTTAAAATAAGTAGCAAAAAACAAAAGGTATGTTTCAGCAAATTTGACATTTTGATACTTAGGCCATCATAGTCCATCTTGTGTTCTATTAGTTACATTTTGCGAATAAAGGACTTTGAGCTACATTGGTTTACGATTGATTGGTTAAAATCAAGAAATACCCCAGACTTTCCGCAAATTTAGAGATAAATACCTGAACCTCCAAACATTTCATCGAAAAAGTGCACCAAGTAGCGAATAGGGGCGCGGGGTCTAAACAGAAATGTGCGGGGTATATAGAAAAAAAGGAGAGGGGTGCCGGGGTGGCACCTCTCTCGGGGTGTTTGATAGTATGGGAGGGGGAAAGCTGTTGCAGTTATTGGGAGGAGGAGAGGCTGTTGCGGTTATTGGGAGCTGGGAGGGGAAAGCTGTTACTGCGAGTTTTTGCGGCCGTCGAGGTCGTCGTTCTTGATGGTGTTGGCGGCTTTCTTGACTTGGGCGGTCAGGCTGCCGAAGCGCCAGGAGATGCCGAACGACACGTAGGGGCGATGGAAGTTGCGCTGGATGCCCACGCCGGTTACGCCGCCGTTGACGCTGTAGGTGCGTTGGAGTCGGTCGGGAAGGCCGATGTCGGAGGCGGTAACGCTGACGTCGAGGGTCTTGGTCTTGAGGAAGGAGCGTTTCAGCTGGATGCTGTAGCCCATGTTGCGTATGGGTGAATCCCAGTATTGGTAGGGGCCACTGACATAGCCGGCAAACCAGTTGGTGGACAGCGACAGATTGAGGTTCCAGGGGAGTTTCTGCGAGACGCGGGCGTAGAAATATCCGCCGAAGCGTTCGAGTTCGGCGTCGTCGGCCTCGGTGTGGATGCTGTACTTGCGCCAGCGGAGGTTGCCGTTGAGCATGAAGGATGTCTTGTCAGTGATCTGCCACTGGACGAAGGCGGAGAAGGAGAATGAGCGGCTGTGCATCAGGTTGGCGTAGGTGGAGTAGGTGATGTTGTCGTCATCGGTCCACTTGAGGCTGCCTGTGCCGTTGTTGGACAGGTCGAACGATGCGGTGAGGTCCAGGTTGATCTTGCGCTTAATGAGGCTATAGTTGAGGAGCATGGTGTTGAGACCGGTGCTCTCCAGGTCGGGGTTACCGAAGGATACGCTGTTGGGCGTGTTGGTGACTGCGGGGTTGAGGTAGGATATGCCGGGGCGCTGGATGCGGCGGCTGTAGGAGGCCTTCCAAGTCGACGACTGGCTGGCGTTCCAGGCGACGGAGGCGTTGGGGACGACGTCGTTGAGGTTGGAGTGGAAATCCTCGCCTACGCCCTTGAGGAACTCGGCCCCGAGGCGTGAGTATTCGTAGCGGATGCCGGCGCGGGCGGTGAACTTGCCGAAGGTGCCGCGCAGGTCGCCGTAGAGGGCGAAGATGTGGTAGCGGTGCTCGAATTCGTTTTCGGTTTCGCTCAAGCCCGTCAGGGTCTGGTGGTTGATGGAGTGCGACGAGCGGAGGATGTACTTGGCGCCGGTGTCAAACTTGTAGCGCTCGGCGAACGTACGTCCCCAGTCGGCCTGGAAGGTGTGTTCGAAGAAGCGCAGGTCGAAATCGGAGATATTGCCCGTGTACAGGAAGGGGGCATTGACGGCGTCGAAGTAGCGGGTACTCTGCGACTGCTTCTGGTTGGTGTGGCTCAGGCGGTAGCTGAGGGTTATGGTTTCGCCCTTGCGGTGGGTGGAGCGCTGGTAGTCGAAGTTGAAGTCGATGTCGGTGTATCCGTTCTTGGGGTAGAACGACGACATGCTGTAAGAATAGATGGGTTCGCCTGTGGCGGTGAACATGCCCACGGTGCCGTCGCCATTCATGGCATGGGTGCCGACAAATCCGCTCAGCGATGTGGTCAGCAGGTTGAGGGTGTCGAGTTCGAGCGAACCTTCGACGTTGAACCAGCCGCCGTTGCCCGACGCGGTGTATCGGGTGTCGCTCTTGTACCTGTCGCCCGTGGCTGTGTAAGTGTTGTCGGTTTCCGAGGTGCCCTCCGAGTTGCGGCGGTTGAAGTTGTAGTAGCCGCCCGAGCCGGACATGGTCAGCTTGTTGATCTGGGTCATGATGAAGGCGTTGGGCTGGAACGAGCCGTGGGTGTCGACGTTGAACGATATGTTGCCCGTCACGCCCGACATGGATACGGTGGATGTAGTGACGATGTTGAGGATAACACCCGATGATTCGGCGTCCTCGCGCGCACCCGGGTCGGTGATGACCTCGATCTTCTTGATGGTGCTGGCGGGGATGGCGGCGAATATATCCTTGGCGTTCTTGGTGAAGGCGTTGTTGGGACGGCCGTTGCGGTAAATCTTGAAGTCGGACGAGCCGTTGACCTTGATAGTGCCGTCGTCGTCGACCGACACGAGAGGCACCTTGCGCATGATGTCGCGCAGGTTGGCTGTCGAGGCGTCGACATCGGCTGCCACGTCGTAGCCTATGCGATCGATTTCCTTGGTTACGAGGGGACGCTGGGCTGTCACGGTGAGTTCGTTGAGCTGTTCGCCGGCAAACTGGGTGTTGATGATGCCCACGTTAGCTACCGGGTCGGAGTCGCTGACAGTAAATTCGACGCTGACGGGCAGACGCATGGCCGCGGCTACCGACAAGCGATAGTTGCCGGCGGCGGGGAGTGCGACGTCGAGCAGACCGTCGGCCGTGGTGACATCGCCGACAATGGGGCGAACAGTGTCGGGCATGGCGAAGATGCGGTAGGTGGCATACTCTTCCGGCTCGCCTTCGGGGTCGATGACCGTTGCGGTCACGCGATACTGTGCGACTGCGGGGAGTACTGCCGCGAGGGCGATCAGCAGAAAGAGCGATGCCCGATGGCTGAACCGTGATGTGGATGGCATGGAGCGCATATTTGATTCGGGGATTAGTTAGTTTTCGGATTAAATGGGTTGTAAACGCGTTTTTTGTGAATGTCTATTAGTTAGACGCAGCGAATTTCAAATAATGACATCACCCCATGTTAAAAATTGCAAACACAGCGTGGTGCTGTTTGGTGGTATGACAAAAATGTCATACCTTTGAGCGGGTATTTTTATTAGATGAAATATCCTAAGACTGTTTGCTTAAGAAAAAATTTCTCATGAAAAGGACTCAATTTGGCGTCCGTCAGGACGCAGACTTCCTCATAGCCGGGTACGTCGAGTAGCGCGTGACGTGCCCGGAAAGTAACCTATCCGCATCGGGCGTGCCGAAGGTACGCCGACTAATTAGCTGATAATTACCACTATCTTCGAAAAATCAGTCGGCGTACCTTCGGCACGCCTATACGTATGTTGCGCTTTTCCCCGCACGCCTCACCTTCGGCTCGGCGTACGGGGTTACAAGGAAGTCGGCGTTCTGCGAACGCCCATGACAAGCCATTAATAAACACCATTGAGAACATAACCCAAACTCTCGCTCGTTATGAAAGTAAATATTGAAAAACAATCAGATGGCACTTACGTTGCCTATAATACCGATGGGGACCGCTGCGTACTGATAGGTACAGGCAATACCGTCAAAGAAGCCAAGGAGGATTTTTTTAACTCAATTGAAGAGGTAAAAGAAAGTTATAAAGAGCTTGGCGATACTATTCCGGCAGAACTTGATACTGCTGTAGATTTTCATTTTGATATATCGTCATTGTTCGAGTATTACAAGATATTTAATGTCAGTGCCCTCGGACGATATCTTGGTATAAATCCCG
Organism: uncultured Bacteroides sp.; assembly: GCA_964572615.1. GTDB lineage: Bacteria > Bacteroidota > Bacteroidia > Bacteroidales > Muribaculaceae > CAG-873. The sequence continues at coordinate 8,036 of CAZNGJ010000072.1, forward strand.
GACTGATGCGCCAGTATAAGAAAGGCGATACCCCGATTTCCGAAAGCCAGTTAGAAAAAATAGAAAGCGGAATTCATAAACTGGCTAATGAGTTAGCCTCGCTCTCCATAGTATAAATAAGGAAAAATAGATGAAAGTTTGCCCTTTCCAGTTTGGAGAGGGCTTTTTTGTGGGTAAAGGAAGAGGCCGTGTCGATGGATCGGCACGGCCTCGGAGTGAAAATGAATAGGAGCGGATTATTAACTTTATTCCCTAATCGCTTTTATCCAGTTAATGTGTCCCTATGTCATTTTTTTATGAACTATAACTGATTATTTGCGGCGAACGTTGAGGGGAGCTGAGGTCTTCTTCAAGGGAACAGCGATCTTGCCGTTGAGGGTACCCCACTTGTGTTCAACGCTTACGGGAACGATGATGTAGGCGTCGGCCTGGAGGGGCGAACCGTTGTTCTGGAAGGTGAGCTCACCGGTAGCGTCGCTGACGTCGGCGGTCATGTTGAGCGAAGCGAGTGTGCGTACGTTCTGAGTGCCATTCACATCATCGGCGATAACGATGTTCGAGCCGAACTTGGGAGCCTGTACGGCGTAGAACTGGTAGTAGTCGTAAGCCAGAGGATGAGCAGCGGTAGCTACCTTGGCAACGAGGTTGCCGAATGCGTCGGTCATCGAGTAGTTGTCGATGATGCTGATGGTCTGGGCGCGCGAGTTGTCGACGATTTCCTTAGCAAGCACGGTGTTGATGCTGAGGATCTTGACGATCTGCAGGTTGGTGGTGCCGAATACCTGACGGTTCTTGGCGAGGCCATTGACGTCATAGCTCCAGTCAACCTTGATGATACCGCCGTTGCTTACCAACTGCTTGCCGGCAGCGTCGTTCTTGATTGAGTAGATAACTTCCTTGAGGTTGCTCTGGTTAGAGGTGTTCATCAACCAGTGACCGAAGGGCGAATTGAATGTGAAGGGTTCGCCGGGATAAGCGGGATTGCCGGACTTAGCGTAGTCGATGTCGTAGTTGCCGCAGCCAAGCAGACCGTTCACGTAAGGCTGCAGGCGACCTTCGAGGAGGTTGGTAGCGTAGTAAGCGGTGGTACCGTCGAACTTGCCGTTGACGAGCTTCATGGGCACGGGATATACCTTCATGGTGTTGTTCTGCCACTTCAGAGGATCGGTCTTGCCGAGGGTGGGAGCAGCTACGGTGGTGGTAACAGTCCACTTGAGGGCGATAGTAACAGAGGGATAGAGACCGTTGGGATCGGTGAAGACAACTTTCTTAGTAACGGTTACCTTGTTATCACCGGGCTTGAGATTGCCGAGCTGATCGGGAGTGAGGCTCCAGTTCATTACGGGAATCGAAGCATCGAGGTTGCCGGGAAGAGTGAATACCTTGAGTGCGCCGTTGATGTCGTTGGCGGGTTCGATAGAGTACTGGGTGTAAACCTTGGTGAAGTCTTCCTTGCTCATACCGTTTTCGCCAATCTTCATCAGAACCTTTTCGGCCATATCTTTCCAGGTGAAGTCGTAGGAAGCACCTGAGCAGGCATTGCCCTTGGTTTCGATAGTTTCCCAAGTGATGTCGATGGGTTGAACCTTTTCGGCGGTGAAGCAAACCTTGAAGTACTTAACATCGATCATGTTGTGGTTAACTTCATCATAGAGCATAGCGCGGATAATGGGTTGCTTGCCGATGATAACCTTGTTGTTGGTCACGCCGTTAGAAGCGACGGGAGTAAGGATGCTGTTGTTTTCGCCCGACAGTTTGACGAATGCCTGCTGGTTGGTCTTGTCTTCCTGTTCTGCGGGGAAGATGTATTGAGCGGTAGCAACGGCAAACGAGATGTCGAAACCGTATTCCTTAGCCTTGGCGCGAGTCATTTTCTCATGAGTGTTGGGGGCAATGAATTCGCAAGCTTCAACGAGTTTGAACAAGTCGTACGATTCGTTGTAAACAAGATACTTGTTGATCTTCTGGCCGTGGTCGGAGCCGTACATGGTGAGCGAGTCGCTGAGGTGGTCGACAGAGGGACCGCCAACGTATTCGTTAGCAACGAATTTGAGTTCGGGCTGGAAGTAGGTTTCTTCGAGACGAGTGAACTCAGAGTAAACGGCGGCTTCTTTTTCGCCCTGTTCGGTGAAGAGGTGCTTCTGTGCGATGGGCACTTTGAGCGATACGGTGTAGATGTTACCCTTCGGGCTCTTGGTGTCGTTAAGCGATTCGGTGTTGCTCTTGCCGAGTTTCACGGTGAGAACGCCATTGTCGCCAACGGATGCACTTGCTACATTGACAACGTCGTCGAGGATTTCGCCCGAGCGAGCGGTTGCGATGCGGGTGAAGTAGTGGAGATCGGTGATGTCAACGTCGGATTCGGTAACAGTGCCGGGGTTGAGACGATACTGAGCGGTTGCCGAGTTGTTGGATACGATGAAGTCCTTTTTGCCGGTGGTAGCCTTAGCCCAAACGCCATTCTTGTATTCGAGCTTGGTGTACTTGGCCGAGTAGAAGGGGATGGTGGGTATGCCGCCTACATAGAGCTCGGGCATCAGGGTCACCGAGGTGAGGCGCTGAGTGAGGACACCGGCGAGGGTGTTGACAGCGTTGCTGATTTCGCTCGAGATCTTTGCAGAGATAGCGGCGAGCTGCGACTTAACGTCTTCGATCGAGGCTTTGTTGGCCTGAACGTCGGCCTTGAGGCTCTGGAGTTCGGCGAGAGCTGCTTCGATAGCGGCAACCTTAGCGTCGAGACCGCTGATAGCGGTGGAGTGAGCGGCGAGTTCCTGCTGCAGGTTAGCGAGAGCTGCCATCTGAGTCTGGAGAGCCTGGATAGCCTGAGCGTTGGCGGCGATAGCGGTAGCCTGACCACCGAGCTGGGCGTTGATGTCGCTGAGGTCGATGTTGCTCAGACCCTTTTCGATACCGTCGATGCGGCCGGCGAGCTTGGCGATAGCGTCAGCGTTTTCCTTGCTGAGCTTGCTTGCAGCATCGATGAGGGGTTTGAGCTGTGCGATAACCTCCTGGATAGCTTCAGCCTTGGCGGTAGCGGCAGCCTTTTTGGCCAATTCGGCCTCTGCGGCGGCATTTTTGGCCTCCTGAAGAGCGGTGTCACCCTTCTTGGCGGCCTCCTGGGCTTCGGCAAGAGCGCGAGCTGCAGCGTCGGCTGCCTGCTTGGCGGCGTCCTGGTTGGCCGTCAATGCGCTCTGAAGGGCTGCGAGCTGTTTGTTCAAATCAGCGGTCGCGTCTTTGAGATTTGTGATGTCCTCTTTGTTGTCGTCGGAGCAGCTCACCATAGTGGTGGCGAGACCGCCGGACAGCAGCATAGAGCAAACAATCATACTCACGAATTTTTTGTTCATGCTAAATATATTTATGTTAAACAATTGGTTTGATTTCGCTTGAAACTTAATAAACCGGATTAAATTTTGAGTTTTTGCTGAATAATATGGTTAGAAATGAGTATTGACGACAATGGAGTCGAGGGGTCGATTCCATAGCGTCTACAAAGTTATGAAGTATCAAAATTTAAGCGGAAAAATTAGTGTAAGGGATAATTCTACGACCTGTAATACATGCACTTACACAATTGGTCAATGGGTTAAGATTCAGGGTTTTATGATTTTTGGGTCGGTCGCAGTGGCAGCGGTCGAACGATCGAACTCGTCGGCCAGGTCGCGAAAAAAGTTGTGTTTAAGTATTACGCTGATACGCCACAGCAACTCCGTATCGATGGTACGGCGTTTGAAGATGTCGTAAACATTCACGCGGTGGCAGTTCAAGCACTTGGCAAACCACGTTACGGTATTTCCCTTTGGTTCATTGGCCAGTCGGTCTCTGATTAATTCACCGATATGCACAGCTGTCGACTTTTTTTAGTTCGGGGGCTCGGTTCCACCACGGCGCCCGGGGATGAGTACGAAGAAGCGTGGAACGGTTCCACCGCTTATCGCAACTAAGGCATCGCCAAACGCCGTGCAAAGGATAAGTCGGTCCACTCCCACGCTTGGTCATTATCAAGGCGCGACTTATAAGACCGCGTAATGATACACGACAGCATGAGCGTACCTGGATTTGTCACTTTGCGATTAAAATTTGGCGATTTTAAGTTGCTGACAAAAGCGAGAACGCTTCAATAAATATGTAACGGAAAGTTTTAGTAGCAGCCTCCCCGGGGGGAGAGCGCCCTTTCCGCTACAAAATTATGTATTTTTTTTGAAAACAAAAAATGGGATTGTTTTTAAGAATGTTAACGCGCTACCCGGGAGTGGTCTTCGGGAGCGCGTTAACGGTGGGACCAAAGTAAGTATGGT
>CAZNGJ010000073.1:0-12062 GCA_964572615.1 uncultured Bacteroides sp.
GTCGAACGACTCCTGGCGCCAGTGCTTGTGGGCGCTTCCGGCTTTGGCAACAGCGTATGCCTTGTCGTAGGTCTTGGCCTTGACATCGGCGCGGAGTTCTTCGTCGTTGACTTCGTGGTTGTATTCGCGTTTGGTTTCGGCGTGAGCTTCCTTGGCCAGCTCCATCTGGGCTACGCACTGTTCCTTGATAGCCTCGTGAGCGGCCTTAAGTGCTTCGAGCAGGGTGGCTTCGGATACTTCGTTCATTTCGCCTTCGACCATCATGATGTTGTCGTAGGTAGCGCCGACCATGAGTTCCATGTCGGCCTTTTCGAGCTGTTCAAAGGTGGGATTGATGACAAACTCGCCATCGATGCGGGCCACGCGGACTTCGGAGATGGGCCCGTTGAAGGGTATGTCGCTGACAGCGATGGCTGCCGATGCGGCCAGGCCGGCCAGGGCGTCGGGCATGTCCACGCCGTCCGACGAGTACATGGTGATGTTGACAAAAGTGTCAGCGTGATAATTGTCGGGGAAGAGGGGACGGAGTACGCGGTCGACGAGGCGCGAGGTCAGGATCTCGTAGTCGTTGGCGCGTCCTTCGCGTTTCAGAAAACCGCCGGGGAAACGGCCGGCAGCCGAGAACTTCTCTTTGTATTCAACTTGCAGGGGCATAAAGTCAACCCCTTCGCCGGCTTCCTTAGCCGACACTACGGTGGCAAGCAACATGGTGTTGCCCATACGTAGTTCAACCGCTCCATCAGCCTGCTTGGCCAGTTTGCCTGTCTCGAGAGTGATCTCGCGACCATCTTTGAGGGTGATGGTTTTTTTGATAGGTGTCATAAAATCAAGAAATGTATATAATATCGTGTAATTTTGCTGATAAAAGCGTGCCTCCGGCAGATGGCCGAGGCTCGCGTCTGTGCACAAAGTGCACAAAATCGTGCAAAGTTACAAAATATCGGCCACACTACCTAATTAATATAGTGTGACCGATAACAAAATGGGGTATTAACTCTAATTTTTAACTTTTTTTGTCTTAGAACTTCTGCCGTAATGAGGACAGACGGTCTCTTAGAGTGCTATCTTGGCGGTGTGGGTTGTGCCGTCGATGGTGGCTGTCAGGATGTAGACGCCTTTGGGCAGCGAGCGGGTGACGAGGGTGGCGGCTTCGGTTGCCGAGGTCACTGTGCGACCGCTCATGTCGGTCAGGGTGGCGCTGGTGGCGGTGCCGGTCAGGGCGATGTTGCCGTCGGCGTCGAGGGCGAAGGGCATACCGGCTACTGTGTCGCCTTCGGCCAGGTCGATAACTGACGAGATGGTGCTCTCGTCATATTCGGCATCGATTCCGCTCAGGTCGATGTGGTACTCGGTGCCGGTCGAGCCGGTGGGAGTGAAGCCCAGCGAGGTGAACTCGATGGGGTAGACGGCCACGTCGTTAAGGTCGATGATGTCGCCCAGATCGATGCTGTAGTCAGCCTTGCCGGGGGTGATGTCAGAGATGGTCTTGGCTACGGTGCGGGTGTTGTCGGCGGCCTTGACTGTCAGTATCATAGAACTGATATTGGCGTTGCCGGTGTCGAGACCTACCTTGACTGCCTTGGGATGACTCCACATATTGATTTTGCGCACGATGGTGAACTTGGGTGCGCGTGTCGAGGTGAGGGTGAAGTCGATCGAGTAGCTGCCGTTTGCCATGCTGGTGAATGCGCCAACCTTACAGTTGGTCTGGGTGGTCGACCAGCCCTCGACGTCGCCGGCAGGTGCTACGGCGTGGGTCACGGCCTTAGGTACCTCGATGGTCACGTCGACGGGGATGGTCAGGCCGGGGCGTGTGCCTGTCACGGTGCATGTGCCGTCGGTCTGGCCCTTGACGGTGCCTTCGGGGGTAACGGTAGCAATAGCTGCGTCCGACGATGTCCACTCGAAGGCTGTGGGGCTGACGTCCATCACCGTGCCGTCAACAATCGAGTGCAGCTGTACGGGCCATTCGCGGGTGGCGTTGAGCAGCACCGAGGGGAGGGTGGCCTGGATGGGCGAGTCGTTGGTGACGGTAATGATGATAGTGGCCTCCGCACCGGCGGGTGTTACGGCCTTGAGGGCGTGCATGCCTGCGCCTGTGGCGGTCATGCCGTGGCCGTCGGCGGTGATGTCGCCCAACTCGGGAGCGCACACGAGGGTGTAGCCCTTGTAGTCGGTGTCGACCAGTTTGCCATATTTGTTATAGCCGTAAACGACAGGTTCGTAGGTGCCGAGGAAGGGCACCGACTTGCGCCAGTCGGCAAATGCGATGGCTGTCACCTCCTTGTCGGCGGGAGCTTCGAGGACGGCGAAAATGGCGTTGCCGACAGCACGTTCGCTGCCGTCCGAGCAGTTGTTGCGGATGCCGAGTGCCTCGGTGTAGAGTGTCGACGAGCCGCCGCCGTCGAGGTTGACGGCTTCGTAGCCACCGGCATAGCGCATCACGTCGGCGAGCATCGAGGTGGTTACGCCCACCGATGCGCCGATACGGCCGTCGATTACCATCATGATGATGCTGTCGCCGGTCTGGCTGACGCCGATACATGTGCGGGGGTGGCGAGCCGAGGCGTCGGTGCGTTCGCTCTCAGTGTCGAGTGTCAGTCCTTCGCCAACGTTCTTAGGATTGCCCGACACGACGGTGCGGGGATGGATGGCTTCGCCTTCGGGGGTGAGGACGATGTTGTCGAACTCGACGATGTCGCCCACGTGGAGACCGCCTACAAAACCCTTGGCGCCCGTATTGCAGCCGGTTTTCGAGGTGCCTCGGCCGTGGATAACGTAACCGTCCGAAGGTATCTTCAGGTCGCCGTCGGTGGTGGGTTCGCTGGTTACGACGAGACGGAACTTGCCGCCGGCCAGGAATTTGTCACCCTCTACGAGCTTGGCTGTCACCTGGTTGCAGTTGTCTGCATAGTCGTTCTGGTTGGCAGTGCCCCAGAATTTGGGCGTGTACAGAGTGATGCCGTTGTTGGGCGACATGACGTTGACGCCCTTGAACAGGGTTACCTTGGTGCCGATGGTGGCGGTGCCGGTATAGTAGTTCAGACGGCACACGCGGGCAATGCCTTCGGCGTCGATGCTGAACTGGTAGTTCGAGTTGGAGGTTTTGTATATCTCGCCATCGACGATACACGAGGTGGTGGGAGTGCCTACCTTCGATGTGCCGTTAGTAGCCGAGCCCGACGTGGTAAAGAAGTCGGCGTTGGCGCCGGCAAAGTAGTCCAGGCCGTTCTTGCTTTTGCTCTGTGCCATGGCCGAGGTGCGGGCGGTGCCGGCCACCTTGTCGGTGGCGCAGACGGCGCGGATACTCACGCCGGGAGTGGTGCGGTCGATGGTCAGATAGTGCACCAGCAGAGGGTAGCTGTTACCCGACAGTTTGAGTGACGTCTGGGTCGTGCCGGGACCTACGATGGCATGGAATGTCGTGTCGAGGTTGTACGTTGTGCCCTTGACGTCGATAGTGTTGCCGGCGTTGGCCGAGATGGCCATAGCGGCGAGTGCGATGAGGGAAAGAGCTGTTTTTTTCAAGGTCGTGATTGGTTTATTGGTTTAGGTTCTTCTCTTGAGGAAAAAGCTATTAATGCTATAATTGAAACGCCGACTTGACGACCCGTTGCGGGTGGGTCAAGTCGGCGCGTATAGGTCGGATTGTGTTAATTTAGTATGGTGTGACCAACTACTTATTTAACAACAACTTTGTTGACAGTTTTGCCCTGACGGGTGATGTAGAGACCGGCGGGGAGGTTGTTGCCGTCTACGGCTACACCGTTCAGGTTGAAGTATTCAACGGGAGCGTTGAGGTCTTCGTCAGCAATAACGTCGTTAACAGCTCCCTGGTTGGGGTCTTCCCAGCCTTCTTCACCGATAGCGTATACGCCAAGACCGTTGTTACACTTGTAGGTCAGCAGGTAAGCACCTTCCTTGCCGGCAGCGTCGGTGTAGAGCTTGGTTTCAACCGAGTGGATACGTGTGCCACCGTCGCTGACAGTGCCAAGACCATTAGCGGGAACAGTCCAGTAGAGTTCCATTCCTTCGAAAGCCTGGTTTTCGCCGAGTTCAACAACGTTAACGGGGCAACCGTTTTCGTAGTCGTACTGACCAACCGAGTAAGCCATGAAGTTCTTGCCGGCGAGAGCAAATTCGCCAACACCGTTAGTGCCGGGTTTGGGGGCGAGTTCTACAGCTGATGCAAACGAGTCAACCATCGATCCGCTGTTGTTGTACAGGGTGGGGCAGGTGGTGAAACCGTCTACGTAGAAGAGGTTGTTCGAGTATTCGTCGTCGAGCACAATGCGAACCATAGGAGCGGTACCCCAGTTGGTCTGGTCGGCGGGATAGGTTTCAGCAAGAACGGCCGAGGTGTAACCGTCGAGAGCGCCTTCCCACTTGTCAGAACCCTGGTCGGCACCCCAAGCGAGAACGGTGGTTTCGCCGCCATTGAGGGCAGTCATAACAACGCAGCCGGCTTCCTTGCGGGTGATGTCACCAACGAGGTCGCAGTAGTCGATACGGCCAACGAAGTCGGTTTCGTCCGAGGGAAGAACGAGAGCGGCTTCCTTGTGGCAAGTACCCTTGTCGAGATCGTCAACAACGTAGATGTTCAGGGGAGTGAAGGCCTGAGTTTCAGCGTTGTAAACGCTTGCTACGTAGCCTGCAAACCAAACGTGACCGAACTGGTCGCAACCAACCTGGTTGGCGCAGAGAAGACCCTTGACGGGTTCGCCGTCGCAAGTCATCTGGACGGTCTTGAGAACGTCGCCGGTAGCGAAGTCGATAATTACGAGGTGTGCGTAGTCGTTGCTGTCTTCACCTACGGTGATGGTCTGCGAGAAGCCTACGATAACGGCGTCCTTGCCATTGTAAACACCGAGACAAGCAGTACGAGCCTTGGCGTACTGTTCAGCGAAGGGAAGAGCCTGCCAACCTTCGAGGTTGTCGTTACGCGAGTCGATCCACTTGTTGGTGCAGGTGAAACCGTTGACGGCCTTGTAGGTGCTGCCGTCGGTAACGGCCAATGCGGGTGTGATAGCGGCAAGGGCCATAGAAGCAATAAGTAATGATTTCTTCATAAACTTACTTTTAAGGTTAAATTGGTTGATTATAGGATATTTGGATGTATACGAATCGAATCAAGGTTTGGACACCCCAAAGTTACGAACTTATTTTTAATCTGCGACAACAAACCTTATACAAAAAGACGTTAAAAAAGTCTAACGTAAGCTATTTAGGGGTGAACTACGAGCTGCCATTTGAATCGATTGCCCGAAATGGAGCCAAAAACAAAAATAATTCGTAACTTCGCAGATGCAAACATGTTTTTCATCAAACGAGCACCAAAGTAGATGAATAGAAAAGATATTAAGGATAGGATTGAGTATGTGGTGGCATGCGTTAGCGCTTTCGCCCAACAATTCAACCTGACTAATTCGCAAGCTTACGCATATTTGCGGCGATTTTGTGGCATCGACTTCCTTCTTGACTGCTATGCAGCCGAGCACACACTGTCCATCGATGACGCTGTTTCCGACCTCCGCATAATCTGCAGCCGGGAAGGAGGCAAGATATGATACGCCTGTATCACGGATCGAATGTAGTCATTGACGATATCGATTTGTCGCGCAGTAAGCGTGGCAAAGATTTTGGTCAAGGGTTCTATCTCAATCCCGATCCTAAGCAAGCCATGACAATGGCTGTACGAACCACGCGCATTTTAGGCGAAGGTGAACCTGTGTTGTCTTGCTTCGAATTTAATGAGGAACTTGCTATCGAGTCGGGGCTTAATCTTAAGATTTTTCCTGATTATTCCGAGGAATGGGCGGAGTTTGTTGTAATGAATAGAAAAAACAATACTGAAACGCCTGTTCATCCATACGATATTGTTATCGGTCCAATTGCGGATGATACTGTCGGTCTGCAAATCCGACGATATTTGATGAATTATTTAAGCGTCTCCAAACTTATAGAGGAACTCAAATATCAAGGCGACCGGGCAATACAATATTATTTTGGGACAAAACGTGCTGTTGAATTATTAAAACCTGTGCAATTATGACACCGGATGTGCAATTTCAAGTGGAATGTCTGGCTGCAGAGCTGACAGAAATGCTAATGACAGAGTACGGCTGGGATATCCGTCGCGCGCTTGACGAACTTTATGCTTCTGCAACATTTGCTAAACTTAACGATCCTGAGTGCGGACTGTATTATCAAGGTTCGGTCTACATCTTCCAATTCCTCAAATCCGAAATCGAGACCGGAAAAGTAGCTTGATAGACGCAGGATAGAGCCAAAAACAAAAATAATTCGTAACTTTGCGGGAGATATGGCTGAGGCGCCGTGTACTATTCCGGTATTTTTTGCGTTATATAGAGTCGGGTTGCCTGTATTATATATAATAATGTGTAGTGCCCGAGACTATTCACCAATTTTCAACTGAAACAAATGACAGAACGCATTATCATACTCGAAAGTGTAGATCCCGTGATATTTTACGGGGTCAACAATGCTAATCTCCGCCTGATCAAGAATTTATACCCCAAGCTGCGCATCGTGGCCCGTGGAACGGTAATCAAGGTTATCGGCGAGGAAGGCGAAACCGGCGATTTTGAAAAAAAAGTGCACGAGATGACCGCACACGCCGAGAAGTACAACCGCCTGACCGAGGACAATATCCTCGACATCGTCAAGGGCGAGCCTACGCGCGAACTGAAGCGCGACGACGTGATCATCTACGGCATGAACGGCAAGCCCATAAGCGGACGCACCCCCAACCAGCAGAAACTTGTTGAGGAATTTACCAACAACGACCTTACCTTTGCCCTCGGCCCCGCCGGTACTGGTAAGACATATATTGCCATTGCCTTGGCGGTCAGAGCGTTGAAAAATCGCGAAGTGCGCAAGATTATCCTGTCGCGACCCGCTGTCGAAGCCGGCGAAAAACTCGGTTTCCTGCCCGGCGACATGAAGGACAAGATCGACCCCTACCTGCAGCCTCTGTACGACGCCTTAGAGGACATGATTCCCGCCATGAAACTCAAGGAGTACATGGAAACCAAGGTGATACAGATAGCGCCGCTGGCATTTATGCGCGGACGCACACTCAACGACGCCGTTATCGTCCTTGACGAGGCGCAGAACACCACCACCCATCAGATAAAGATGTTCCTGACCCGTCTGGGCATGAACGCCAAAATGATTATCACCGGCGACGTCACCCAGATCGACTTGCCCCGCTCGACCACCTCGGGCCTTATCCAGGCCATGCGCGTGCTCAACGACGTCAAGGGTATCGGCCGCGTCGAGTTCACCAAGAAGGACATCGTGCGACACCAACTCGTGCAGCGCATCGTCGAGGCATACGAGCGCTTCGACAAGGAGCGTAAGGAGGAAGAGGCGCAAACTACCCCCTACGCTACCGAAACAGACTAATAACCAAACAACTATACTACACCAATCTCTAACATGGCAAACGAAAAGACTCTTACTAAAACCGACTTCAAATTTCCGGGCCAGACGGCCGAGTATCATGGCAAAGTACGCGATGTCTACACCATCGACGACAACATCATGGTCATGGTGGCCACCGACCGCATATCGGCATTCGACGTTATCCTGCCCAAGGGTATCCCCTACAAAGGTCAGGTACTCAATCAGATAGCAGCGCGTATGCTCGACGCTACCGCTCACGCCGTGCCCAACTGGAAACTGGCTGTGCCCGACCCGATGGTGACTGTCGGTTATCGTTGCGAGGGATTCCGTGTAGAGATGATCATACGCGGCTACCTGACCGGCAGCGCATGGCGCGAGTATGCCGCCGGCGTGCGCGAAATCTGCGGCGTCAAACTGCCCGACGGCATGAAGGAGAACCAGAAGTTCCCCACACCCATCATCACCCCCACCACTAAAGCCGAAGAAGGCCACGACGAGAATATCTCGCGCGAGGAAATCATTGCCCGCGGCATTGTCAGCGAAGCAGACTACACCGTCATGGAGCAGTACACCCGTACCCTCTTCGAGATCGGCACCAAGCTCGCCGCCGAGCGTGGCCTCATCCTCGTCGACACCAAGTACGAGTTCGGCAAGCGCGACGGCAAGGTGATCCTTATCGACGAAATCCATACACCCGACTCGTCGCGCTACTTCTACAGCGAGGGCTACGAGGAACGCTTCGAGAAAGGCGAACCCCAGCGTCAGCTCTCGAAAGAGTTTGTGCGCCAGTGGCTGATCGAGAACGGCTTCATGGGTCGTCCCGGCGAGGTAGTGCCCGAAATGACCGATGCCGTATGCGAGAGCATCAGCGAACGCTACATCGAGCTGTACGAGTGCATCACCGGCGAGAAGTTTGTCAAGGCGCCCGAAGCCAACCTCGTGCAGCGTATCGAGACCAACGTCCTCGACTGCCTGGACACACTGGCCCGCTGAACTTACATATACAATACTCCATGTCTGAAGTAGAGCACATAACACCCTACGGCAGCCAAGGTGACGATCGCGCCAAGACCGACCAGGTGCGCGATATGTTTGACAGCATAGCGCCTGCCTACGACCTGATGAACAGGATGATGACCCTGGGCATCGATCGCAGTTGGCGCCGTCGCTGTGTGCGCATGGTGGCCGACGCCGCTCCCGCCGACGTGCTCGACCTGGCTACCGGCACGGGCGACCTGGCCGTGGCCATAGCCCGCGCCGTGCCCGGAGCGCGTGTCACCGGTGCCGACCTGTCCGAGGGCATGATCGAGGTAGGACGCCGCAAGGTGGCCGAAGCCGGTCTGGCTGACCGCGTCACCCTCCTGGTGGCCGACGCGCTGGCGTTGCCATTCCCTGATGCGAGCTTCGACGTGGTGACCATAGCCTTCGGCGTGCGCAACTTCGAGCACCTCGACCGAGGGTATGCCGAGATGGCTCGTGTGCTCCGCCCCGGAGGACTACTCGTCGTACTCGAGCTGACACCCCCGTCGTCGGCCGTGGTACGACCGTTCTACAACATCTACACCCGAGGCGTCATCCCCGCCGTAGGGCGCATGGTCAGCAAGGACAGCCGCGCTTACACCTACCTGCCCGAGTCGATAGCCGCCGTGCCCGCGCGCGGCGCCATGACGGCGCTGATGGAGAGCGCAGGTCTGCGCGACGCCGAGTGGCGCAACCTCACACTTGGCGTCGCCACCATATATACCGCCCGTAAAGCCTGATAAAAAACTAACATCCTGATGAAAAAAATCTGTATTGACCCGCGAAAAATTTGCTTAACCATCCTGGCTTCGTTTGCCCTGTCAGGCTTTTCGCAAGCCATGTATCAGAACTCGGCACGAGTGGTCGACCGACCCGACGTGCCCCCGACAGCGCAACAGATCGAGCAGGAGATACTCACCCCCGACTCCATAACCGTGCCCGAGGTTGTCGAACCGCTCGACACGGTGATGTCGTTTGACCCGCTGCCACGCATCATCTCGATGCCCGCCGTCTACACCAAGTACAAGATGCTCGACAACTGGGATCCTTTCAGCCCCGAGCTGAAAGGCGAGACAGGTATGGGTTGGATAGAGCGTTCGGCGGCCGTCAACAACCGCACCACACGCCTGATGCAGCGCTTCATGCTCTACAATCCCGAGATGGTACGCTACAATATAGCCACAATGGAGCGACCGCCGCGCGAGTTCTTCGGCACCGTCAACCCCTCCGACCATACAATCGAAATCCGCGAGGTCACCATCGAGGCGCCCAAGGAGTTTGAGGTCGAGGTGCAGAAACGTCACTGGCTGCGCACGTTCAACGCCTCGCTGCAGTTCAGTCAGGCCTATATATCGCCCAACTGGTACCAGGGCGGCAACAACAACCTCAACATCATCGCCAATATCTTCTACAACGTCAAACTTAATCCGACGTATCATCCTAACCTGCTGTTCGAAAGTACGATGCAGTATAAACTCGGTGTAAACAGCGCACCCGATGACAGCCTGCGCAACTACTCGATCAGCGAGGATCTGCTGCAACTCAACGCCACATTCGGTTACAAGGCAGCCAAGAAGTGGTACTATTCGGTGACGGCTCAGTTCAAGACCCAGGTCATGACATCGTATGTGTCCAACACGCGCAATCTTTCGTCGGCCTTCCTTGCCCCGGGCGAGTTTACCGCCGGTCTCGGTATGACGTACAACCACGCCAACACCAAGAAGACGTTCACCTTCGACGCATCGATAGCGCCCTTGTCGTACAACATGAAGATATGCATCAAGCCTAACGACGAACTGGCGCACTCCACCTACGGTATCGACCCCGACAAGAAGTATGTGATGGACTTCGGTAGCAGCGCCGAGGCCAAGTTGATGTGGAAATTAGCAGACAATATAACCTTCCGTAGCCGCGTGTTTGTCTTCACTAACTACAACTACCTCCAGGCCGACTGGGAGAACACGCTGTCGATGGACATCAACCGCTATCTGGCCACCCAGATATATGTCCACGCACGCTACGACACATCCACGCCTCCCTGCGACAACCCCAACTGGCACAAGCTGCAAATCAAGGAGATACTGTCGTTCGGTGTCGCATATAAGTTCAGTACTATCTGAGGCCGATGAGGTTGCGCCCGGTCATAGCAGCCATGTTTGTCGGGGCGGTTGTGGCCGCGTCGGCTGCTGATGTGCCCGAGTCGCTCAAAACGCCCTTCGAGGGCAGGACAATCACACCAATCGAGGGCGTGTGGGCGTGGACCGACGGAGGTATGGTGTCCATCGTCGCCGCGTCCGACGGCACCCTGACCCTGACACTCGTTGATAGCCCCGATCCGCTTGTCGACACCCCGATGGAGATGGGTACGGGCCGCGTCGGCGGCGCCCCCGGTACCTACGACCTGACACTGCGCACCCTCGATGTAACCAAGAAGGGTGTACCAGTCACCGGCTACGAACGTTTTCGCGCCACGGTCACCTCGGGCGATGCCGGCACACGTCTCGAACTGACGCCCGTAAAGACGGGCCTCAAGGTACGCCTTGGCCGACTTTTACCCTACCTGGTGCCCGTGTCGGTCAGTATGCAGACGCCTCCCGACGGCACCGACGGCGCCATACGCGTTTACCCCGACACCGGCTCACCCGACCATCCCGTAGTATTATGAATCGCTTCCTTGCCATACTCGCCAGCCTGCTTATATTCGCAGTAACCGGGCAAGCCCAGTCGACTCGGCGCAAGGCCGTGCACCCGGCGCGCACCGTGGCAGCGGCGACAGCTCCGGTTACCAACCGCGTTGACACCATCGTCGACACCGACGCCATCGGGCGCATGGTGCGCATCTCCGGCTACAAGAAGACCTTAGCCTCGCGCGTCGAGACACTGATGCTCACCAACCTCAGCGCCACCGACACCATCCACGCCATCGATATCGATATGGACTACCACACCCTCGACGGCACCCAGCTGAACCGACGCGACGTCACCTTCACCATCGACATCCCGCCCGGTGAAACCCGCCATGTCTCAACCCCCGCATGGGATCGCCAGCAACTCTTCTACCACGCCGACACCCCGCCCAAACGCCCCACCCAACGCGCCACCCCCTTCACCACCAACCTCCGCCCCCACCGCCTCCTCCTCACCCGCGGGGAAGAAGCAACCCACTAATAATTGGTTTATTAAGAATAAATTGTTAACTTTGTAGCAATAAAAACTCAATACAATGAACGCTAACAGCGAAACACCGTCGAATACTAAGGAGGATGAGATGCATAATGCAATCGCCCAATCAATAAAAGACGCCCGTTCGGGTAAAACTTTTCCCTTGGACACCTTATGGGACCAACTATAAATTTCGGTGTGACTCCGCGGACGCGAAAATTTGCGTCTGAATGGTGTTTACTTTAGGATGGGCCAAGGGCGTTCGCAGAACGCCGACTGAGTTATAGCCCCGTATGCCGAGCCTATGGCGAGGCGTGCGGGGAATAGGAGATAAATTAGCAACAGGCGTCCCAAAGGGATGCCGACTTTTTTGTTTCAAAAGTGGTTAAATGTTTGATATTTAGTCGGCGTACCTTCGGCTACAGTACATGACAATTTCTCAAAGTGGTGTT
>CAZNGJ010000074.1:0-12049 GCA_964572615.1 uncultured Bacteroides sp.
GGCCTACAACATGAGCGGCTGGCGTACACTCGTGGCCATCTTCCATACACCCAAGAGCGACATCACCGTACTGGTCGTAACCTTCCTGCTCACCGTTGTGTTCGACCTGACCATCGCCATCGAGTTCGGCCTGCTCCTGGCCATCATCCTCTTCCTGCGCCGCGTCATGGAGAACAGCCGCATCAAGGAGTACTCCGAGCACCTCGATGTGGCCGAAGACACCGACCTGGGCAGCGCCCAGCACCAGATTCTCGACGTGGAGCGCGGTGTGAGCGTTTACGAAATCGACGGTCCGTTCTTCTTCGGCATCGCCACCAAGTTTGACGAAATGATGCGTACCACCACCGGTAACGTCAAGCCCGTAGTGCGCATAATCCGTATGCGCAAGGTGCCCTTCATCGATGCCACCGGCCTGCACAACCTCGAGATACTTATCAACTCGTCGCACCGCGAAGGCATAGCCATCGTGCTGTCCGGCGTCAAGGAGTCCGTGCGCGAATCGCTCTGCCACGCAGGTATCGACAAGCTCGTAGGCGCCGACAATATCTGCGACCACATAACGGGAGCTGTCCGCAAGGCAAATGCCCTCGTTCGCGAGCGTAACGTTAAAACTTATTAAACATCCTCATTTTTGACCTGCAATGTTTTGGCGGTTCAAAATAAAGTCTTACCTTTGCAGTGTTTTTGAAGCAAACATATTAATTAATATTTTAATCTTTAGAAAAATGAAAAAGTTAGTTTTACTCCTTGCTGTTGCTTTCAGCGTATCTATGTTCTCTTGCGGTAATGGCGACGCTGCTGCTACTGCCGACACCACCGACACCGCTGCTGCTCCCGCTGAAGAAGTTGCTGCTCCCGCTGCTGAAGAAGCTGAAGTTGCTGTTGAAGAAGTTACCGACAGCGCTGCTACCGAAGCTCCCGCTGAAGAAGCTGCTGCTCCCGCTGCTGAATAATCTTAGCACAAGCAAGAAAAATACAACTGCCTGTTCCCATCGGATCAGGCAGTTTCTTTTTTTATCGGCGTACCTGGCGGCACGCCCATGGAGTATGTATCTATCTTCCGTGCACGCCTCGCTTCGCGCGGCGTACACGGTTGCGCGGTGGTCAACGTCCTTCGGACGCCTTTCCGTAATTCTGTTACCTTATTTTCTTCAGTAAACGGCATTAGAACATGCCTTTGGCATGTCAGGGATGACATTGTTAGCCAATGCGTTAGGAAGACATGCCGAAGGCATGTCCCTACTGAAGCCCTGTCCTTATGCCTCCCCCTTGGGGAGGTTTGGTGGGGCCACTTAGATTTCGTAGTCGACGCAGGCGCGGGATTCTTTGTGGCCGGCTAGGAGACCTGCAGCCGCTACGTGAGCCGGATGCTTGGCGTACTTGTCAACATCGGCCATTGTCGGCACAACGGCTGTCAGTACTACATCCCAGTCTTCAGCGGGGTTTTCGTTGATACCTACCTCCATCGATTGGAGGACATCGATCTGCTCGGGCAGTGCAAGAAGTGCAGCCTTGAAGGCTTCGGCGACGGCACGACGCTCCTCGGCAGTCCCACTCAGCTTAAAAGTCACGATATGTTTTACCATCTTTTCTAATATTAAAGAGTTATTTTTTCCGATTGTAAAGTTACTACTATTTATTGGAATTGCCAAACGACGCCGCGGGCGCGGAGGGAGCGGGCGGGAATGCCGGCTTGGCTGAGTTGCCAACTGAGTTGTTTGCAGCGTCGCGGGGCGATGGCGCCGGAGAGAAGCACGGTGTCGACCTGACACCCGCGGAACACCGTCTGCAAGTCGCCGCGGAATCGTTCGGTGACAAGTGCATAGTCGTAGTGGCGGTCGGGCAATGCCTTGACACTGTCAACTTTGACGATGGTAAGACCGCATATTTCAAACACCTCCTCCGGCCAATCGGTCGTAATGACCAACTCATTAACGCCACGATGAAGTAAAAACTCGCGATACCGCACCTGCATATCCTGCCGCAGTGCCTCGACGGATGAACTGTCGGGAGCAGTGGTAAAAACCCGACACGTGCCCCCGTCGCGGACAATGATGTTGGTGGTAGCAAATCGTCCCGGTACATAAACCTCGGTAGCCGGTAAAGCATCTGCCTCTGCGACAGGTACAAGCCAAAGTAGCACCAACGCTCCAACACCCACTACTGCTGCCCGACGATGTGAGTAGTTCCATACAAGCCACACCACCCCAGCCAATATCACGCAGAGCATGGCCAACCACAGCCCACTCGGCCACACAGCCACCTGAGCTGATGGAAACAGGTTAACAACATCACCCACCGCCCGCGTCATTGCCGTATAAACGGCATCGGTAGCTTCAGCAAGCCAGCCCGGTGCAAACCCACTCAAAGACAACAAGGTGCATACAAAACCTACGGACAGAAGAATCGGGATGAAAGCCGCTGCAACAATGTTAGCGACCCAAAAATTGACCGAGATAATATGAAAATAAAACAGCGTCGGCACGAGTGTTCCGGCCATGGCGATGAGCGGCATCCATAATATCACCCATACAAACCGAAGCAGTCGGTAGCGCTTGGGAACTACCTCGAGTAGTGGCCGAAAAGCTATGATTCCCGCAACCGCACACACCGACAGTTGGAATCCCGGCATGAAGAGCATTACCGGACTGATAACCATCAGAATCAGCACGGCACACGACAGACTCTGCACCATATTCAACCGGCCTTCCATCATAAAACCGCCCATGACCACACAACATGTAGCTGCAGCCCGGCATGCCGACGGCGAACCACCGGTAATGAGCGCGTACAAGACAATCAGAGCCGCC
Source organism: uncultured Bacteroides sp. (assembly GCA_964572615.1). Lineage (GTDB taxonomy): Bacteria > Bacteroidota > Bacteroidia > Bacteroidales > Muribaculaceae > CAG-873. The sequence continues at coordinate 2,811 of CAZNGJ010000074.1, forward strand.
AAACCGGCATAATAAAGCCATCGCAGACGAAAAACGAGTTTCAAGGGCAGCAGGAACAACGACAGGACAAACAATATTATGCCGACATGCATCCCGCTGATAGCCAGCACATGCGATAATCCGGCCTCGCGGAATTGAGTTGCCATATCCTCACTGAGCAGCATATCGTCACCACCTATCACTGCAAGCATGAAAGCCGTTACGTCCTCATCAAAACCGGCATCGGTAATAGCGGCGCGCCAACGTTGCTGCATATCATCAATTACTCGTCGAACCATGCCGACACCGGCATTATCAATCCGGTAATCCTCGGAACTATAGACTGTTACGCGGGCAACTATCCCATCAAGGTAAAGGAATCGGTTAAAATCTACCTGTAACGGCACGTCTGTATCATGATATATGGGCTGCAACTTGCCATGCACGCGCATCTTCGCTCCTGCCAAAGCCCCGGCATCGGAAGTACGGACACTGCACAGTACATTGAAATCCTCTTTCGTGCCCGTAACGCCTCCTGTTACACCCACCGAATCGACATGAAGCACCACACACAGCGTCTCGGGAGTGCGGGTCGCCTTGACAACCGTTCCCTCGAGGGTACACTCCTTGTCGGCCAACTCGGCCGGCAATTCCACCGGCACTGATACATAGCCAAGTAGCACTCCGAACCCGAGGACCATACAGCATAGCCCTACCGCCCGACTGCGCAACAGGAAAACGGCAAGTCCGGTCAAAATCATTGTGGCCACGACCGCAGCGAGTGGCAGGAAGTCCCACCCGCTACAATACCAATAACCCACAAAAATACCCGCACCCAAACCAACTGCGGCAGGGAGTGCGGGTACTTTTGACCAGACGTCGTACATATCGACAGACTATGCTCAGCTGACCGTGTTAAGCACTACGAGCAGACTCGACACGCCGATAACCACCCAAAGGAGCACGGCAAGCAGCAGGGGACGGACACCCACCGCCTTGACCGTCTTGAGCGACAGACTGGCGCCGATCATGAACAGCGTAACAACCATGCCACGTTTCGCTATCCATACCATCACGTCGACAAACCACTCGGGCAGAGCGACGTAGGTATTGACAAGCATGGCGCCAATAAAGATAAAGATGAACCAGGGTATGCTGATTTTGCTGGTCTTGTCGCGGAAGATAAACATCGTGGCGAGAGCTAAGGGTATAATCCACAACGCGCGGGTCAGCTTGATAAGGATAGCAGTCTCGTAAGCGACAGAGCCGTACACCTCGCCTGCACCGGCCACCGACGACGTATCGTGGATGGCGATGGCGGCCCATGTGCCGAACTGAGTCTGCGTCATGTCGAACATACGTCCCAACGGCGGGAAGATAAACAGCGCTATAGCATTGAGGATGAAGATGACGCCGAGCGACACTGCCATCTCGTTTTCGTTGGCCTTGACCACGGGACCTACGGCGGCGATGGCACTACCGCCACAGATGGCAGTGCCGGACGAAATGAGATAAGCCGTCTTGCGGTTCAGGTGCATATAGTAGCCGAACAGCACACCGAGCACCATCACGCCGATAACCGACACAACGGTGAACATCATGCCCTCGGCTCCCGACTGGAGCGACTTGTGCAGGTTCATGTTGAAGCCCAGGCACACCACGGCGACCTGAAGCAAGTATTTGCTCGTTTTCTTGTTGAACTTGGGACACGGATTCTTAAGCGTAAAGGCAAACAACAGGCCAAGCAGCAACGCAATAGGTGCATCGATCTGCCAACCTATCCATTGCTTGAATGGTAACAAAATGAGCGCTATGATAATAATGTAGATTATCTTCGCAGGGGTAATTTTCATCATAATATCGTTGATTGGTTTGGTATTTTATTGTTAGCGATGATGATAAGTTCGACGCACACGCGGTGACACCGACGTAAGCACCTCGTAAGGTATGGTGCCCAACGTATCGGACAGACGCGATATGGGCGCATCCGGACCGAATATCTCGACCTCGGTACCGACTCCTGCACCGGGTGCTTCGGTGATGTCGAGCATCAGTTGGTCCATGCACACGTTGCCGATAGTCGGGCAGGCCACGCCGTTGACAAGAAAACTTGCCGCCCCGCAACCGAGGTGTCGGTCGATGCCGTCGGCGTAGCCTATGGGTACGGTTGCGATTACCGAGGGGCGTGTTGTGCACCCCCTGCATCCGTAGCCAATGGGCGTGCCCGCAGGCCAATGCTTGACCGATATTATGGTCGACACAAGCCGGGACACCGGTTGCAACGCACCGTCGGCGCCGTCGCTGACGGGTGACACCCCGTACAGACCAATGCCGAGACGCGCCATGTCGTAAGCAGCTGCCGTGCGACCAAGGGTGGCTATACCCGCTGTGTTGAGCAGATGGCGTCGTACAGGTTTAACGAGCATAGCGTTGAGCCGCGTACTCATGCGCTCGTATAGTGCTACCTGACCATTGGTATATTCCGTCAGGTCGGGGCAATCTGCCGTGGCAAGGTGGCTGAATATCGAAGCCGGTCGCACCACGTCCGATTCGTTGAGTCGTCGTGCAAGCGCGTCGAGTTCATTTTCGAGAAATCCGACACGATGCATACCCGTGTCGAGCTTGACATGCACCGGCACGGGCTTTTGGGTGTACTGACGCACACCGTCCTCGATACGCGTCAACTCATCGAGTGAGAATACCGTCGGTTCCAGGTTGTATCGCACAAGTGCCTCAAAGCGGTTGGTAATGGGATTGAGCACAATTATCGGCATCGTGATACCGGCTTTGCGCAACGCCACGCCTTCGTCGACAACAGCCACAGCAAGGTACGCCGATCCGTGCGATTGTAGGGTTTTGGCAACCTCGAGGGCTCCGAGGCCGTATGCGTCCGCCTTGACCATGCCGACTATCCCCGTACCCTGCGGGAGTAGGCTGCGATATACGTTATAGTTATGCACGAGCGCATCCAGGTCGACCTGGAGTGTTGTGTCATGACGAGCCTCGTCGAAGAACGTGGCAAGTTTTTCTCCTTTCCCCTTTATCAATATGATGTGGCCCGCAAAGTCACCGCGATGCAGCCCGTTGACCGTCTCCGATCCGTCGCCGTTATAGAAAAACACCCGACCGCCGCGTTCGCCGACGAGGGCCTCCGCGCGTTCGCGGTCACCTTCGAAATTGCCGAGGAAGACAGCCAACTTTCTGTCCAGTCGACGGCGTTCGGCCATATCGAGACTGAGAGGCAACGAATCAAGGTCGTTGGTGTACGAGTCGATGAACAGGACCCCGTCGTCGGGCACACTGCGCACCTCAACACGCGTCGAAACACGCATCTCGGGACACTTCAGACCTGTGACCGCCTCAACTATCGCAGCAACGCCTTCGACGCCAACTGCATCCGGATGGTCAAGGGCTTCGATTTGTCGACATAGTTCAGGGTCACCGGCATCGTAAACTATACGGCGCGCATTACGCACCAATGCCACTTTTTCGGCAACCTTGGCCGCATGGTCCGCAAACGCCTCGTCGTGCTCGTCAGTAATCTTCGTTATAACGCCAATTTCGGGTTGCAACAACGGGGCTACTCGCTCGGCCTGACCCGGTGCGTCGATACCGACCTCGGTGACTATCCGGTCGGGGTGACGTGCAACGTTGTCGAACACGCTGAGTGCCATTCCCATAGCTGAATTCCATGTTCGCGGACTGCGGGCAACCTTCTCGCCTGATTCACGCAGTGCTTTGGCTATCAGCTCCTTGACTGTAGTCTTCCGTCGACTGCCCGTAACGACTATCTGCCGCGCACCCGAAGCCTTAAGACGGTTGCCGGCTGTCTCGATAAGGAAATCAAGCGTCCCGGCGGGTGCCACAACGAAGGTCGCATCCTCAAGGTCTGCAAAACGGGTGGCGTCGTCGACCACAAATGTGCGCAAACCACGCTCGTACAGCGGACGGACAAAGCGGTGACCGTCGCCCACAGCGGTACTCAGCGCAACGAACGCCGTATCGGCACCCGAGATAACTCCGGGCGTCACCGACCGGCTGTCAGTCAGCACATTAGTTATATTGTCGGGTAAAGTATCGAGAACTTTCATTCTATAATGGTGCGGTGAAGACTCTGACGGGCCAGCCGACGGGTTGCGGCAATGACCTCTTGGTCCTCACGTCTGAAATAAGTATCGGTAAAATGTTCAAAAATATACTCCTCGGCCATCGGCGACGGGTGCTTGAGGTCGTCGGCATAAAAACGATAATCGCGCAAGTCGTCGACAAGTGCCTCGTAGGCAGGAAAATACTCAGCGTTTCCGTAGTCGGCGCATAGCTGTTCGATGGCCAAATGAAGCCGTGCCTTGGAGAGGGTATTTCCGTGCAGCCCGTCGTTGAGATGACGAACAGGACTGACCGTAAATATGGTACGGCGACCGGATGCAAGTATCGGACGCCACAGATTGCATATCTCGTCGACCGAACATAGATGACGGCTGAACTCGCCGTCGGGCAATTTATGGCAATTGCCAACGACACAGTCGGTTGGGATATGATAAAAGCACCATGCTGTGCCAAACGTAACAATCAGGCACTCTGCGCGTTCGAGAACGTCTGTAAAGACCGTGAAATCCGTGTTAAGTTGTTCCAAAAGTTGCTGAGGTTCGCTACCCTGCCGTCGTGATTCAAAAGCCAAGGCATGGTAACCCCCCGCCGAGTCGCGGTACAAATCGTCGTGGGTAAACAGCTCGTGACGCAACGCGCGATCGACGATATGCGCTATCGAAACCGGATTGAAGAGAACCCCCATGGGCGTCACGCAGATGTCAGCGCCCCCATCGGCCAGTCTCGAACCAATAGCACGACTGAAACACGAGCCCAGACTCAGCATCGGTTGCTTGAGTCTGAGCATCGTTTTGGGTTTGCTTACCTCTATCTGCGTCCGGAACTTCATTGGGTGTCAATACATTCGGTAGTCGATAGAAAGCACCTGGAACTCCGTGCGGCGGTTTATCTGGTCGGCAGCCTCCTGATCTTCGGGTGACAGTGTCAGTATGTATTCTTCGGTGAGTTCGGTACCCTCGGGGAACTGCGGATACTCGCGAGCCAACTTCTTGGTAATCTTTTTGGGACGCGACTTGCCGTAACCCTGACTCTGCAGACGGTCGGGAGCGATGCCAACCGAAATCAGGTAGTCGATAACCGAGCGGGCACGCCGGCCTGACAGATCGATATTGTATTGTTCGGAGCCTTTGCGGTCGGTGTGCGAGGCCATCTCGATGGTCACGTTGGGGTTGTCGCGGAGCACCTGTGCCAATTCGTCGAGCGATGTCTTCGATTCGGGGCGTAGTGTAGCCTTGTCGAAGTCAAAGAAGATGTTTTCAACCACGACAGGTTTGGTTATGGACGCCAGGATGAAGTCAACGCCATACTCGGCATCTTCCTCGGCAATATCGGACGTAAATTCCTGCTTGGCATTGAGGAAGCCCTTGGCACCGGCCATCATGACGTAGCTGATACCGCGTTCAAGGGGGAACGAGAACGAACCGTCGTCACGAGCCACTTGCTTCTGATTCGAGCCGTCGCTGCCTACGATACGGATTACGGCGTTAGGCACAGGCTCCTCGTCGCGATCGAGCACCCATCCCGAGATGTTGATTTTCAGGTCGGGCAGTTCGAACGAGTAGATATGGTCGTATCCGCGGGCATCGTTACGGTTGGAAGAGAAATAGCCTGTTTCGCCGGGACCGAAGGTGATTCCGAAGTCGTCAGCCGACGAGTTAAGCGGACTGCCCATATTCTCAACGTTCCAGCCGCCGGAGGGTGTCATCTCTGCACGGAAAATGTCGAGACCGCCGTAACCGGGATGACCGTTGGAGGCAAAGTACAGCACCGAGTCGGTACGCACGTAGGGGAACATCTCGTCGCCGGGGGTGTTGATCCACTCACCGAGATTCTCCAGACTGCCGCCGCGCTCCTTGAGGTTGATACGCCAGATGTCACGGCCACCGCTGCCACCGGGCATATCGCTGGTGAAATACAGCCAAGTACCGTCGGGCGACACTGCGGGATGACCGTACGACGAAACGGTATCGGCCGTTATCTCGAACTTGACCGGAGCCGACCACTTGGCATCGCTGCGGGTGGATGTGAAGATTTCTACACCGGTCGACGCGTTGGGTTCGCGACGGGCTTTGGTGAGATACATTGTCGAGCCGTCGGGCGAGAACGACACGATGCCTTCGTCGAGCTCGGTGTTCAGCTCGCCCTCGACTGCCTCGGGCTTTGTCCAAACGCCACGTTCGTTCTTCGATGCGGTCCATACGTCGCCGTTCTTCATGCCGGTAATCTCACTGCGCTTTGAGCCTGTGGCTTTCTCGGATGTTGTGGTGTAATATATGCGATCGTACGACTTGTCGAAGTACATCGGTGCATAGTCGGCGCGGCTGCTGTTGAACAGCGGGCTCTTGGCCACCTTATAACGGGAAGGGCGGGGCTTCGAGGCGGCAAAACGGGCTCCCGACAGACCGTTGGTACCCTCGACATCACCCGGCTTCAGCGCCAGGAATTCCTCGTAGCTCTTGATGGCCGGTCCGTACTTGGCGTTGGCGTGCTGCATCTGTGCCAGTCGCAAGAGCGCCATCGAGTCGGTCACTCCATAACGGATAGCATTGGAGTAGGCAGCCTCGGCACGTGCCGTCTGGTTGAGTCGGCGGTGACACTCGGCCAGTTTGTAGGCCACCTGACCACGCAGGGTTCGCTCCTCGCGTTTAGTCAGCTTGTCGTATATCTTTCGGTATGTCTTGGCGGCGTCGTTATATTCGCCACGGGCCATCTGCTCGTCGGTCACAGACAGTTTTGCGCCTCCACAGGCAAACATAGCACACGCCAATGCGGTGAACATCACTGCCTTGACTACGCCGAAGATTCGCAAACGTTGTGTATATTTCTGAAATTTCATGTCAATGGTTGGCTTATACATATAATATATAAGTAGAAAACGCTCCCGGCGCCGGTTTATTGTGACAGGGGCAACTCGATACGGAACGTCGTGCCGCGACCGGGCGCCGAATCCTTCACGAATATATGACCTCTATGGTACTGTTCGACAATACGTTTGGCAAGGGTGAGACCAAGGCCCCAACCGCGTTTTTTTGTAGTAAAACCGGGCTTGAATACCCGCTTGCGGTTTTTGGCGGCGATACCCTTGCCGGTGTCGGATACCTCGATAACGGCACGGCCGTGGTCGGTGAACACATTGATGTCGATATGGCCGGTACCCTCCATGGCATCGACGGCATTTTTGATAAGATTCTCCATGACCCACTCGAACAGCGGGGCACTGGCATTGACCACCGGCGAGTCGGCGGGTATGGTACGTGTCAGGTCGATGCGCGATGATATGCGGGAAGCCATATAGTCCGAAGCTCGCGTGACGAGCTCGCCCACGCTCTCGGCCTCCATGGTGGGTCGCGAACCTATCTTGGAGAATCGCGAGGCTATGGTCGACAGTCGCTTGACATCCTTGTCCATCTCGGCGCATGTATCGGCGTCGGCACCAAGGTCGGGCAGCAGCTCCATCCACGCCATCAGCGAGGATATGGGTGTTCCGAGTTGATGGGCCGTCTCCTTCGACAGTCCCACCCATACCTTGTTCTGCTCGGCCTCCTTGCTCGACGTCACGGCGAAATACACCACGAGCAAGAACACCAGCATCACGGCCAACTGTACATACGGGAAGTAGCTGAGTCGCTGCAACAGCTTGGAATCCTGATAGTAAAGATGCTGGACGACATCGTCGCTCAACTCGATATCTATGACATTGCTTGTTCCGGACAGGTCGGCCAGTTTCTTGTCGAGATACCTGCGGTTGGCCTCGCTGAGGTCGTCGTACTGGTCGGCAGGATCGTATGGCTCGGGCAGGTCGAAGTTACGGTGGTTCTTGATGTTGCCGTGTTCGTCGACGAGTAGCACCGGGATGGTAGTGTTGCCTTCGAGTATGCGCAGCAGGAAGTTTATGTCGGCCACGGGCATGGCTTCCGACGCGTCGGACATCACAACGACATCATTGTCACCCTCCATTACTATGGCTTCGTCGTCGGCCGGCTCGGCCGTACCGTCGCCAAACTGGCGGAGAATCTCCTTGGTGGCGTCGGCCCATATCTCCATACGTTCGCGCTCGCGCTCCGACAGATCCTTGACCAGGATGTTAGAGAAGTACAGGAACGCGATGACAACAGCAGCCGAGGCCAGCAGAAAAATCCACTTGCCGTAACGTCCGAGATTCAGGCCCGATCTGCTCATAACTTTACTCTTTATAGACTGTTTGTACGGCAAAGGTACGCATTTTTTCCGTACCTGCGCATAATTCATGCTCCTTGCGACAAAAAAATAGGTTGGGAATGGCGCTTAGTCGGAAAAATTAGCTTAACTTTGCAAGTCGGAAAGACTACTGCAAAAATCTTCCATACTAATCCTGAAATACCAATCTAATTCACCAATTATATTACAGCTATGTTGGAAAAAACCAATGTAAAAGTTCTCGACAAGGTTGTGGTGCGTTTCTCGGGCGACTCGGGCGACGGCATGCAGCTTGCGGGCAACATTTTTACCAATGTATCGGCCGGCGTGGGCAACATGGTGTCCACCTTCCCCGATTATCCGGCTGAAATCCGCGCCCCGCAGGGCTCGCTTAGCGGCGTATCCGGCTTCCAGGTCAGCGTAGGCAAGGGTGTCCACACCCCCGGCGACCTCTGCGACGTACTGGTAGCCATGAACCCTGCCGCTCTCAAGCAGAACGTCAAGTTCCTCAAGCCCGGCGGCGTCATCATCATCGACATCGACTCGTTCAAAGAAGCCGACCTCAAGAAGGCTCTCTTCAAGACCGACGACGCCATAGCCGAACTGGGCATCACCGCCCAGGTACTCGACGTGCCCGTTACCTCGATGACCAAGGCTGCCCTGGCCGACTCGGGTCTCGACAACAAGGGCATGATGAAGTGCCGCAACATCTTCGCCCTCGGTCTGGTATGCTGGCTCTTCGACCGTCCCCTCGATGCCGCTATACACCATATTAACAAGAAATTCGCCAAGAAGCCCGCTATCGCCGAGGCCAACACCAAGGTAATCAATGCCGGCTATGACTATGGCCACAATATCCACGCCAGCGTCTCGACCTACCGCGTAGAGACCGAGGATCCACGTCCCGGCGTTTACACCGACATCAACGGCAACACCGCCACCGCATGGGGTCTCATCATGGCCTCCGAGAAGAGCGG